>CAZXWJ010000022.1:0-31891 GCA_964644375.1 uncultured Desulfobacteraceae bacterium | reverse complement strand
TTGACTCTCTAACTGAAATCCTCTCCATGCACTTTCTGAAACGGGCTTGAATTCTATTCAGATCTGGTATCTCAACTGAGCGATTCAGACAAAAAGATTCCAACATCCACAGAATACGCTTTGTTTCTTCTTATCCAAAGCCGGGCGGCGTAATGATTGGAGGGTGATCAGGTTGAAAAAATCGTCTTCATATTCGGAAAACGGAAACAGGGATAGAAGCTTCATGTCAAAGCTGTTCCTTGTGGTCCTCTTAGGGTTTCTCATTCTTCTCTTTCGACTTTTCTGGACTTATATCTCCGCCATAGTCCTGGGCCTCCTGATTGCGAGCGCCTCTTATCCCCTCTATTCATGGATCAAAAAATTCCTCAAGAACCGCGAAGGTTCCGCCTCCTTTATCATGACGATACTCATCCTCCTTATACTGATCATCCCGGTGGGAGGGTTCGTGGGCACCCTTTCCAATGAGGCCTATGATTTCTACACGAGGACTCGAAGCTCCGTTTCCATGCAGAAAATTCAGGAGGGACTTCAGGGTGACTCTCTGTGGGCACAACGCATCAGGAAATTGGGCCAGGTGGTGGGTATTGAATTGAACTTTGAAACCATCCACAACCTGGCAGCCTCCATAGGGAAGAATGTGGGACTGTTTCTTTCCAAACAGCTTAGCTCCATCGCATCCAATCTCATGAGCTTTCTCGTACACTTTTTTCTCATGCTGCTCGTTATCTATTACATTTTAAAGGACGGTATTTGCCTCAAGGACTATATCTCCGAGCTTTTGCCCTTCCCTCCCCAACAGCAGGAACTTGTTGTGAACAAATTTCGGGAAGTTGCAAGGGCCGTGATTCTGGGAAACGGGCTCTCCGGGATTATTCAGGGCATATTGGGTGGAATCGGTTTTTCATTTTTTTCTCTTGGCTCACCCTTCTTGTGGGGAACGGTCATCGGCATCATGGCCTTTCTGCCGGTGATCGGCGCATCCATTGTGTTTCTTCCCGCCACCTTGATATTGCTTGTGCAGGGTAAGGGCGGCCTGGCCCTGGGATACTTGATCTACAACGTGTGTTATAGCTCGATCCTGGAATATGTCATCAAACCGCGACTCATTGGAAAAGGAATGAGGATGAATCCCCTCCTTGTCTTTATTGCAATCTTGGGTGGACTTAAGCTTTTCGGCATCCTGGGTATCGTATACGGCCCCTTAATCATAACTATCTTCCTCACATTGGCTGAGATTTACAAATTGGAATATAAAGAAACGATTTGTTAGGCATCCTCTCAAAGTGATCTTATACCTTGACTATTTACACGACGAACTTATAATATGTCATTATAACACTACATTTCATAAGGAGATTAAAACATGGATCCTCAAAAATTTCTCATTGGGAAAAGGGTTCTCGTCGTGGATGATGAGGAGGATATCCTCCAGTTGCTGACCGATCTACTGGATATGTGCAAGATCGACACCGCATCTTCTTTTGAACAGGCCAAGGAACTCCTTGAAAACAATTATTATGACATAGCCGTCTTAGATATTATGGGTGTCAGGGGTTACGATCTATTGGAGATCGCAACCAAGAGAGAAATTCCTGCTCTTATGCTTACTGCCCACGCTCTTTCCAAAGAGGATCTCAAAAAATCCGCCGAAGAAGGGGCCTCCTTTTACGCTCCGAAAGACGAAATCAATAAGATTGACGTGTTTGTGGCCGATGTTCTTGAAGCCAAAGAAAAAAACAAAAACACATGGGCCAAGTGGTACGAAAGACTGGCCGGATTTTGCGACAAGAGATTCGGACCGAACTGGCGAGATCAGGACCGTGAATTCTGGGATACCATGATCAAATACTGATATAGAAAATCGGAGCCTTTTCCAGACAATCCGAATGACATTCCCAAATTTTTTACGACTGTCGAATTCCTTTCATCTGTCCTTCCCGGGACAGATGATGGGGATCAGTTTATCTGTATTCATGAGGTAAGATATGCCTAGACGTATAGGGATTACTATTACGGAACACATCTTGAAACAACAACGGGTAAACCCCGAGGCCACCGGCGCCTTTACCCATCTTCTCAGTGAACTCATCGTGGCGGCAAAGGTCATATCCAGGGAAGTCAACAAGGCGGGCCTTACCGATATCCTCGGTGCAACCGGTGATACAAATGTTCAGGACGAACAGGTTCAGAAGTTGGATTTATTCTCAAACCGATTGGTTATTGAGCGTATGCGTCATATCGGTCAACTCTGCTGCATGGGGTCGGAGGAACTCGCGGACCTCATCGAAATTCCATCTGAATATCCTAAAGGCCAGTATATTCTCCTCTTTGATCCTCTTGACGGCTCTTCCAACATCGATGTGAATGTGAGTATCGGTACTATTTTCGGTATTTACACGCGGCTGAGTCCGGAGGACGAGGAGGTCCAACTCAGCGACGTACTTCAGCCGGGAATCAAACAGGTAGCGGCAGGCTACTTTATCTATGGATCAAGCACTATCATGGTCTACACCACCGGAAACGGCGTGCATGGCTTTACGCTTTATCCCAGTGTGGGTGAATTTCTCCTATCCCACGAAAATATCCGCATCCCGGAAAGGGGTAAAATCTACAGTGTCAATGAGGGGAACTATAACCACTGGGATGCAAAGACCCGGGCAGTTGTTGATTATTTCAAGACAAAAGACAATTCAACGGGACGTCCTTACACCTCCAGATATGTAGGCAGTCTGGTTGCCGACTTTCACAGGAATCTGTTGAAAGGTGGGATATTCATGTACCCGGCGGACCTCAAGGATCCGAAGAAACCGACCGGAAAACTCAGACTCATGGTTGAAGCCAACCCCCTGGCCATGGTGGTCGATCAGGCAGGAGGCTACGCCAGTGACGGCCACGGCCCAATCTTGGAAATCAAACCCGAGGCCTTACACCAGAGAGTGCCGCTTTATATCGGAAGCAAAGAGGATGTCAAAAAGGCGGAGAGCATGCTCAACGGCGAATCATAGGACCGAAAACAGGAACAAGGTCAGCAATATCAGATAGTGGGTCGACTCTCCACAAAGTGAAATCGAAACGCCGGCAATTCAAGACAGGTCAGTTTATTGCCGTAGACGGCGCCAGTGTCCAGGCCTATCTTATTTTTCTCCAAGAGCGGTTCGTGAAAGGGTGTATGGCCGAAAACGATTTTTTTCCCAAAATCGTAATTGGAAAAGATAAATGCGTCCCGGATCCAGATAAGGTCTTCGAAGGCCTGCTTTTCTAGATCGATGCCCGGACGGAACCCGGCATGAACCACATAGTAATCCTCCAGTTCGATCCAGTGCTCAAGGGATCTCAAAAAGGCAATGTGATCATGCGGGATCTCGACGCCACCTTCGGAAGATTCGTCCCTTCGATAACTCTCCAGGGTGGCATCACCACCGTTTAGAAGAAAAGTCGAAATTTTTCCGGTGTTCAAGTATTCAAGGAAGATATGCTCATGATTGCCAATCAGAAATTGGACAAAAGGAGAGCGCGCTGAAATGTCCACCAGCAGATCAAGGACCCCTTTGGAGTTTTCGCCCCTATCAATATAGTCACCCAAAAAAATCAGCCGATCGCCACAATCCGGATTCCAGTCGATCTTATCCAGCAGTCTCTCAAGCATGTCGAGACACCCATGGATATCGCCAACAATGAATACCCTCTCGACGCTCATCATAAACCAAAGACAATCCTGATTCGGTCTCTCTGATCGAGACGTTTCAATCCCGCCCGCTTTGCCGCACTAATGGCCTCCCTGAATTCGCGTGCGGCGAGGCGCCTGTTGATGACGGGGTCTTTCACGGCATGCCCACACGGATGATACTGGTCCATGATGTTTACATAGGTGTCAGGGGAAATTTCATTGGCAAGAAAATTCATGACCGATTCCGTTCCGGCGGTGTTCTCGGGCATGACCAAATGCCGGACAAGCAATCCCCTTGCAGCAAAACCGTTTTCGTCAAGAACGAGATCGCCAACCTGGCGATGCATTTCCTTGATCGCGCCGGCCGTCATTTTACGGTAATCAGGAGCCCGGCAGTATCTATCCGCCCATTCGGCCTCCCAAAACTTGAAATCCGGCATATAGATGTCAAAAACACCTTCCAGGATTCTCAGGGTATCCACGGCATCGTATCCGCCGGAGTTATAGACGAGAGGAATGTTCAGGCCCTCTTCAATGGCGAAAGGAAGGGCCTCCAGAATCTGGGGAACCACATGCGTGGGGGTTACAAAATTGATATTGTGGCACCCCTGTTTGCAAAGCTCGACCATCATGGTCGCCAACTGTTCCGCCGTGACATCAAGGCCCTGTCTTTGATGGCTGATCTCGAAATTTTGGCAGAAACCACAAAGGAGATTGCAGGAACTCATGAAGATGGTCCCTGAACCATACCTTCCAACCAAAGGCCCTTCCTCACCAAAGTGGGCATTGTAGCTGGCCACTCGGGCCTTTCTACCTGTATTACAAAACCCTGTCTCTCCTCTCAGACGATTCACCTCACAGGCTCTGGGGCAAATCGTACAGGATTCCATCAGCGCCAGTCCGCGCTCAATTTTTTCATCGAGTCTTCCTTCACGGACCAGTTTTAGATACGAGGGTTCCATAACGTGCGAGATTCATAAAAATTTTTCTAAAGATAACCATTTTCGAAGGACCAAGCGATTTCGATGTCATGTTGAGAAGGAATGCCGGCCTGCTAATCCCTGCTCGAACCGAATATTCTGAGGAGCATGAGGAAGAGGTTGATAAAGTCCAGATAAAGGGAGAGAGCACCCAGTATGGCTCCTTTTTTAACGACCGCCCCATCAAGATCTGCGGGTTGTGTCAAGGCCATGTTCTTAAGCTTCTGGGTGTCATAGGCGGTTAAACCCACAAACACAATAACGCCGATATAGCTCACGATACGGCTGACTGCGGTGCTGAGAAAAAACATATTCGCAAAAGAGGCGATGATAATGCCGATCAGGCCCATCATCAGGAAGCCCCCAATGGATGTCAGATCTCTTTTGGTCGTCCAGCCATAGATACTGCATGCCAGGAAGGTTGCCGAACAAATAAAAAAGGTGCTTGCGATGGATTCGCTGGTGTATATTTTGAAAATCATCGAAAGGGTGGCACCGTTCAGTGCCGCGTAAAGCACAAAAAGGGCCGATGCCGTGCCCGCCTTCATCCTGTTGACCATGCCGCTGATGGAAAAAACCAGGGCAAGCTCGCCAAGAATAAGGCCGAAAAATATGAGCCGGTTTTGAAAGATCATGTTGAAGAGGGCATCGTTGCTGGACACATAAAGAGAGACGACGGCTGTCAGGCCAAGGCCCACACACATCCAGTTGTAGACGCTTCGCACAAAATCATTGACCAGGACCTCTGTCCTTTTCTTCGGTATCGGAATTGTCTGCATAACCCGTAAAACCTCCTTGTTAGATGAATCGTTCCCTCATTTTTCAAGTTAGGCATATATAGACTATCATAACTATTATTTCAACTCAGTCAAATTTTACATACCCTGAAAATAGTGCGTCTCCTTATTGAAAATCGTCGGTGATCCCCTTTCGTAAAAGGCCTATCCTCTGGGTAAGAGGAGGATGCGAATAATTGAAAAAGACATACAGGGGATGAGGCTGAAGATTTGAAAGATTGTCAAGAGTCATTTTTTTGAGAGCCTTTATGAGGGGTTCAGGGGTCCCCTGAATTTGCGTGGAAAACAAATCGGCCTCTTTTTCAAACCTTCGGGAAAGGCCCATAGCCAGGGGTTCAAAAAAAAATCCGACCGGCTGCCACAGCATGACCACCAGGAAAAGACCCGCATAGAGCGATGCGGTTTCAAATCCGAAACTCCTATACAGCAACTCCCACGCCATCAATCTGGAGGCAAGGAACAGGAGGATGAAAGACATGATACCCGCCAGGGCCAACTGTTTTGCGATATGATGTCTTTTCAGGTGGCCGATTTCGTGCGAAAGAACCGCCAGGATCTCATCATCTTCGTGTGCATTCATGAGAGAGTCAAAGAGGACGATACGCTTTGCCCTGCCCAGTCCCGTCAAATAGGCGTTGGTATGATGACTTCTCTTGGTTGCATCCATCTGATATATCCCACTGAGGGTGAGTCCCTGTTCTGCCGCCAAATGTCTGATCTTCTCAGACAGTGAGATGTTTTCTACGGGTTTGAATTTGTTGAAAATTGGGGCGATGAGAGAAGGGCACAGAATTGAAACCAATACCTGAAAACCCGCAAAAAGGAACCAGGCCCAGAACCACCAAAACCTTCCTCCGTATTTAACCATGAGTAAAATGCCGGACAATACCATAGCACCTAAAACAAGACCCACCAGGAGGGCCTTCAGCATATCAATGATCCAGATTTTCAGGGTCCTGGTATTGAAACCGTAATTTTCTTCGATGATAAATATGCGGTAGTAATCGAAAGGGATGCTCACAAGACCCGCTGCAAGGCCGGGCAACGCAAAAAACACCAGACCCGAAAACAAAAAGGGCATCCCCCATAGGCATTTATCCAGCCAAGGCAGAATGCCTGAAAGGATAATGAGCAAGAACAGGGTAGGGTCCACAATATCCTTAATGAGGTTCAACCGGGAATTTTCGATGGTATAGGCATTGATTTTGTCCAACCCGACGCGGTCAATTTGGGAATGAAAGATATCCGGTATTTTATGCCCATGCCTTTTCAGGTGGCGGAGATTTATTCTTTCTATGATTAAATCAGCTGCCACATAGAGAATGTAAAAAGCGAGATAAACACCTAAAAACCCGTTGATCGCAATCATGGTTCTATCCTATCATGTGCAAAGTTCAACTCTTACGGCAACCGTTATAAAAAGTTTCGGGTTTTTTTTCATTATAAATGTTTCATGGATAAAACTCCCGGTTATTGAGCTTATGGGTTCCAGGTTATGAGAAAAAGAAAGTTGTGCATTGTGATGGTCGGCCTCCCCGCGCGGGGTAAGTCTACGGTGGCCCTAAAGCTGAGAGATAGCCTCAAAAATGATTCTTTGCGGGTCAGGATATTCAATAACGGCGATCTCAGAAGGAAAATGATTCCTCAAAATACATCCTATGCGCATTTTTTCGATCCGAAGAATCGAGAAGGAGTCGCTTTCAGGGATAAGATCGGGCGGATCAACATGCAGAGGGCCGAGACCTACCTCAAAGACACGGGAAATATTGCCATACTGGATGCAACGAATGCCCATCGGGAAAGAAGAAAGGTGATCCAGTCCATAATGGGAGACCACTGCATTCTCTTTGTCGAGTGTATCAATGAGGATAAAGAAATTCTCGAGGCAAGCATCCTCCAGAAAATCGACCTGAAGGAGTTCGGCCATTTGAGCCAGGAAAAAGCGATTGAGAGTTTCAAACAAAGGCTCGCATATTACCAATCGATTTACGAACCGCTTGATATGGAGCCGAACTACATCAAACTGGATTCAGTGAACAACCGCATACTGAAAGAGGAAATAAAGAATGAGATCCCTTATCTCGAACAGGTGAGAGACTTTCTTCTCACGGATATGGTCAAGAATCTCTTTCTTATTCGACACGGCGAGACCCATTTCAATATTGAGGATCGTATCGGCGGAGATTCAAGTCTCAGTCCCGCAGGCAGAGAACAGGCGGAAGCCTTGGCAGAATATTTCAGGCACAAGAAAATTCCACTGATTTTTACGGGACAAAAAAAAAGGACAATCCAAACAGCGGAGCCCATTAAAGACCTTCAGCAAAAATGTAAAATTATTCCTTTGGCCGAGTTTAATGAGATAGACAGCGGCATCTGTGAGAAAATGAGTTATGAGGAGATAAAAAAAGGCCTGCCCCGGGTGTATGAAGACAGGAAGAAGGACAAATACAATTATGTCTATCCGGGTGGAGAGGGCTATGTCACCATGCAGGATAGAATCTACAGGGGAATAAAAAAGACCCTCTACCTGAGCAATCCCTCTATAAATATCATGATAATCGGCCACAGGGCGGTCAACAGAATGATTCTTTCACACTTTCTGTACCGCCGTAAGGAAGACGTCGCATACATCTATATTCCTCAAGACAGATTTTACTATATTTCCTCCACTCACAATAAAAAGCTCTTTCAATTAAGGCCGTATCGATAATTTTCACACCGTTTCCCGAATTTTATCCGCTAGGCTACGATCGATGCGGATACATTCCTGAAGGTTTTGAAAAATATTTTCTTGTTTGCAATTACATGAAAAAACTGCAAATTTAAAGGCGATTCTTTCAATGGTGGTCTCTTTGATTGCAAAGGCCTTCGGAAACTATTATTAAATGAGGTTACGAGAACGTGAAACCAGCAGGGCGATGCTTTTAAGCCGGTCCGTGGCAGGGGAGGGAGTTTAGATGGTAAAACCGAAAGGTCCTTCAGGCACAAAGATGTCGGAAGCTATCATAGATTTTCTGATCAATGTCCCCATGTTTGACACCCTAACGGGAGACGAGCTGCGCATTGTCGCAAAACATATGAATTTCATCGATCTCAAGAGTAATGAAATTCTTTTCAAGGAAGGGGAAAGAGGGGATTATGTGAGTTTCGTCGTAGAAGGGTCTTTGGATGTTTTGAAGGGGGCGGGAGCGGGTGAATATGTGGTACTTGCAACACTGCCCAAGGGTCGATCAATAGGGGAGATGGCCGTTATAGACGATTTCCCGCGTTCTGCAACGGTCAGGGCTCGAAATACGGCGACGCTGGTCATCCTGACACGAAATGGTTTTGATTCGATACTGAAAAATCATTCCCAGGTGGGAGTCAAAATTCTAAAAGGCATTGCGCGATTGTTAAGTCAGAATTTACGCCAGACATCCAGTCGCCTGGTAGATCACCTGCTGCCTCTGAGTTGATATTTTCAACAAAGGCCCCCTAAACAGTGAACAAGATCATTTATGATACGTCTCGATTGTCGTTTACATCATCAGCGGATATGAAAAGATGAAAAAAATACTTATAATGACCGTCCTGTTAGTCATTTTTGCGGCCTTCCCGGCGGGTGGCAAACCGACCGTTCGTTATGACATCAAAAAAATCAAGCAACATGATATGTTGGTGACCTTTTCCTGGCATGTCACCGTGATTTCAGACAAGGACCATGATGCTTGCGATCTGCGGATATCATTCAAAGATGATCACGGACGGGAGATTTATCTGGTAAGCGAGACCCTGAAGATAAAGACAGGGTCAAATGCCTTTGAAGGTCACGAAATCTGCAGCTCAGATGTTTGGGAGCACATCTACAAATCCGTCGCGATTTTGGATTGCATCTTTTAGTTCGAGTTCATTCGGTAACATAAGATTTCCGGATCAGCACCCATTTTTGATCTCAGGGGTGGTCGACCTTGTCATATCTCTTGGATGTTGTACTTTGAAATGAGGCGAGAGAGGTAGGTCCGCTGAATCCCCATGACTTTGGCCGCCCGGCTCCTGTTGCCCCTGGTGCTTTTCAGGTTGATCACAATAAATTCTTTTTTGAACCTGTCCAGGGCCTCCTTGAGCGTCAGTCCCACTTCCATGGCCGGATCATTTGCTCTGGGTGTAAAAATTGGCAGATCCTCGGCGAGTATTTCCAGGCCGTTACCCATTACCACGCCACGTTCCAGGGCATTTCGGAGTTCCCTGACGTTTCCCGGCCAGTTGTAGGTAAGCATTTTGTCCATGGCCTTCTCGGATATACCCAAGTGTTTGACGCCTCTTTCCTGTTTGAAAATATTGATAAAATAGTCGGCTAAAAGAGGGATGTCCTCTTTTCTTTCCCTCAAACCGGGCATATGCATCTGCACTACATTCAGTCGGTAGTAAAGGTCCTCTCTGAATCTTCCTTCAGCAATCTCGTTTTCAATATCCTTGTTTGTGGCAGAAATAACCCGAACGTCCACCGTGATAGGAGTGCTTCCTCCCACTCTATAGAAAACACCCTCCTGCAACACTCGAAGTAATTTGGCCTGCATTCCCAGGGACATTTCACCGATCTCATCCAGAAACAAAGTCCCCTCATCAGCAAGTTCAAATTTCCCAACCTTCCGGGCCATGGCCCCGGTAAAGGCGCCTTTCTCATGTCCGAAGAGTTCCGCCTCCAGCAAGGTTTCAGGGAGTGCGGCGCAATTCAGGATAATCATGGGTCTATCTTTCCTTGGACCTGCCTGATGAATCAAGCGTGCAAGGAGTTCTTTTCCCGTGCCGCTCTCTCCCAGGAGGAGCGTGCTGGTTTTTGAGTTCGCCACTTTAAAGGCATCGGAAATGACCTTCTGAAGGATCGGACTTTCACCGATGATCTGGTATTTCTTGCCCAGTTCCTCCCTGAGGTTCTCGTTTTCCCGCCTGACCTTGTTTATCTTTTGTGCATTGCCGATCGCCGTTGCGCCTAATTCGGCGAATACGCTCAAAAGCTGCATATCCTCTTGCTGCAGAGGACTGCCGTCTTCCTTATCAATGATTTCCACGACACCAATGGTTTCGCCCTCAACTTTCATGGGGACACAGGCTATGGAGCGTGTCTGGAAACCGATCGAATCGTTGATCTCTTTATACCAGCGCGGATCCTTCGATACGTCCGGAATCAAAAGGGGTTCCCCTTTTTTGGCGACGAACCCGGCTATCCCCTGCCCCACATCAAGCTCATATTTCCGGACTTCCTCCTTGCGGTCCCCAATGGCGACCTTGAAATAGAGCTTCTTGCTTTTTGGATCCAAAAGGAGGAGAGAACTGGCCTTGGCCTGCATCATCCGCGTCGCGGTGTCAATGATCAGTTCGAGAAGGTGGTCCAGGTCAAGGATGGACGAAACCCATGTGGATATTTCTTTTAAGCGGTCTATCTTCGAGGCGGATACTGCTAATTTTGTAGTCATGGTTTTCACTGGAAATTTCCAAAATCGATATGTATTTCGGGGGACTATAGCAGACAAAAATAACCGTGTATACTTTTTTGTTTTGTCTGACGCAGAAACGTACGACCGGACCGCAATGATTAAAATAATAAAAAAATCTGCCAGGGTGTATTTATTCGAATACACTCTTTGCACGGATTCCTGGCGCGACCCTTTAACAGCGCACTTCACCCCCGGAGATCACATCTGTCCAAAAAGGAAACATTACCCCGGTCATTAGGATGACGTAGGGGGACCCGACATCGAGGAACCGACACGTCTATCATGTAACCTATTTAAATTACTAGCGCTAATTTACTTATTTTCAAAACATTGGACATCGATGACGGGGACACACGTTTTGAATCTTATGCCGAACCATTTGGATTTCAGGCATATAATTTGCATCTTAATCACCCATTAAAAACCAGTTCTGGGGGGTGAAGGAATCGAAATGTCCACCGAACAATTGTTAAGATCACTTGTTAGGGAGGCGGAGCTCTATAGGATTCAAGGGCTTCTGGCTCAGTCCAAAAAAAAATACGTCAAGGTCCTGGAGCTTGCGGAAAAGAGTCGGCCGTCGCGAAAGCGTCAAAAAGTTATCGATGCCGTGACGGACAGGATTCAGACAGTTGACAGTGAGCTCGAGGAATTCAGAAAAGATGCTCCGGCCCCTGAACTCTCCGGTAAGGTCCACAATCTGATAAAAAAAATGTTTTCATTTTCAAAAACCGAGGAGACCGCGGCCCTGGAAGGCGCTATTGCACTGGCGAAATTCGGTCAGTATACTCAAGCACTCGATGAGTTTAAAAATTTATTAAAACAAAAGAACCTTTCGTTGATCGTTGCAAAAAACATCCTGCGTTGCCATCTTTCCCTGGCCTCTCCACAGGCCGCTATCGATCAATTCGAGCAATGGACGCAAGAAAGCAGTCCTGTGCAAAAAAAAGATCTCGGAAAAATCCGAGATTTTCTTGAAAGTCTGCTGAAAGGCGCGGGTGTGGATTTGAAAATCCCGGATGTCCCCAATGATCAGGATACGCTTGAAGGCCTCAAGGATTCAGGACCCAATGAAAATTTATCTGATTTTTCGTTAGAAACTCTGGAATCAGAATCTTTGGACAAAACCGCAACGCCCTCCGAACCGGTTGAGGCCCCATCGAAAGATGATTTTTTCGATCTTTCCTCTCTTGGGTCGAGTGGGAGAAAACCGTCGGATAGTGTTCAACTCCTGGTTGATGAAAAGGATGAAATGGATGATATCCTGGATGTCTCATCGATCAAGGTGCGTTTCACCGATCAGGGGTTAAAGGGAAAGGTTCTGGAACTCAAGGTTATCTTTCAAGTCGGCAATGTGGTAAGCGTGATTCTTCCGGCAAGCAAAAGACCACTCCTGCGATATTTTCGACCGGAAACAGAACTGGCGGCTATCCAGGTTTTTTCGTCCATTACGGACTTCGAGGCAAACGGCAAAGTGCTGGGCCGAACAGATGTAAAGAGCGGGCACAACAAAGGGGATTTCATGCTGGATATTATCGTCTATTCTTCATAGTTACTGGACTTGCAAAAATGGCAATATCTTTAGCTGAAGGCCTTTTATAAAAAAACTTTTAAGAAGAATTGAGATTGGAAAACTGTGGCGACCTTTAATCCGAGAGACAGAGTTATTGAGTGTAAGATCGTGTATTACGGGCCCGGTCGCGGGGGTAAGACAACCAACCTGGAATACATTTTCAAGGCATTTAACCAGAACACTACCGCGGAGATGGTTTCGATCAATACAAAGGGTGACCGGACCCTATTTTTCGATTTCCTGCCCATTGGATTGGGAAAAATCCGCGGCTGTGACGTCAAGGTACAGCTCTATACGGTACCGGGTCAGACCAGATACAGTTCGACCCGAAAGCTGGTTCTCAAGGGGGCGGACGGTATTGTTTTCGTGGCGGATTCATTGAAGATTCGAAGAAAGGCAAACATGCTGTCCTTAAGAGATCTTCAGCAGAATCTTTCTGAACAGAATATGAGTATTTTCAAGATCCCTCTGATTCTTCAGTATAACAAACGGGATCTCGGTAAAGAGGGAATTCCCCTCGTGCCCCTCGAGACCCTGAATCGGGATTTAAACGACAAGCTGAAGGTCCCCTCTTTTCCCGCAAGCGCATTGAAGGGGGCAGGCGTGGGTACGACCCTGAAACAATGCCTGCTCCTGACTCTACGCAGCCTTCAGAGGGAATTGAAGTGGACCCAATGAGGGAAATCCATCCTGTAGAAAAAGACCTGGTATTTGAGGGCGAACTAAGTTTTATCGACCTCGCCGATATATTTCAAATCCTGGGGGGCAACAACAGTACCGGAATATTGCATATGGCGACTCCCTATTGCGAATCGCCGGGCAAAGTCTATTTCACGGACGGGAATCCAACCAATGCCTCTTTCGGATCCCTTGATGGACTTGATGCGATATATGCCCTGTTCGGCTGGACAGAAGGGAATTTCGAATTTCGGCGGGAAAAAACACAAAAACCGCATGTGGTCGATCAAAGCAGGATGCAGATCATTCTGGACGCGCTCCGCATGTCGGATGACGGATTGATAAAAACGATTGGACCTCCGCGGTTTGTCGATTCTCCGGTTGGCCCGGCACAGGACTCAGGCGCAGGGGAAGATGGTTCGCTTTCGGTGATCAAAGGCCCTTTGGTCGATTACATGTACATTGTTCAGGAGGAATATCTCTCGGACGGTGAGAGGATTATTACAGAGGGTGCTTATGGGAATTGGGTCTGGGTCATTTTAGAAGGCGAGGTCAGAATAACCAGGGAAAGCCCGAGAGGTTCTTTGGTATTGGCCCAGCTTGGTGAGGGGTGTTTTATCGGAACTTTTGCCTCATTTCTTTTTAGCGACTATGTGAGAACCGCAACAGTGACCGCAATCGGTGACGTCCATTTGGGCCTGTTGGATACCCAACGGCTGGCAGGGGAGTTTGCAGCCCTTTCGGATGATTTCAGAAGCATGCTTCTTATCATCTCCAATAAACTCAAGGAAGTCTCGGACACGAGCATAGTGTTACTGGCAGAGGGCACAAATGCACAGGCGATGGCGGTAGGTCGTCTCCGCGTCCCTGAAAACCGGCGGTCAAATGAACACTCCGCTTTTTCCAATGCAGGATGCAGCTCAATCCCCGCATCTTTCGAGCAAGCCTCTTTTATACCGGCACCCCTTAAAAAGGAAGATGTTCTTAGATCCTTCCTGTTCAACCATTCCCAAAGTGAAGATAGTGGACCGCGCGAGAATCATGCGAAAGGACATGATTTCGATCTGATGATGGACATGGAAAAACTCAAGAAAGAATATGATGTTCTTTCCAGGACCTTCAAAAATATGATTGACTATCTCGCCTCTTGCATTGCCGCGACCACCACCTTGGTTCACCAACTGGACCGGAATAAAAAGCTTCTCATCGAAAAGTCCAAGACATCTTACGCGTGAAACAGGATAAAGCGCCCCCGATTAAGGACCCCACCTGACCCGAAACCGTCAAAACATTAAAAAAAAGACTTAAACAATAATGTTTAAGTCCCTATTTTTTTGGTGGTGCGCCTGCGGTGATTCGAACACCGGGCCTGCGGATTAGAAGTCCGCTGCTCTATCCAGCTGAGCTACAGGCGCTTGGGTTCTTCTGCAAATATATTTTTTAAAGAACGATTTTTATTATCAAATGAAACCTCAATAGTCCAGTATTTACTTGTCGGTCATTTTAAATTGTCACATTTCGGGGTGACTACCGGATCGCCTCGTTATTTTTTTGAGATATTGCCTTTATTTTGTTGGTCATGCCATTGTCACCGCCGTTGAGGACCTGACTCAGAAGAAAGTTGGTGTTTCGCTCAAGCTGATTCATTGTGTCAGCGAGGGCTTTTAATTGGATCAGCGCCCTTCTGGATCTTTCGCGTAGCGGAATATTCAGCCTTCGATCCGCAAGAATTTTGATCAGACGTTCCAAAATGGTTGCATTGTAACGGTCGTGGCTCTTGTAAATCAGGTCGATCCATTCTGTCTTGAGATTTTGTGGCAACTTGTCATATTCATCGACGATGCTCGGATCTGCACCAAACCGGAGGGATTTTTTCAATTTGTCAATCGACTGCCAAATGCCCCTGATTGTCGCCTCATCCATAGGGATTTGAACAAGCAACCCTTTCCATCTCTCCTCGATTTGCGTCAGGACCCAATGTTCCCCTTTATCGGGGGGCAGTTTGAGTTCGAGAAATCGATCCTGAATATTGATCAAATCAACGGTGAGATTCTGGTCGCGCTTATCCACGGCCATGAGTGCCGCACGGAGTTCTTCAATGGCCTCATGTTTTGCATTTCCTTCCCTTCTTTCCTTTAGCAGCATCTCCTCCCATTTATCTCTTAAATTTCCAATTTCCATTTTGATGAGGGAAAAGATGAGTCCCGTTTTCGTGATTGCGTTTCTGAGGGAATCCGCAAGGATATTACAAGCGTTTAATCTGTCCTTCGCCAATTGCTGCATGGCTGTCAGGGAATCTTGGCGCAACTTATAAGACAACAATTCGGTTCCAAGGGATCTTGACAACCTTTTGATAACCTTGGTCTCCGGGTTTCCGATGCTAATAGTGTTGGGATGGAAGTGTATCTTGATGACCGCCACGACCACATAGTCATGGTCTTTCCAGATGATATCCCCCCGGCAGTTTCGAGGGTAGTCAGCCGAGGAGTAAACATCATAGTGAAGATCGGATTTATGGACGAGTACGGGCTCCATGTGGTGGAAATCCTCATGGACGCCCTCAACTTGCAGTCGGACACTCCTCTTGTCGTTGACAGGGTCTTCCGATGTCCAGCTTTTCTGTTTTTCCACACACCACGCCATGGCCTCGAGAGGCCGATTGCTGTCGTCCCGGTATTTGATCCAGGGTCTTCCGGGCGGATTATATTCGGACTTTTCAGGCAAGCCCCAGGATATTGTGTTTCGCTGCCGATCGATGACTCCTGAGGTAACTCGCGTCGCCGTAAGATCGGGCGGGTTCCCGATACGATAGATGGTACCCTTATAGGCGTTTGGAAGGGAGAAGAGTATCGTTTCAATCATTTCCCGACAGGCCTTCTCCAGGGCAATCCCTTCAATCTCTATAGACAACGCCTTTCATCCTCCGTCAACATTTCAAAATGTTATGCCCTACCCTTTTTCAAGAAACGATACTTTAGACTTTTTCTAAATTTTGTCAATAAAAATAAGAAACTAGCCCTTGACAATCGCAAGACCCAATGTCAGACTTCGCCCATGTCCGATACAGCACTAAAAATTGAATATATCCCGAAACTCGAGAATCCTCTTTTCATCGCCGGTTTCGAAGGTTGGGGCAATGCCCTTGATATATCGAGGGGCATGGTGGACTATCTCATCAAAAAGTTGGATGCCAAGCGTTTTGGAAGCATCAACCCTGATATCTTTTACAGATTTGATGAGAATCGTCCTTTGACGGAAATAAAAAATGGCCTACTTGAAGATATCAAACCACCGGAGGGTGCATTCTATGTCGCTCAGGGGAGTCTTGCCGGAAGAGATGTCGTTATCTTCAAGGCCGTGGAACCAAGCCTTCACTGGTTTCAATTCGTAGATAGCATCCTCTCCCTGTGCGATACAATCGGCGTAAAAACAATCATCACCCTCGGCAGCATGTATGACAATGTCCTCCATACGGACAAGGT
Organism: uncultured Desulfobacteraceae bacterium; assembly: GCA_964644375.1. Taxonomy (GTDB): domain Bacteria; phylum Desulfobacterota; class DSM-4660; order Desulfatiglandales; family HGW-15; genus CAYNYM01. The sequence goes on along the minus strand of CAZXWJ010000022.1, from coordinate 15,243 downwards.
GGTTTCAGCCTTTGCTTCCAGCGAGGCACTCCTAACGGACCTCAAAAAAATAGAAGTCAATCCCGTAAACTATAAGGGACCAAGTGCCATTCACTCCACGATTCATTCGATTGCCCGGAAGCGAGGCTTCGAATGCATCAGCCTATGGTGCCACTGTCCTTATTATCTGCAGGGCACGACCCACTTTGGGCTCTTGTCACACCTGGGATCCCTGCTCTCCTCATGGGGAGGCTTTCATCTCGATACGGATGAGCTGGAGAGCACATGGCAGGACCTCAGTAGACAGATTCAGGAACTGATAGACAATAATCCTGAATTGAAAGGCATGGTGAATGATCTGCGCAAGGCAAAGATCAAAGGATCATGGGATGAAACGAAAAAGGCCGATAAGGTCATTCGGCTGGAAGATTTTCTAAAACCCAAGTGATACCGTTCACTCCTGGCTTCTTCCCGAGACACCTCTCGGACCTACGCACTATAAGTGGCGATTTTTTTTACTTCCTCGACGAGGGATGAGATGATTTGTCCGGCGCTACCGCAGAGGAACAGGTCGGTTATGGTATCCGTCAAGTGGGTTTTTTCCTTGTTGATTTCTATGATTTTCGCGCCTGCCTTTTTTGCCGTGGCGGGAATGGTGTTGGCGGGAGAGACAACGGCGGATGTCCCAACAATAAGAAGTGCCTGTGCATTTGCGGCCAGTTGAAAGGAGCGATTCATAGCCTCAGGTGGAATAGCCTCACCGAAAAACACCACATCGGGTTTGAGGACCTTGCTGCATTCACATTTAGGTGTGTATTCCCCCCTTTTTTCATCGGCCGTATACTTCTTTCCGCACCAAAGGCATGAAAGGGTACTGGAATTGCCGTGATATTCTATGACATTCTCGGCCCCTCCCGACTGATGGAGATTGTCGATATTCTGGGTGATGATATGGTGCAGGAAACCCAGTTTTTCCAGCTCTGCCATGCCGAGGTGCGCCTGATTGGGCTCTGCGTGGGACACCAGTGCGTCCATGTCTCTCAGCATGTCCCATACTTTTTCAGGACTGTTTTTGAATGACACAATACTCGCGTACTCGGCGGGGTCATATTTGGACCACAGCCCGGCGGCACTACGAAAATCAGGGATGCCCGATTCCACTGAGACGCCCGCTCCGGTAAGGGCCAGGGTGAGCCGTGAATTACAAATGATTTGCGCAGCGCTCTTTATCCGTTCTTCCATTTCTTCGTCTCCCTTTCAAGACAACCGAAAATCAACTTTGCGGGCTTCGACATCCACTGCGGTAATCGAGGGTTTTCCCGATAGAAAAGGAGGCAAATGCCACCTAATAAAAAAAGACGGCCACGAGGCTTTTTCACGAAGGAGAACCTCGGACCCCTCTACCATGGCCACATTATCGGGGGAATCGGATATGCGGACAATTCTTGGATGGAAATTATTCGACGACCTGCAAAAGGAGCTTCCCTTCAGAATTGCTGTATTTCTTGATCATGCCCTTCACGATTCGCTGTTCCCCGAAAATATTGACGAGTCTCACCTCATCTCCGGTGACATCAACCTCATCGACATTCTCCAAGAGCAACTCCTCTTTGTCCCCTACCAAAACAAATGCATGCGCCTCGCACATGTCTTCACCTCCCTTCTTTTTGTTAGAATCCGAAAACTCAATCGGATAACAGATCCCCTATGCCATGCACCCTTTTATTCATTCAGGGCATTCAGGGCATTTTTAAGGCACTCCGTGCTCTTGACGGTCAAGGTCGTCATCTCCCGAATATACCGGGCACTGTCGCCCTTCCCTTCCCTTTCGAGTTCTTCGGCGAACTCTTCGTAATCCTTCTGGTGATGATCATTATGGCCGATCCAGTGCTCCAGCCTAATTTTTGCCTTTGAATGAAAATCCATGCGATGTGCCTCCTAATGTTAAAAATAATTAATAATATTTAATACCACATTGGTCACGGGCTCACAAGGTAAACCCTCCGGATGAATTTCATGGACAAGGCGGTTCTACGGAGTCATATCCGGAACATAGGGTCATAATCTCATCTTACAATGAAGAATACGGTCCGCCGGAGGTCGAATCCTTTATTTGTGTTGACTCAAGCGGGTTCAAAAGTTAAAATTTCAATATTCTTCCGAAAAGACACAGTGTCGCTCCTGGATAAACACTACTCAAATTGATAATATTCATTCACGCCTCATTCCGAGCAACAGCCTTACTCTAAGCGCTTTTATTCGTGTATCCATTTCCATCAACGCCTTCCGGAATTGGTGAAATGCTATCACCTGATCCTTGTGCGTCGTAAAGCCCTTGAGATAAGCCCCATGCTTACCCCGGGATCTTGTCCGACGCCTATACCGATGTATATGGACGCAAGGCTTCAATTTTTCTCTAACGGTACCAAACCTGCGAAGACTATATGGTTGTACCTATTAGGCGGATTCATGGTTCGATTCTATGGATGCTGAAGAAAGGAGGGGCAGTATGCAAGGCGACGACATCCTGAAAGGGAAAAAGCTTCTCATCGTGGACGATGAGCTCGATGTTCTTGAGACGCTTGAAGATCTCTTGAGCATGTGTCTCATCGACAAGGCTCCGAGCTTCGAAGCGGGAAAAAAATTTCTGAACAAGAATACTTATGATCTTGCCATATTTGATATCATGGGCGTCAAAGGGTATGATCTGCTTCGTATCGCAACTGAAAAAGATATTCCGGCACTCATGCTGACGGCCCATGCCTTAAGCCCTGAAAATCTTGTTAAATCCATCAAGGAAGGGGCACACTCCTATGTCCCGAAAGATAAATTGCCTGAAATCAAAGTGTTTATCAGAGATGTCCTGGAGGGACGTCAAAAAAACGACCGGAAGCACGGGCGCTGGTTTACACGCCTTACTCCGTTTTTTGATAGACAATTCGGTGAGGGGTGGAGGGAAAAGGACAAGGAGTTTTGGAAGGAATTCGAGGGCAAAATAATCGTCTCCAAAAAGGACCTAGAAGACATCATGTGATTTCCGATTAAATCATCCCCCATTGGACGGAACCTTCTGATTCGGCACAGGCTAAAAGGGGATCTGCACAGAAAAAGTCGCCCCCTTCCCCGTGTCACTATCCAGAAAGAGTTCCCCTCCCATATCTTCAACCAAGACCAGCACTCCCGCTAGACCCAGGCCATGCCCTCTGACACAGTGATCCGATCGCATGTCCATCTGGAAATAACACTCAAAGATCTTTTCGTGGTAGTTTCCAGGTATCCCTTCGCCGTCATCGCTTACTGAAATAAACAGAGAGTCCCGCTTTTCACTAATCGCCAGTTGAATCTCCTTTTTGCGATATTTCAGGGCATTGTTCAATAAATTTCTAAATATTTGTTTAACTTTGCTCTCATCCATAGCGACGTGTCTACACCAGACCTTCTCATCAATGAGAAGGTCTATCCCGCGTTGTTGCATGGCCTTTTTCAGGTCTGAAAGGTTGATGCATTTTTTGATCTGCTCCGCCGTCTCATGATCCGTCAGATCGAAAATTTCGACCATTGTCTGTTCGATGAAATCGGACAGAGCAAATTCCGTCTTACTGATAATCCCTTTTGTCGATCTCCCTAATTCGAGTGCGTCATTTACCAGGGTCCTCGTTACGATGGTATTCCTGAGGACCCTTTGCAGCACTTTCTCTTGTTTTCCGGTGATTGAACCGTATTTATCCCGTCGCTGCAACAAAGAGAGTATTCCGGCCTCAATAACTGCAAGGGGCACTTTCAAATCGTGAATTAAAAAATCAAATTTTATTCTGTTGTTATCCATTTTATTCCTTATCGGTTGATATGATCTTTCTCGCAGTCCCGGTCTCTGCGGAACAATCTGAACTTGAAGGAAAGAACGGCCTCAACATTTTGGAAGGCGGTACTCCCTGAAAACCGCTAAATTCCGGATGAAAAAACGATACCCACGTAGCCCACGAAACTGCTGTCGGGCCTTATGTCATAGCTTGTTTTATAAACCAGTTCGTGAGCATGCTCGACACCCATCTTTTTGACCGTCGCAATGGTCGTCGCCACCGCACCGGAACAGCATGCGTTGCTATTTCTCAGTGATTCTCTTATGACCTCTTCCGCATTCATTTGAAGCATCAAATCCACAACAGCCCTGTCGTTATGGTTTTTGACCCAATCAACAGCGTCCTTGCCGATACCTTTAGGTGTGAAACCGTAATTGTTGCCGTAATGCGTAAGATCGGTTGATCCGATAACCAATAATTTTCGACCTTTTTGTTCAGCCAGATCCGCCAATTTTTCGCCGATTTTCATGGAGGCCGGGGTAGGAGGTACGCCCAGAGGTAAGATTTGTGCTTCGGGAAAAAAATGTTTTACAAACGGCAGTTGCACTTCCACCGTATTATCCGGTTCATAGTCGGAAGAGGTTTCCACCCTGAAAGAGAATTCCGACTCAAGTGCCTCTCCTAGTTCATGGTCTATTTCCAAAACGCCGAGGGGAGTATCCCATGCCCCTTCCTTCATGATATAGTTACTGCTTCCTGAATGCAGGTGTTTTCCGAAAATGACAACGGTATCCGGCTGGGACTCGCTTTTAAGACATTTGAAAACATTACAGGTAATAGCGCCTGAATAAAACCATCCGGCATGAGGCACGATGCCCCCAAGCATGTTTTTTTCACCGGAAACACACGGGAGGCTTTGGCCTTCGAATTCTTCGATAACCTGCCGACAATCCGAAGCGCTGCCCGGATACCAACTCCCGGCCAAATCTGATTTCCTGGCGGACTTCACTGTTGCCCTCCCTGTTTTCTTTATCATCCGAACGCCGTCAAGACCTGTTTTGGCTTGATTCCCTTGTCCTGAGAGCTTAACTTATTGGGCGATAATATGAGTCATGTGGCTTAGATACATTTTTTTTAAAGACTTTTTGAGCATTTCAGCTTATAGATCCCTCTTAATATACACAAATTTTGGTCTTTATGGAAACGGGAAAATCATATCTGGAACATTCAAAAGGAATCTTTATTGTGAGTTCAATGAGGGAATTAAATGACTTTTGATATTGCGGAATGGGTAGTGCGGATCCCTGTCCTGTTATTTGCCATCACGATTCATGAATACTCCCACGGCAAAGCGGCCTTATCTCTGGGTGATCCCACTGCAAAAAATGCAGGGAGGCTTTCTCTCAACCCCCTTATTCATATTGATCCTATAGGAGCTATCTGCCTGTTTCTCTTCAATTTTGGCTGGGCCAAACCGGTGCCTGTAGACATTCGGTATTTTAAAAATATGAGACGCGACACGATCCTTATGTCCCTGAGCGGCCCGGTGGCCAATCTCGCTGCTGCTCTTTTGGCAGGACTTTTTATTCGTTATTTCATCCTGCCGTTCGAGGTCTACTTGAAAGTCCTTTTGTACATGATCTTGATGAATTTGGGTCTCGGTCTCTTCAACCTCCTGCCATTACATCCCTTGGACGGGTCCCATGTTTTGGAAAACCTGCTCAAGGGTAATGCCGCAAGAAAGTATCAAAAATTCGGCCGATACGGGCCCCTTATCCTGATTGGAATCATTATGCTGGATAATTTTGCTCATACCGGCATTATCAGCAAAGTTCTCTTGACGCCCATGTTTTACCTGGGGCATCTTTTTGGAGGAGACAATTTTTTCAAGCTTCTAGGCCTCTTAAGATAGCGCTCGTCCTGACGCTAATCTTACTCACCCTAGTCCACGAGCATCAAGCAGAATGTGTTTTGAGTTTCCGTTTTTTCTTTGAGTGGTTTAACCAAGAACCATTTGTTTCGTGCGGTCTGGTACGCGTCAATCCCGCAGGATTCCCTGGCCGGGCGTGCTCTGAGACGAAGTCGACAGGGTTTCCCTGTCATCTTCGAGCATTCCCTGCACAGGGCACAAGGGCCGGCCAATAAAAAAAGCCATGTAATACCCCCCCTTGAACACCTCCCCTTCGAGATCGACAAGTTCACTGAAAATCGAAGCAAGAAATTTTTTACGGTCTTGGGCAAGATCTTTTGACGCCTCGATGTGAAACAAAATCGCCCGATGGTCGCCGTCAATTCAAAAAAATAGGCCCCTGGTACCTAACCCTTTATAAATAATTTTTAAAATGGGCTGGACAGGGGCCACTCCGGAAATAGGTCGTACGCCTTATCCCCAGAGATTGCCTTCATACAAAACGGATAAAGACAGGTCAAGACTTTTTATAGTTCATTTGTCGATTTTTTTGTGCGCGTTATTGAGCCGAAACTAAAACCTCTTTGTCTCATTCGCCGGTCGGTCTTGCGTAGGACAGACGCGGTTTAAGCCCGGGGTGAGGCCCACCATTTCCGTCGAATCCCAGCCCTTCGCCAAGGCGAATGAAGGCGTAAACTCCAGTGGACCCAGGTCGTTGAACATCAGGAGTTGTTAGTTCTTCATTTTTAACATCTCTTCAGCGACTTTCATTTCCTCCGGAAGCTCGCGCAGGATCTCACGGATGTGTTCAGGTTTAAGCCCGAATTGAAAAAGAAGGGATTGATTGATCTGGCAGCTAATGCCTTCGTGATGACGGCAGAATTCGTCGGCAAGTGAAACATAATACGCAAGATTGCTCAGCCTGACCCAGGATTCCATGTTGGGAATAATTTTTCCGGACAGATTTACGTGGTGATTTTTTATACAATTAACCAAAGATATCGGGAACTTCCAAGCTTCCGCAATCATGCCTCCAAGTTCGGCATGATCGATACCGAATATCTCTTTTTCCGCTTGAGTAAAGTTCAGTCCGTCTTTTTGTATCAACAGAGATAATTCTTTCGGCTTTTCTGCTATGTATCCGTCCAGCACCAATTTTCCCACATCATGCAGAAGGCCTGCGGTAAAGAGCACGGCGTCGTCTTTTAATCCGACTTTCTTTATCAGCATCTGGGAAAGAGTCGCCGAGGCAACACTGTGGCGCCAGAGTTCACCTGCGCTCAGGCCATAGCCCTTATGGGCTTTCATATAAGGTGATAGGCCCTTGCAGTTGACCAGGACGATCTTGACAATATTATGGAGTCCCAGCAGGGCCACGGCCTGTTCAACGGTAAAAATTTTGACCGGCAAGCTGAAGTAGCTTGAATTGCATAATTTCAGACAATTGGCGGTAATGCCCTGATCATATTGAATGACCTCAATAATATCTGAGGCGCCCACATCCGGGGCGTCCGCCAGCTCAAGGATGCGTCTGGCCACCTCTGGAAAAGGCGGAAGGCCATCGATGGATTCCACAATCCGTTCAAATCTATTCCCCATAGTGTTATCAAACTCCCCTCAAACAGGGTTTTCATCATGCGTAAATATCTGATGACCTCGGACCATCGACTATCTCAGGTAATTAAAATAAAGGTAGTGGGTTTTTGCGAAGTTGTTGACTGCATCTTCACTCTCACCTATCTCAACTGCAATGTCACGCAAGGCCTTTGTGTTCCAGAGAGACCTGATGCGTTGCATCTGCTCGGGGCACAGGGTGACGGTTTTGCGTAGTGCCGCGACATCGAATCGGTATTTTGTCTCAGCCATTTCAACCTCCCTCTGAATCCTCATACATGGTTATCGGCCCTCAAAAAATGAAACTTGAAGAAAAGTTCTTATTACACAATCAGATTTTCATGTTAGCCTATTGTTCCTGGTGAACAGGGTATCCTTTTGTCCGAAGGTCATGCCCACTAAGACGGGGGAGATCATCACCCGGGCCCCCTCTCCTACCGGGGGCAACCCTTTCGTCCGTCTGGTTTTCTATCTGCCGGGCAGACCTCTCCCCGAAACCGGGAGCGGCATTCATCCGGACTGCTGGAAAATCTCGGGCACCGTGTCGGACAGTTGGATCGGCAGCTGACCCATTTCGACCATCCGGGTGCGCTCCGTCACTTCCATCTGGGCCCCATGCTCTTTTCAGAAAGCGACGCCGATCTTCACGTCGATACCATGGACCGGATTCTGGCACAGGACTTTGCATGATTAACGGAGGGCGGAATGACATCGCGAATAAATGTATTTAAAGTGACTTACGAGTATTACTTAAACCAGATAGGAAAAATTGGTTTCAAGTCTCTTGCGAAAGTTTCGGGCGTTCGGATCCAGGAAAGCGGAGTCCGAATTCCTCTTTTCGGAGACCTCTATGCCGTCTCGACAGAGGGTATCGCGGATGTAGACGGAAACAAACCAAGCATGGAGGTCTGCGTCCTGCTGAGCAAATATATCCTGATGTACCCTGTTGAAAAACCGGTTGGAGAAGACTGGGTCTCTTACAGAGATTTCAAAGACACGGGCCCCTTGACGGTTTATTTTGAAAATGAGGTTGAGCGGGCCATTGCCAAACACTTTGAGGGGAATCCCTCTCACCTAAAAGAGGCCGGCATGGCACTGGATGGGTATGCGCCCGATATCCAGGCGACCTATGATGTCTCCCTACAGTTCGATGCCCTGCCCAACATTCCGATGGTAATGCTCTTTAATGATAGAGATGACGAATTCCCTGCAACATGTTCCATACTCTATAAAAGAAGTGCCGAAAGACATCTGGACGGAGAATGTCTTGCTGTGCTTGGAAGAATTCTTTTTACATCCCTTCGAGAAAAATCCGGTATTATATCCTGATTGGCGTCTGAATGCGTTTGTCTTTTATAGGTGTTCATCCGGCTTCTCGGGTCACTAAATATACGTTCTTCGCTCTGGCCAGAGGAACCCACCCGGGATTATTCGGGAGTTTCCCCTAGACAAATGAACCGTTCCCCCCATGGACAACGCCGAAAAATGATGTTATATACGCAATCAAGGTAGCGAAAGAGGTGTTGAGGAAGGCTTGGTTTTGTGCTCTGTTCTTGTAAAATTGTGTGCAATTCATCTTGGGCTGAATGATTCAAGTCAGGATCTGTAACGGCATCTAAAACTAAATTGGTACATCATATTCGATACTTAAACCTGACCTTCCATTTAAGGCAGGGTCCATTGTGACCCTGCCTTTTTTGCCTTTTCCTCTCTTGTGTGGATGATTGATTAAGGATTTCAGCAATATTCTTAAACTTATCAAACGCGGATGACAGGACCTCGACACCCTGTCCCGATTCTCTCGCCCCTTCCAAACTTGACGGTTTCGTAAATAGTCAAAAAAATTTATTTTCGTCACTCCCGCAAGCTGGGAATGACGACGAATTTGACATTTTACAATGCACCAAACCTAACTCTCACCCGGAATTCACTCATCTTCGACATGTTGGACGCCTTCCCTTTTTTTCCTGGCCGTTCAGGCCCTATTCTTGCTCTTGCTTTCTCGATTAAGATTGTGTAAAAAATGACTTTTAAAAGCACCCTTTCAGACCTCCTCGAAGCGAATCTTTGATACAGCAGCAATCTGGCACGATGGGGCATTCCGGGTTTTCAAAGGAAATCGAACATGAAAAAAACCTCCATCGTCAACCTTCCCCTAAAAATCAGTTTCATCGCCGTCATTCTTGTGACGCTCTTAGGACTTTTCAGCTCGATTATGGGTTACAGAAAATTTCTAATTGAATCTCGAGAAATCGAGAAACTCGAAATCGAAGAGCGTAAGACCGATCTCAAAAGGGATATCCATCGGGTAATGGCACTGATCAATTCCCAGAAATCCCAAACCGAAGAGCGGTTGAAACAAAACCTCCGATCAAGGGTCTATGAGGCCTATGATATGGCCGAACATCTCTATGAGCGCTATAGAGACATTTTGCCCGATGAAGATCTGCAGAGACTGATCAGGGAAGCACTGAGAAAAGTCCGCTTTCATGACGGAAGGGGCTATTACTTTGCAAACCGTATTCGGGACGGTTATGAGGTCCTCTGCGCGACCTGTGAACAACTGGAAGACACGATCATCATCGACTGGAAAGACGAAAAAGGTCGATTCGTGATCAAAGATATGATCGATATTGTGACCACAAAGGGTGAGGGATTTTACACCTACGACTGGTCAAAACCCAATGAAGAAGGTGTTTTTACAAAAATCGCATTTGTGAAACTATTTGAGCCTTTCGGATGGTTTCTCGGTACAGGGGAATACTTGGGCGACATTGAAAAGGATATCCAGAAAGAGGTGCTCGGAACCCTTCAGAAAACTTACCTCGGACAACACGAGTATGTCTTCGTCCTGGATAAAAAAGGATCGATATTATCCCATCGCAACAGGATACTTGTTGGCAAGGATACCCGTGCCTTGTCACATGTCGACGGCATTCATATTCTAGACACCTTTCGACATGCCATAAACCAGCCCGAAGGTGATTATGTCACCTATCAATGGATGAGGCCTGACAGGGACGAGATCACTGAAAAACTGAGCTATGTGGCGGGGTTCAGGGAGTGGCAATGGATCGTCGGGACGGGGTTCTATTATGAGGATATCTTTCAGGGGCTTCTTCTAAAAAGGGCGGCCCTTAGGGCACAGATCTGGAACCAGGTCCTTTTCTATGCCACCATTCTCCTGTGTGGCATCGCTCTCGTTTTATTGACGGGCAGGCATTTCAAAGGGAAGGTAAAGACCGATGCGGAAACCTTGGTGGCTTTTCTTGGAAGGATCACCAATACAGATCGTTTCGAGGATGATTATGTCGACGAAAAGAGTTTCAATTTTATCGAATTTGCCAAAGTAGGCCACTATTCTAACTGGTTTCTAAGAGAACGGATAGCTAAAGAAAAGGCCCTGTGCGAGAGCGAAGCCATGCTGAAAAGTGTTTTTCAAGCAGCTCCCGTCGGCATCTGGCTTGCTCAAAATAGAATTTTCACCTGGACGAATGAAAAAATGACGGAAATGACCGGCTATCTCCCGAAGGAACTCCAAAACCGGAGCGTAAAAATTCTTTATCCGGATGATGCGGAATTCATAAAGATGGGCAGGGTCAAACATCCGTTTATTGAGGCATTCGGCGTCGGGACAGTTGAAACCGTCTGGAAACGAAAAGACGGACGGATGATACATATTCTCCTCAACTCTGCAGCTCTCACGCCGGGCGACCCCACTTCCGAATTTGTCTTCACGGCCCTTGATATCACGGCCAGTAAAGCAGCGGAGGAGGCCCTGCAGCAGAGTGAAGAGCGTTACCGGAACCTTGTCGAGAACACTCTGGACGGCTATTTCATCTGCGATATGCCTTCCGGGAAGTTCCTCTTTCTCAATCAGCGCAGTTGTGCCATGTGTGGTTACTCTATGGAAGAAGGACTGGCCCTGGGGATATGGGATGTCATGGCCCTTACGGAACATGCGTCCATCCGGGATCGGTTGCAGACAATGACTAAGGAGAAGGCATCCGACCATAAACGCCATACCTATACGGCACGTCGAAAAGACGGCTCGACCTTTAGGGCGGAGATTCTTCCCTCTGTCGTCAATTATCGGGGGAAAAACGCCATCCAAGGGGTTTTAAGGGACATCACCGAGCACGAACGCCTTCAGGCCCAACTTCAACAGGCACAGAGAATTGACGCCATCGGCACCCTTGCCGGGGGAATTGCGCATGACTTCAACAATATCCTCGGGATCATCGTCGGCAATTCAGATCTTGCAGACCTGGAAATTCCAAAAGATAACCCTAGCAGACATAACCTGGAGGAGATCCGCAAGGCCTGCCTGAGGGCGAAGGACATGGTCATGCAGATTCTCACCTTCAGTCGCAAGGGCGACCATGGATTGAAACCTGTTCCGATCGGCTCAGTTGTCATGGAATCCCTGAAACTCGTGCGAGCCTCCATCCCCACCATCATTGAGATTCATCAAGACATTTCTGCGCAGACCGATGCCATTTTGGGGGACGCTACCCAGATAAACCAGATCCTGATCAACCTCTGCACCAACGCATCCCATGCCATGAGCGAAAACGGCGGAATCCTGGAGGTTAGGCTCAAAAATGTGCATATTCACCGTGAGGATGCAGCGAAAATTCATGATCTAAAGGTCGGCAAATACGTGAGACTGACCGTTCGGGATACGGGGCATGGCATTTCCCCGTGCATCCAGGACAGGATATTTGATCCCTATTTCACAACCAAAGGGGTGGGAGAAGGTTCGGGCATGGGTCTTGCCGTGGTCCACGGCATTGTGAATGCCTTCGGCGGTGCGATTTCTGTGGAAAGTAATCCGAACGAGGGGGCAACTTTTCAAATCTATTTCCCAAGTTATGAGGGGGAGACGGATTCCGTGGAAAAGACTTCCCAAGCTGTCCCTGGTGGTCACGGACGCGTCCTCTTGGTGGATGATGAAGAGGCCATTGTCGAACTTCTAAGCATGATGCTGGAACGGCTGGGCTATTCCGTCGAGGCAACAACAAACAGTTTGGAAGCCCTTGATGTTTTTAAAAAAAATCCGGATAGGTTCGACGTCGTTATTACCGATCAAACCATGCCCCATATGACGGGAAAGACACTTGCAGGTAAGATGTTTTCCGTGAGAAGCGACATCCCCGTTATCCTCTGCACGGGCTATAGCGAAATGATTAATGAGGAACAGTCTAAGGCGATCGGAATCCGAGAATATGCATCTAAACCCCTGGACATGTACGAACTCGCGAGACTTGTGCAAAAAGTGCTCAAATAGAGAAGACCCTGTCTTCGGGATAATCTCTCCAATCCTCCCTTTATGCTGTAAAAATTGTCACCTTTGAAAGGCCTACCCCCATTCTCATCATGTCTTGCATGGTAGCTTTCTCTGTTTGCCTTGCGCTCAATTCAGGCAATTCCATTCGTAAAAACGATCGATACTTGACTTGATCATATCTGACATATAGAATTATATTTTAAACGTTTTTCTCATCCCCCCTTTCAACAAACCCCAACCATGCACTGCGACCGCGCAACGCCGGGTCCATGCGACCCTTCAGAAATAGAGCCAAAATCTGTCTGCAAAACGCAAACGTAAGGTAAGCATTTGACAATAAAACAAAAGGAGAATAGAGATGAAGAAGTTAATATTCGGCTTACTTTTTTTTCTGATGATGCCCGTTGCAAGTGGCCCAAAAAATGTCAATGCAAGCGAAGTGGACATCCTTATCCAAAAGCTTGTGGATAAGGGGATACTTTCCTCTGAAGAGGCAAAAGGTCTTATTTCGGAAATAGAAAATGAAAAACAGAAGCAGAAAGAAGAGATTAAAAAGGTGGCAAAAAAGGCCGCGGTTGAAGAAACAAAGGACAAGACGGTGAGTATTCCAAAATGGGTTGAAAAAATTAATTTCAAGGGAGACTTCAGGCTTCGTTATCAGGGGGAGGAAAAGGATAACGACAACCAACCTCACCGATCAAGAGGTCGTTACAGGCTAAGGGCTGGTGTAGTGGCTGATATAAATGATCAGTGGGAGGCAGGGTTCGGCCTTGCCACCGGAGGAGGAAATCCTCGCACAACACATCAGACATTTGACAATGGTTTTGAAACACCGGATATAAGGCTGGATTATGGCTTTGTTAAATATATGCCTTATACCTTCTTGAGTGTTACCGGCGGAAAGTTCAAAAATCCAATCTGGCAGCCCACTACATATCTATGGGACAGCGACATAAGGCCTGAGGGAGTTGCTGCGCAAATTAAGTACAAACTCGATAAAGGCAAAGGTATTGAGATCTTTGCCACTCCTGCTTTTTTTGTGCTTGACGAATTAAAGAGTGACACGGGCGATCCGGTCATGTGGGCCTTCCAGGCGGGCTCTAAATGGAATCTTACGAATGATATCTATCTTAAGGTGGCCGGTGCCTATTACGGAACAGATAATGTCAGGGGTAACAGTTTCAAGTATAGCGCAGGCACAAACTCAACCGACGCAGCTGGCAAACTCCTTTATGAATACAATGCCCTATCAGGGGATCTGGAAATAGGTTTTACCGTCCCTGGTCCAGTTCCTTTTGTCGCGATTGCAGGACAATATGTCAGATCTTCTGCTGATGATCAGATCGACGGGGACGGATTCGATGATAATGAGGGATGGCTCGCAGGATTTAAGTTAGGTCACAGAAAACTTGATAAATTCGGAAAGTGGCAGTTTGGCTATAATTACAGACGCCTTGAGAGGGACGCATGGCCTGATTTTTTGCCCCATTCAAGCTTTTATAATGGGTCTACCAACGCAAAGGGGCATGAATTGGTAGCTAAATTCGGAATACATAGAAACATAAACCTTACCCTTGACTACTTCAAGACAAAGCAGATAAGACTAGACGCTGACGAGCTTGAAAGGGAGCAAGATTGGCTGGCTTTAGACCTTAATCTGAAATGGTAAATGACCATGATGACGGAGGTCTTCGGACCGTGGCACGTAAAATATTATAGTCGCCTGATGATATGATCTTTTCCGATATGAGGGACGGGAGCGTTGTGGCGGACATCGATCCGGTAAGGGACTTCCGATAGGATTAAATCCCCTCTAAACCACGGGTCCTGACCCGGGTGGTTCCGGGGATCCCGTCAAAAGACATGGATAGCGTCCGGGGGACAGAGGACTTTAGTGTTTCCCCCCACATACAGAGGTTTGTCATTCAATTCGCCTTTCGGCAGAAGCATATTGAGTGGGATCCCAATATCCACGACGGCACGGACGAACATATTCTCATCGGACAACTGGACGAGTCGTCCCAGAAAGACATTGTCCTCACAGGCAAGGGCCTGATCCGTACAGAGTATGACCTTAAGGGGATCGATGCTCAATCTCACGTTTCCGTTCTTCTCAGCGTCAACCCGGAGCCGCACCTTGTCGTGAATCAGACATACCTTATGCCCTTTTTCCTCTTCGATGATTTCACCCGAAAACAGGTTCTCAAAGGTGGCAGGCACTTTCCTGCCATCAAATAAAGAGATGACCTGATGAGCGAGTCTTGTGGCCTGGCTGAGATTATGGCTTGTAAAGATGATGGATATTTGCCTTTGGACGTTGATGTCAGTGATGATGTTTTCAATGGCGTTCTGGTTCTCCACGTCTACACTGGCAGTGGGTTCATCAAAAAAAATGACCTTTGGGGAGCAGGCAAGGGCCCGAGCGATAGCGACCCTCTGGGTCTCTCCTCCTGAAAGCCTGTGGGCCTCGGCCCAGGCAAAGTTGCTCATCCCAACCATTTCGAGGGATTCGGAGATGATTTTTTTCCGGTCCGCCTTGGGAATCCCTCGAATTTTGAGTCCGAATTCCAAATTCTTATAAACGCTTGTAGAAAAGAGGATCGGATTCTGGTGTACCATGACCACTTCCCTGCGGACCCGGAAAAGATGGT
>CAZXWJ010000021.1:29435-33067 GCA_964644375.1 uncultured Desulfobacteraceae bacterium | reverse complement strand
ACCACCTCCCCTGCAGTTGGTGCGCATTCATACAACGAAGGTGAAGAGGTTTCCATCACAGCCACAGCCAACACGGGGTACCGGTTTGTGAGCTGGTCCGGGGATGTGCTTGACCCGAATTCATCCAGCACCTCGGTTGTCATGGATAGTGCTAAAACGGTTACAGCCAACTTTGAGGAGACAGGTCTCGAGCCCGAACCGACATTTATATCGCTGATCCCGGCCGATCATGCGAGTTCCGTTGATGTGGCTGCAAATTTTACCCTCACAGTCGGTGATGGTGATGGTTATGAGAATATCAGCAAGGTTCAATTCGTCATAAAGGATGGTATCGGTACGAAAATAGAAGAAGATTCGATAGGGTTGGAGTATTATCGGTGGGATGGGAAAATCTTTGTGAGAATGTATAATTGGAGTACGGGAAGATGGAGCAGAGGGGTGCCTTCATCCGATATTGTTATCGAAAACGATCTGTGTTCTCTTGATGTTTCACAGACAACGGTTGAAGGCGACGAAGGATTTCTGACTATCAACTGGAATATCACACCCAAGGCAACGTTTATCGGAATGAAGAGGATCTGGATCCGGCTAACAGATTTTGACGGTCACAGAACCGATAGCATGGAGGTCGGTTCATGGAATGTCGATCAGTAGTATAATCCATTGCTGTCCAAAATAAATTCGAATCATGGCTTTAGGATCAATAAGTTGACTAAACAGCCTGGCACAACCTGCCATGATTCTATCCTCCTTCAAGTGGGATTCTGTTTTTCTTGCTAAGGCTACAGTCTCCCATTTGGAGGACATTTTCAACTTCTCACTTTCAAAACCTATTTTGGACAAGAGTGAAAACTAATAGCGAGTGACTGTTGTTGAATAATGGGATAAAGGGGGCCTCAATACGGGCCTCCTTTTTTGGTACCTTGAGGTCAAGGAGAGGAAGACGGTGTCCCCCCCCAACTGGGCAATGTGATAGCTATAATGTTCAGGGACTGGTCTTCGCCAAGGCTTAGGCGGGCAGACCGACACGGACGGGTAAAGCGGGTGGATAGAAAAAAATAACGGGAAGGCTGCGCGCTGCGTTTGAAGGTGGAGATTAAAGGCGAAAAGGGAGATCCTTTCGGGCGTTTGAGGATTGCTATTATTTGAGGCAAACGAAAAGCAAGAGGCTGAAAGGGGGAATCTAATGGATAAGATAAATACAGTCAAGTTTGTGCGAGTAAGATTGGCTGTTATGTCTTTTGTCGCTCTGGCATCAATTTGTATCTATTTGCCGACTGGTCATGCCGCTGACCCGATCATTGCGGACCATAGGTGTACAGATATCACTCAAATTCCGGAATCGGCGATAGATCAGGCAAAGGCCAATCTTCACATTGCATATGGCCACACTTCCCATGGCCATCAATTGACAACAGGTATGTCGGGACTGGTGGAATTTATCAATTCAGGGGGACTGGGTCTCTCCCTTCCCACAAATATTTTCGCATGGAATGACGGCGGAGTTGAAGGTGCACTGGACCTTCATGACTATTTTCAAGCTGGAGACTTAGGAAATCCTGACAGGGTAACCTGGGCGCAGAGAACCAGGGATTATCTAAATGATCCTGCCAATTCGGATGTCAATGTCATTATCTGGTCGTGGTGTGGGCAAGTTGACACAACCGAAGAAAATATCGATTTATACTTGTCCCTCATGAACCAATTGGAAATAGACTATCCCAATGTGAAATTCGTCTACATGACTGGGCACGCAAATGGAACAGGGGAAGCGGGGAATGTCCATCTCAGAAACCGCCAGATCAGGAATTATTGCATTGCCAATAATAAGGTGCTCTATGACTTCTATGACATTGAATGCTATGATCCCGATAACAATTACTTTGGTGACAAATACGTCCTGGATACTTGCGGATACGACGGCGACGACGACGGCGATCCCCGGAATGATGGTGCCAATTGGGCCGTAGAGTGGCAGAATTCCCATACGGTGGGTTCCGACTGGTATGATTGTGCTTCTGCCCACAGTGAACCCCTTAATGCCAACCGAAAGGCGTATGCCGCTTGGTGGCTTTGGGCAAGACTTGGTGGATGGAATCCTTTTGCGCCGGCAAAATCAGGAATTTGGGCCCCGATCAAAGGTAAAAACGGTAAAATCGGTTTTATCTATCTCGAATGAGTAGGTAAGAAGGCGGGAATAATGGAATGAGGGAAGGTTAAAGGTCAAAGGGGGAAGCTCAAGGCTGAAAGGATCAAGAGAAAAAACAAATGCTGAAAACCAAATAACGGATACGGGAAATTCAGCTATCTGCAGTCTGTCGACGATACCTGTTGGGAATTTCCTCCTATTTAAATTTATCAGTTTCAAATGGTTATGCGATATGTGAACGGTCGTTCGCTTTAGCATTGTAGGGAATTTCATGCACCGTATGAAAATAATAATTTTTGCATTGGTATTGATCGTCCTGGTTTCAATCGCGGGTGCTTATGGCTTTCTTATTGAACCCTATGGTGTGGTATTTCGGCATTTGTGGATTCAGGATTCTGGAATTATGGGTGTTTTGAAGGGGCATTTGGCAATCCATCTTTGGAATTTTATTGTTCATGGTTATATTAAAAGACCAAAAACCGTGAGCGTCCGGATCGGATTATCACCCACGAATAGCGAACCGGGCGGAGCCGGCCGGCTGGTGGGTCTCATCGTAGGGCGGCATGGTACGATTTGTAATACCTCATGACCCTGGAGATGTACGTTTTTGTCTCCGGGAAGGGTGGGACGCCTTTATAGGCTGCAACTTTTTCAGGGCCGGCGTTATAAGCGGCGAGTGTCAGGACCTTATCGTTGCTGTAGCGTGTCAGCAGACGACTCAGGTAGCGCGTTCCTCCAAATATGTTTTCTTCGGGATCAAGCGGATTTTTGACCTCCATGACCCTGGCCGTATCGGGCATGAGTTGCATGAGTCCCCGGGCGCCCTTTTGAGAGACGGCCCTTGAATTAAAGTCCGATTCGGCCTTGATAACGGCCTTTACAAACGAGGGTTCGATCCCAAAGGTCTTTGAGGCCTGTTCGATGATCCTGCCGTAATCTTTGATCAGTTCGGCTCTCAGGGCGAGCCGGTAAGTCTTGTCTGCCTTGAGGTCGGGGAAATGCCAACGGCCCTGTTTGTCCTGATAACCGTAGATGTCGGCGTACGATGAGGCCGCAGACAAGAGGATCAATGCCCCGATAAGGGGTGTTATGATAGTGTTGAAGATTTTAGAAAACATTTTATTGTCCTGCGTTTACTGCAAAAAAACGATGAATCGTCTATTTACCATGAAGAGCATGAAGGACATGAAGAATGGAATAGTATCTCTCACAACTACACCGGGTCACAGGGTTTCTCATTCGTCATGATGTAAGGGCTAGGTAAGAAGCTCAAAGCTCAAAGCTGAAAGCTCATGTCTGAAAGGACGGCTTTGAGTAAAAATCGCAGTTTTGAAAAGTTCACCGAGATGTCTCCTCACAGTTATGACCCGCCAACGAGCACGCCCTGAACCTTTGACCCTGTATCCTCTAACCTCCACCCTCAATCGCGGTGATCCTTCTTTTTCCTCCCTTTCGCCTTTTTTCTCTCCCTTCCAACATTCCA
>CAZXWJ010000021.1:0-29335 GCA_964644375.1 uncultured Desulfobacteraceae bacterium | reverse complement strand
TCCTGCCTCTCAGGGAGTCGGGACAGGAGCTCGATGATCTTTTTGTTCTGTTCAATAATCCGGTCGTATTTTTGCAGCATCGTGTTGTACTTCACAGCTATTTCCTGATTCTGCTGCACAAGGAGTTTCAACATCTTGGTCGTGTAAAAGGACGCGACGGCCGTTTGTTCGATGCGGTAATCCGCTCGTATCGAACTCCCGGTTGCAGGTGGTTTCAGGGCCTCATATTCCTGCCCGAACTGATCAAAAACCTCGTCTATGGATTCACAAGGGGCCTTTGATGCAAGGATGAGGGGAAGCAGAGCGGCCATGCAAAGGATGATGATTTTATTCATAGGTCATTGTCTCCTGGGTGAGGGGAAGGTTAAAGGCGAAAGGTCAAAAAAGAAATCAGCGGTCAGCCTTCAGCCATTCATTCGCCTGAAATGATAATACAAGGATTTAAATCCTGTTATTCACCATGAAGAGCATGAAGGACGTGAAGGATTGAATCTTAAATTTTATCTCACACAGAGACCGCAGGGATCGCAGAGAAAAACTGCAATAAAAAATCATTTTTCTTATTTTGTTTTTATGCTTTTTTTGTTGGCTCGCACCGTCGCCTTACCGCTATGCGCGTCGGAGACTGCGTCTCGAGTGAGCGAAGCGAACAACGCTGCGCGGGACAGGCGCGCGTGAGATATTTTCTCACCTGTCTCCTGTCTGCCATTCATCCCCTCCACCCTCAAGCGGCGCTCCTTCCTATTCTCTCCCTTTCACCTTTTACCTTTATCCTTTGACTTTTAACCTCTTATTTTTGTCATTTAAAACTTCGTCTTTCCTCATTCAACCGGGGGTTCTATTCCCTCGACAGGCGGAACAGGCGGCGCAGGTGCCGCCGTTTTTTGCTCGGGCATGAACACGAACTTCCAATCGGAGTAGGTCTTCGCCCTTTCAAAGTCCTCATAGGATGCCGGAAAATGACCGGTTTTCATCGGCGTCTCTTTGCTTTTGCTGAATACCCCCTTGATGCCCCCCTTTGGGGCCAGGACATAGCCCCATTGAGCCTCTGACGTCATGGGGTCGCGATAGAGCTTTCTGAGATGCCTGCGAACAGTAGGGTAGCGCGGGTCCTTCAAGAGATCTTCAAATGAGCGGGGATATTCTGGCGTTTTACCGCCTGGCGTAGACTCATAGTAAGATTCGATGGCCTGATGTATCTGGTCGCCGCAAAAAAGAAGCTCTTTCTCCTTTTCCCTCTTGGCGGTCGTGCTCCAGTACCTGCCCGCAACATCGAGGGAAATGCCCATGATAGCGACGAAGATGAGGGCGCTGATATAGGTGAAACCCCCTCGCCTGAGGCGAGAGGTAAAAGGTGAAAGGTGAAAGGTAAAAGGAGAAGAATTATTCCGCATGTTGTCTCATTGCCCTCCTTTATCCTTTGACTTTTATTTCGTTGTCAAAAATCTGGTCCTTCTCCCGCCTTAGACATGGGCGGGATGTCAGAGACAGTTGGCTCTGCCGTAGCACCTTGCCTGATAAGTCGCAAGTTCAAATATCAGCCGCCGTCGCTAAGGCTATGTGAGCCAAGAAATCCCAATGTCAAATCAAATCCAAATGTCAAAGGCCACAAAATGCGGGAGAGGGCTGGGACACATCCCTGTAAAGGAACACCATGGGCCTCGCATTTTAATCGAATAGGCTTGCTGTGTCTTCCATTTGGTTTTTGGGCTTTGGCATTCATTTGACCTTTGAGCTTTGCGCTTTGACATTATCTGTTCTTGTCCCTGTTCCTGTCATCACCCCCTCTGGGGATAACCCAAGCCGGGCCCTCTGGACCCGGATATTTACTTTTCCCCGGTTGTGTGTCACCCCATCAGGGCTCACCATTCATTGTAGGCCGTACCGTCCAACCCCATGAGATCACTCCCGCTGTGGACATCATAGATCATGCCCTTGGCGTCATCCTCCGGCTGGATCGTGATCCACGTGGAGGCAGAGCGGGTAAAGGGGTCCTCGGGTATGGCCCGAATGTATCTTTTTTCGACCAGTTCCTCGAGGGCATCCGGGTACTTGCCGTTGTCTGCGTAATGCTGGTCAATGACATCTCTAAATACAAAAAGGCTTTGGCGAAGCGATGCCTCCCTGGCCCGTATGATGCTTTTTTGAAGATTCGGTTGGGCAATGGCGGCCAGGATTCCGATGATCGTAATCACGATCATCAGCTCTATGAGGGTGTATCCCCCGGCACAAGGGGAACCGCGCTCACCACTCTTTGTACAAAGTCCCATCCAGGGCCTCCTCATCACTCATCGAATAAACATCATACACATCTTCCTCTCCCCAAATCTCACTGTCCGGCTCGTCAATGTAGGAGCGAAGGCCCCATTGCCTGTCCTCGGTCATGGGATCCCCGGGGATGCGTCGAAGGAATTTTTTCTTCAGCGCTACAGGTCCCTGGAGTTCCACACCGGTGACCAGGATCTCGAGGCTTTCCGGG
The DNA here is from genome assembly GCA_964644375.1 of uncultured Desulfobacteraceae bacterium. Taxonomy (GTDB): domain Bacteria; phylum Desulfobacterota; class DSM-4660; order Desulfatiglandales; family HGW-15; genus CAYNYM01. The sequence goes on along the minus strand of CAZXWJ010000021.1, from coordinate 26,856 downwards.
TATCCGCTTCCAAAGGCCTCCTTGGATATTTCTCCTTCCTCGACCAATCGGTGGTATTCGTCCAGGGCGGTTCGAATAATCCGGAGGTTCCGTTTGAGTTCAATCTCCTTGGCCCTTTTGTGGGTGATTTGGGACAAGGGTAGGATACAGGTGGCCAGGATGGTCAGAATGACCATCGTGACCAGCAGTTCGATCAGGGTGACACCGGAAGAAGAGCGGAAAATAGGAAACAAGGATCAACCTCCGATTGCCCAGTTCCTGTCGGCCACATGGATGTCTTCTCTAAAGCTTCGGCTGCGCTTTAATTCCTTGCAGAATTTTTCGGCCGATTCGTAGTCCTTGAATTTTCCGACAAAGACACGGTAGTAAACCCTGTCCTTCCCGGAAATAAAGGTCGATAAGGTAAAGCCATCTAGGTCCATCCCGAGCAGATCCTTCACCCGTTCTTCGGCGTTCTTTTTCCGTATAAAGGAGTTCACATGAATGGTAAAGGGCATGGATGAAGGCCAGGCCTTTATCCGGGGCCTTTCGGCCTGTTTTGTCACCTGCAAACTGTCGGAAATTGGGGGGGGAGTACTCTCTTGCAAGGGACGGGATTCGGGAATTACCGGAGGTATTGGCGGTTCGGAAGGGGGACCCGGGAGGGCCTTCGGGTGGGGCACTTCCATTCCAGGCGATGGTATATCCTTTTGCAGGGTAGGGGAAGGGACCATGTCGGGGAGGGGCAATGAACCGGGTTTGTCATTCGGCGACGGCGTTTTTTGCGGTATGGCTACCGAAGGCCTCTTCGGTTCCCGGGGGGATTCCTCCATCGGTTTATCTTCGTAGGTCTCTTTTCGTTCAAGGTAGGTTTCGTAAGGTTCTTGTAAGGAAAAATTGCTCTCCCTTCCGGACCAGATCTCGGTCACATCCGGCCCCGGTATCTCCTGACTTCGGGCAACGATCGGAGTGATGGCCATCATGATATCCGTTTCCGTATCGTCGGTATCATGATTGGAAAAGAGGTATCCCATGGCAGGTATGTCTCCCAGGAGAGGGACCTTTCGGACCGTCTTGCGCTCTTCATCACTGATCAATCCTCCGATAATAACGGTTTCACCTGTCCTGACGCTCAGGACACTCTGCGCTGTTCGAGTCTTGATTGCATACTGCGGATCAGACGAAGATCCCACATTCTCACCGAGAGAGCTGATTTCCAGAGTCAGCTTGAGGCTGATTTCATCGTGCAGGTTTATCATGGGGCTGACATCGAGTTTGACGCCGACATCCTGATACTGGAAATCGGTGGTCACCGCTCCCGTCGTATCCACTCTCCGGTTGGTACGCAAGGGAACGCGTTCACCGATATGGATCTTTGCTTTTTCGCCGTTTTTGACACGGATTTGAGGGTTTGCCAGGATCTTTGTGTCACCGTCCTGTTTCAGAAAATTGAGCGTGGCCGTCGGAAGAGACAGCAGAATGTTTTCAGATGAAGTCCTGGCCAATGCATGGAGAGAACCTGCGCCGGCCGGCACTGAACCCTGGCTGAAAAAACCATAAGTAGACTCTCCGAGTTGGGCCGAGACGGAGGCCGGATCGAGTTCCAGTCCCAGAGTTTTTTCCTTGCTTCGGCTGACCTCTAATATCTCGACATTGAGCATCACTTCAGGCGAAGGGCGGTCATTGGCCTCGAGGACCTTGGAGGCCACATCAATCACCTCTTTGGGGCCACGAATCACCACGGCGTTCAATTTTTCGTTGGCGATAATATCTTTGCTCTTAATGATCTTGGCCAACAGGGCTACGGCCTTTTTGACTTCCAGATTGGCAAGGTAGAAGGTCCTGATTTGAAGATCCTGATATTCCTTTAACTTGTTCGGGGTGTCGGGATAGACAATCAACGTCTTAGAGGTCACAAGTTTGGAGGTCAGCTTGTTGGTCCTGAGCAAGATGTCCAGGAATTCATCAAAGGACACATCGGTGACAAAGAGGGTGACTTTGGTATCCTGTACGTCTTTGTCAAAAATGAAATTCACCCCCGTGAGTCTCGTCAGGACTTCGAAGACATTGAGAATGGGCGTGTTTTTGAATTTTAAAGAGACGGGGGTTTTCAGATCCACCTTCAAACGAAAGGCCCGGGGCCGTTCTTCCGTCTTTTTTCTATACCGGGCAAGGGCATTGCGGGCCCTCCCATCTGCGGGATTAAGCTCGAGGGCCTTCCGGAAGGCCTCTTTTGCCTGGGAATGTTTCCCGATTTTTTCCAGATTTTCCCCCCGCTTTAAATAATGCACGGCATCTTTTCCTGCCTTGGCCTTTTCAATAAGATCTTCCGCCTTTATATTTGCGGGATAAAGCGCAATGGCCACCTGAAATTCCTGAATGGCCTCATCAAATCGATTTATCTTGAGCAGGGCCGCTCCTCTGGCCTGATGCATCAGGGAGGCATTTATTTTCGCCCGATACAGGAACAGTTTGAGTTCCTGGTCCCCGGGGTTTTCATCGTAGGCCTTTTGAAAGATCCGGACACTTTTATCCCAATTCCCCCGGTCGGCATATTGCCTCCCCTCACTCACCAGCCGGTTGTTGACGCACCCGAAGGGGGCAAGTGTCGTGAGTATCCACAGGAATAAAAAGAGGGTTTTTCTATGGCCTTTCAAGAAAGACATCGTCTTTGCTCCGTTTTTTGAGACGGTAAGGGGCTATGCGTGCAAAGCCATCCAACGCTTTGTAAATCAGTTTGTCTATTTATTGAAACATGGAAACCTGGCCCTCTTGCCATGATTTATCGTCCAATATCGATAAATCCGCTAGAACTGGCTGATATCAAGGTGTATGTCCTCATCGATCTCTTCGGCCCTGAGGGTCAGCATCGTTTCGGTGATTTCCTTGATCAAATATTTGTCGTCTATCCTATCACCCTCTTTAATGATGAAAATATCTTTGCCTCTTTCCAGAAAAAGGGTTTTTACCTTGTCGCGCTCCAATAAACCGAAAGTTTTAAATTGACTCAATTCCTGTTGAATCTGCAATCTCTTTGCCACAAGAGGGGAGGCGGGTTGTGCCGTCTTTTGCGTCAAAGGCCTTTCTTGATCAGCCGGTTGCTCTTTGACAGAAATATCCTTTTTTCGGAAAAAGATGTTATTTTGAACCGCTCCGGAATGGATTTGATTGTCTGATAGTAGATCCAGTCTTACGCGTAAATCGCCCGGTGGTATTTTTGCGCTTCCGGATGGCGTCTTGTTAATCGGTGAGCGGGTCTTTGTCCCGGTGAAGGTCAGTTCCTCGACCCTCTTTTGTTCATAGGGGTTCAGCATTCGATAGACCAAAGAAAGCACGAAGACGCATGCCAAAACCACTAAAATGGTTTTTTTTCTGTCTCTGACGATGGATCCGGTATTTGGTCTTTTAGCCATCATGACTCAGAAAATCGTATACCTTGTTTACAACCAAAAAGCACGTGAAGCGCTTGATGCTGTTGTTTAACTATTTGAAAAAACCTTATTAGTCCACCATGAAGAGCATGAAGGACATGAAGAATGGAATAGTATCTCTCACAACCACACCGGGTCACAGAGTTTCTCATTCGTCATGATGCAAGGGCCAGGTAAGAAGCTCAAAGCTCAAAGCTGAAAGCTCAAAGCTCATGTCTGAAAGGGCGGCTTTGAGTCAAAATCGTAATTTTGAAAAGTTCACCGAAATGTCACGTCACGTTTATGACCAGTCAACGAACGCGCCCTGAACCTTTGAACCTGTATCCTCTAACCTCCACCCTCAATCGCAGTGATCCTTCTTTTTCCTCCCTTTCGCCTTTTTTCTCTGCCTTCCAACCTTCCATTATTGCTGTCTTTTCACCTTTGGACCTTGAGCTTCCCTCCCTTTTGCCTCTTCTCCCCTTCATGATCTTCATGTTCTTCATGGTAAAATATTTTTTTATTCTACCTCCAGTCTTGCCGTACCCTGCATCTGCTATTCACCGGAAATAGGTCGCAACAGTCAGTTTCATCTCGACGACTTCGCTTTGCTCGGATCTATTGTCGAATGCCAGGTGCTCAATACAATAGAGGTTTTTTGAATTTTGAATCTCCGCCAAAAATGCCTTGAGACGCGAATACTTTCCCGTCACGACAAAGGATGTCGTGTATCTCATCAATCCTTCAGATTCGATGGTTTCGGGTTTGTAGGACATTTTGCCGATAACCAAACCCTGGTTTTGTAAGGCCTTGAACAGGCCCATGACAATGTCCGTAAACTGTATGCGCTCAGGAAGCTGCGCCTTGAAAGAATGAATGTCTTCTTTCGCCCTGACAAGCGCCGGAAAATTTGAATCCCGTCCGGTTGAAGATAACGCCCTTCTGTTTTTATAGTTTATTTGGAGCGTATCAATGTGCCCCCTTTGTCGCGCAATGACAAAAAAATAAAAAAACACATTTGCAATGATCATGAGGCAGAAAACGCCCCAAAACCATTTGTTGAATCGAAAAAAAAGGAGCCATTGATGAGTGTGCATCGTTCCCTGGAAAGCTATGAAAAGGTTTCCCGTAAATGTCCCAATTTGTCTATTCGGAGGATACTTTCGATCTGGAATTTTATGCCCATGGCCTGATCCGATGCATTTTGTGCCATACTCTCCGAAGTGACAACCAAATTAATCAAAGCGTTCTTTTTAAATACCTTCGATTGTTCAAGTCCGCTCAAAAAACGCGTGATTTCCGCCATCGAACGGGTCGCCCCCTTAATGATGACCTTTTGCCGGTCGTCCGACAGAGCGAAATGTAGAAGGACGACCTCCGGTGGCGTATGTTTTTCGAGGACATCCAGCACCCGATCCCAGGGAAAGGCGTCCTCTACGATCAGTTTGTTTAAAAAACGAACACCTTCACGTATGGATTGAATTTCTTTGTCTTCAACTTTTTGAAGTTGATCCTTGTTTTTTTTTTGTTTGAGCGCCCGGACCTGCTCCAGGTGGGCGAGCCTTTGTTCATAGTCCAGGATTTCGTGCTGATAGTGTAAAGCGAGCTGAATGTTATAGGCGGAAATGGCTAAGACAATGAGTGCCGCAAGAAGCATGATCGGATACGTCAAGAACTTATCCTGATATTTAAAGGTGGATAAATTGATTTTGATCGGCTTCAAGGGCAATTGGGTTTCTCCATTATCAGCCATTAGCTATCAGCGTTCAGCTGTCAGCTTAGGGCCTTATTTTTTCCGCCCGGATTAGAACACAAGGCTTTGCGCGGCACCGATGGCGGAGGCATAAGGCGCAATATCCATCTCGTCCTGACGCTCTTTCTTCGCACCCTCAAAAATCATACCTTCACGTGCATCGAGAAAGGATGATTCGATGTTATAAAGATCTTCTATCTCCGAGACCAGGTCGTGCATGGGACCAATCTGGCTTCCGACATAGAGCCTGTCGATGGTTTTATCCGGATTCTCTCTGAGAAAAAGTTCAACGGTCAAGTCAATCTCATGGAGAAACCGCAAAAAAGATGGCGCCTTTCTCTTGCCCCTGAAAAAGACCAACCTGCCTTCTTCAAATATGAAAAAGGAAAAGAAGGTCTCAAAAAGGCCGACAAATGCTATCGACCCGGGTGAATCCAGTTGGGCAAGGTAAAAATTCAGGTGATTGATCGACGCGGGCTGGATGATTTCCGGACTGATCTTGAGATGCCGCAGGCTTGTCTCATATTCCTTGATGATATCCTCGAGCCCGATAGCCGCCAGGAGTTCTTCGTGACGGTTCGGGCGAAGCCTGAAGAGGGGGGAATAGGCTATTTGGGCCTTTTTCACCGGAAACGGCAGGGTTTCTTTTTCTTTCCAGCCGATCATCTGCAGGATTCTGTCCTCCGTTTTCGGCAGTTCCTCAAATCGATAGATGGAAAGTTTAACGATTTCGTTGGGTAGCGAAAGCCCCACCCTGGTGACCGGGCCGATCGCGAGTTTCATCACTTCCCTGACGGTATCCAGAAACAGAGGGTAATCAACGATATTCCGCTTGCTGTAGGAAAGATCCAGGGCCTCGGAAGGGAACGGCACTCTCCCGTATTTGAGCACTCTCCAGCCTTTTTTTTCCTTTATGACCTGAGCCATCTTGATGGATGACGCATTCAATTCGAGGCCGGTCAAAGATTTTCCGAATCCTATTTTCATCATTCAATAAAGGTCACGCGATTCGCTTCGGCCACGGAGGTTTCTCCCGCCATAACCAGATTCAGCGCCGCTTCCCGGAGAAATTTTGTCCCCGTTTCCCTTGCCTTCCTCTTCAGGGCTGAAATGGATTGTTTCTCCAGAAAGATTTCTTTCATTTCGTCGGTCATCTCAATAAACTCTATAATAGCTCTTCGGCCCTTGAAACCCGAGCCTTTACAAATATCGCAACCCAGTTCTTTCTCTCGATAGAATGCATGGTCCGTCATCTTGTTGATATCCAGGCCCGAGTCCCTGAGGTATTCTTCCCGCTCGTTCGGGCCGACCCTCTGTTTGCAGCGACAGAGGACCCGAATGAGTCTCTGGGCCACGATACAATTCAGGGCGGCCAAGAGGTTATAGGGCTCGATGCCCATATGGATAAACCGGCTGATCACCTCGAAGGAGCTGTTCGCATGCACTGTCGTGAAGACCAAATGCCCGGTCAAGGCCGATTGAAGTGCGATTTGGGCGGTTTCTTCGTCCCTGATTTCTCCGACGAGGATTTTGTCCGGATCGTGCCTCAGAATGGATCTCAATCCCTTGGCAAAGGTCAGCCCCTTTTTTTCATTGACCGGTATCTGCACGATCCCTTTTAGTTGATACTCTACGGGGTCTTCGATGGTAATGATTTTTTCATTGGGATTGTTGATCTCCGAGAGGGCGGTGTAGAGCGTCGTGGTCTTCCCGCTTCCAGTCGGTCCGGTGACCAGAAACATGCCGTAGGGCGCATGGATCATTCGTCGAAGCCAGGCGAGTTCCATTTCCGGGAGACTCATGTTCTCAAGCCTGAAGTCTTTGCCGTCGGGCATCAGGCTCTCCCGATCAAGAATACGAATGACGGCGTCCTCTCCGAAAATCGTCGGGATAATCGAGATTCTGAAATCCACGTTTCTGTCACGCACCTTGAGCTTGAATCTTCCGTCCTGGGGAATACGCTTTTCCGAAATGTCCAATTCGGACATGACCTTGATTCTGGAGATCACCGGACTCTGATATTGCATGTCCAGCGGCTCCGTGATCTGGTGAAGCATCCCGTCGATACGGTATCTTATAATAACACCCTGATCGGATGACTCAATATGGATGTCACTTGCCTTTTTATTTATTGCATCCAGAATGGTGGAATCCACGAGCCTGACGATGGGGCTCTCTTCTGCAGAAACCTTTTCGATGTTCAGGGTTTCCTCACCCTTTTCGGATTCTTTGACCAGGTGAAGACGCATATCGTCCGAAATGCTTTCAAGGACATTTTGGTCCGCCTGCGCGGATTCGAGTTTTTTGAGTAACTCCCTGATCTTTTTTTCGCTCGCCACAACGATCGATATGGGCATGTCGATGAGGACTTCCAACGCATCGATGGCCTTGATGAAATCCGTGGGCTCGGCCATGGCGATCACAAGGGTATTGCCGTCCATCTCAAAGGGAACAAATTGATATTTCATCATCAGATCAATGGGAACGACCTTGAGCAACTCGGCGTCTTCGACTCCTTCCAGTTCAACATAGCCGTAGTAATGTTGTGCCGCTATGATCATGGCCAGTTGCTCTTCGTCGAGCAACCCCATTCTTACGCAGATTTTTCCAAGTCGCTCCTGGGCAATCTCCTTTTTGGCGATGGCATAATCGAGTTGCTCACGGGACATGAATCCCATCTTTATGCAGAGATCCCCAAATCTCAGTTTTTGAAATTTTTCGTTCGGGGTCATTCGCGTTCCTTGTCTAAAGGGGTTTCAATTGTCGGTATACCCTCATGAATCGAGTAGGGTGTCACCCCCTGATCCATTATAAAGGCATCATGAGTTCCCGCTTTTGAGCGTGACAGATATCTCATCCCTTTCCGGTGATCCGGAATTTTTCCGTATATCCCGATTTCAGACATCCTCTGCAATTCAGGCCGTGGATTGAGGTCACCCAACCACGCTTGCCATTTGAAATATGGGAAGGTACATGGCCAGTACGATGAATCCGATCAAGAGTCCCATCATGATCATCAAGGCGGGTTCAATGGCCGATGTCAGGACGGCAAGCCTCATGTCTACATTAGACTCATAGAAATCGGCCATTTCGTCCAGAATGAATTCAAGCGACCCGCTGCTTTCTCCCGCCTCTATCATGCTCAAGGCCAGTCTCGGAAAGGCCCCCGTAGCTGAGAGAGACTCGCTAAAACCTGCGCCTTTTTCGAGACTGAGTGTGGCCTCGTCCAATTTCATCTTTAGAAAATGATTGCCAACCGCGCCGGAAGAGATTTGAAGCGAATTCAGGAGGGGCATTCCCCCTCTCAAGACCGTTGCCAGGGTGCGTGTCAGTTTGGAGAGGGCATATTGCACATAAATGTCTCCAAAAAAAGGCAGTTTCAGCTTCAGCTTATCCACGTAAGAGGTGCCGGTACCCGTCCGTTTCATGGCCCTGTACCCGATAGCAAAGAGGACCGGCAAGGCGGTCAGGTACATAATATTGCTCTTGACGATATTACTGATGCCGATCAGGGTCATCGTCAGGCCGGGGAGTTCCGTCCCGGACTCGAAGTAGGTCTCCGTAAAGGAAGGAACGACATAAAGCAATAGAAAAAAGACCACAAAAACCGAAACCACGGTCAAAATGACGGGATATACGGAGGCCTTGATGACCTTCTGTCTGATCTCGACCGTCTTTTTTTGGTACTCGATGTATCGGGTGACTGCAAGTCCGACATCGCCGCTTTTTTCTCCGGCCTGAAGCGTGGCCGTATAAAGACGGGAGAAAATATGTGAATAGTTGTCGAAGGCCTCTGAAAGCGATGACCCGCCTGAGACGTCATGGCGGATCTCCGACAATACCTCCTTGAATTCGTCGTCAGGCCGCTTGTCGATGATTGTGTCGAGCGCTTGAAGAATGGGCAGACCGGCTTTGATGAGCACGGAAAACTCCTGGTTGAAGACCTGGAAGTCTCTTCTCTTGACCCGTCTTCGGGCCCGCCCCTGCTTCAGAAATGGGCCGAGGCCTTCTACCCTTCGTATGTCGACGACAAAATCTCCCTGCCGTTCCAGGTGCTCTGTCAAGGAGCTCTTGTTGGCGGCGATGAGGGTCTTCTCAATGACCCGACCGTCTGGTGTCTGTATTTTACATCGAAATGTGGGCATCATTTTGCCGATGGATACGGGAAATCCATATTAGACCAAAAGGCCTTTGATTTTATTCACGGTTTCAGATGATCGGATCGATACTTGACTGTCCGCGATTTTTACCAGGTTCATCATGGTGAGCTTTCGAATAACGGCCTCCGCCTCTCGTGTTCTCATCCCCAGTTGTTGAGAGATCCACTCGGAAGCCTGCTGAATATCCGGATGCTCATCCTGAAGCTGGAGCCATTTCGTGAGGGCATCAAATACAAGGGCATTCTGGTTTTTCTGAATCAGTTGGCTGATTTTTTCATTGGATTCCTTCAACCGAAGGATCAGCCCATCCAATATTTTCAAGGCCAATTCTCCTTTTGCTTCAATGAGCTGTAGAAACTGTTTGCGATTGAAGACGATGGCTAGGGTATCTTTGGCTGCGACGGCTGTGGCGGATCTGGGGGATTTGCTGAGAAGCCCCATTTCTCCAAAAAAATCTCCCACTCCAAGAAGCGCAACGACCTGCCTGGTGTCACCCATGGCCTTTGAGATTTCCACTCTCCCTTTTCTGATGAAATACATGGTGTCTTCTAAAGCGCCCTCCTCAAAGATCAGGCTGTCTTCTTTGAAAAAGACTTCAAATCTGCGCATGCATGCCTCCGTTTTCCTCTTCAGATCGCATTATGACAGAACAAAGAAAAGATTCAAGGGGAAACTAAAGGTATACGGATAGACTATTCTGCGCATTTTCGGTAGCTTGGAAAGGACCGAGTGAAGAATCCGGGTTGAGATGGCCAGGTTTTTTGAACCCAAATAAATCTTTATTTTCAGGATGAAAACCAACTTAGGGTTTGACTTTTCTATCCCATTCAATAGAGTGCGAAAAAACGAACCTTTGGAGGTTGATGTGAAAATACTTGTGACGGGGACTGCGGGATTTATCGGGTCCTATACGGCGGTAAGCCTTTTGAAGAGAGGGGATGAGGTCGTCGGGATTGACAACGTCAACGATTATTATGATGTGAATCTGAAGTACGGGCGCCTGAAAAGAGACGGCATAGGCCGGGGAAAGGCAGAGGCGGGTGAATGGGTTCAAAGTGCCGCCTATCAGAATTACCGGTTTAAAAGAATAGCCATGGAAGACCGGGCGGCCCTTGAAAATCTTTTTTTCGAGGAAAAATTCGATGCGGTATGCCATTTTGCCGCCCAGGCGGGTGTGCGCTATTCTCTGACCAACCCACATAGCTATGTCGAAGCGAACATCGTCGGTTTTTTGAATATCCTGGAATGCTGCAGGTACCATGAAACAAAGCACCTCGTCTTTGCATCCTCCAGTTCAGTTTACGGGCTTAACGAGAAATACCCCTTTTCGACTCACGACAATGTGGACCACCCCATCTCTATTTATGCCGCAACCAAGAAATCAAATGAATTGATGGCCCACACCTATAGCCACCTGTTCGGGATTCCCTGCACCGGTCTGCGGTTTTTCACGGTCTACGGGCCCTGGGGAAGACCGGATATGGCCCTTTTCCTTTTTTCAAAAGCCATACTCGAAGACAGACCCATCGATGTCTTTAACCAGGGTGAGATGAAAAGAGACTTTACCTACGTGGATGATATCGTGAGGGGTGTCGTGAGGGTTCTGGACAGACCTCCTCGGGGAGACCCGGAGTGGAGCGGGAAGGCACCTGATCCGTCGAGATCCAGGGCGCCTTACAGAATATACAATATAGGAAACAATGCCCCGGTCGGCCTCATGGAATTCATCGAGGCCTTAGAAAAGGCCATGGGAAAAAAGGCCGAGAAAAATTATCTGCCCATGCAGCCTGGCGATGTGCCGGCCACCTGGGCCGATGTGGATGATCTGGTTCAGGATTTAGGTTATGCCCCCAAGATGTCGATACAGGAGGGGGTCAACCGGTTTGTTGAATGGTATCTGGCGTTTTATGGGATGAGGTGAGACAGGGAAGGCGGGAGAAAGAAGAGATATTTTACCATGAAGGATATGAAGCGCATGAAGGGGAGGAGAGAAAAAAGGGAGGGACGCTCAAGGTTCAAAGCTGAAAGCTCAAAGGCGAAAAGACAAGAATAATGGAGGGTCGGAAGGAAGAGAAAAGAAGACAGAATACGGGGAAGACAGAAGACGGAATACAGGAAACGGAATATTGGAATGGTGGAAGACAGGGATTTCGGGGTTGCCCGCCTTTCACCTTTAACCTTTTCAACATGAACGGGGAAATCACCATGGATTTTGAAAAGAGGATCCTTTGCATCGGCGCCGGTTACGTGGGCGGCCCCACCATGGCGGTCATAGCCGCCCGGTGCCCCCAGTACAAGGTCACCGTAGTAGATATCAACAAAGACAAGATTCGGGCCTGGAACAGTGACGACCTCCCCATATTCGAACCCGGGCTGGATGAGGTCGTCGAAGAAGCCCGAAACCGAAATCTCTTTTTTTCCACCGAGGTGGAAAGGGAAATCAAAGAGGCGGATATCGTCTTTGTCTCCGTCAACACCCCGACAAAGACCTTCGGCCAGGGTGCCGGCAAGGCGGCCGATCTGCAATACTGGGAGAAGACCGCCAGGCAAATCCTGGAAAACTCAAACGGCGGCAAGATCATCGTGGAAAAATCCACGCTCCCGGTGCGAACGGCCTCCGCCATGGAGCGGATCCTCAATGCCGACGCAGGGGGCGCCCATTTTGAAATTATCTCAAACCCCGAGTTTCTTGCCGAAGGCACGGCCGTCAAAGATCTCTTGAATCCCGACCGTGTCCTGATCGGATCGAGGGAGACCCCTGAGGGTATCCGGGCAAGACAGACAATCGTAGACATCTATGCCAATTGGGTTCCAAAGAAGCGAATCATCGAATCCAATGTCTGGAGTTCCGAGCTTTCGAAGTTGACGGCCAATGCCTTCCTCGCCCAGAGAATTTCTTCCATCAATTCCATTTCCGCCCTGTGTGAACGCACCGAAGCCGATATCGAGGAGGTGGCCTATGCCATCGGAACGGACTCTCGAATCGGCCCGAATTTTCTAAAAGCGAGTATCGGTTTCGGCGGGTCGTGCTTTAAAAAAGATATTTTGAATCTCGTCTATATCTCCCAGGGCTACGGCCTGCATGAAGTGGCTCAATACTGGGAATCGGTGGTCAAGATCAATGAATGGCAGGAAACGCGATTCATCCAAAACATACTCAGCAACCTTTTCAACACGGTGGCGGGAAAGAAGATCGCACTCTTCGGTTTTGCCTTTAAGGCCAACACGGGGGACACCCGTGAATCCCCAGCGATCTATGTGGCCAGAGGCCTGCTGGAGGAGCGGGCCCGAATCGTGATCTCCGATCCCAAGGCCCTGCAAAATGCGAGGGTGGATCTTGAAGACGAAAAAGGGGATTTGACATTTGAGATCGATCCCTACAGGGCGGTCGAAGGGGCCCACGCCATTGCCGTGCTGACGGAATGGGATATATACAGGGAATTGGACTATAAAAAGATCTTCGAATCCATGGTGAAGCCGGCCTTTATTTTTGACGGCCGCAATATCCTGGACCGCCGGAGGCTTTTTGAAATGGGTTTCAGTGTGTTTACCATCGGAAAGGCCCCTCTGAAACATTTCTAGGAACAGGCCCGATATCAGCCGGTCGGGAGGAGAAAAATTTTTCGCTCATCCGCATCGCTAAAGCTCTCAGGGCTATCAGAGGCAACAATAATACTTCTTTTATTTCTTTTCTCTGCGTCCCTGCGCCTCTGCGGGAGACCTCTTCTTTTGCTTTTTCTCACGCCCGTTCGCTTCGCTCACTCGAGACGCAGAGCCGCAGAGAAAGACAAAACAATAAAAATTTTTAAATTACCTATAATTCTATAGTTTTTCTCTGCGATTTCTGGCCCTGTGCCATCGGCTGTAAGTGCGAAGTGGGAGGATGAGCCCGAAAAAGGGTATCATATACATGGCGGCAAGGGTCGGTTCCAGTGGTCCGAAAAAGCGCGACGAAAAGACGATAATCAGAACATTGTTCATGTTTGCCAGACTGACGGCCGCCCCGAGTTGCGTGTCCAGGCTTTCCCTCCTGAAAAGAACAACCCCTGCAATGAGATAGATCCCCGAAAGAATGCATGCCACAAACGTGGCGATCAGGATCGTGGCCGGCTTTTGGCGGAAATAATCGGCGTATTGTGGAAAGACACCCAAATTGATCAGGGCAAAGGCTACAAGACTCAATGGAAACTGCATTTTCAGAAGCTTGTCGTCGAGGCCGGGGGCGATACGCCTGAGGATCTGGACGGCCAGGAAGGGGATAAAGACGACCATGCACAGCATCCGCATCATGGCGAGAAGAGAAATGCCAACGGAACGACCCATAAAAAGTTTTATGAGGAGCGGCAGGGTAAAGGGCGCAAGAATTGACGAGAGCAGTACCATGACCAGTACCAGAGAACTCTTCCCCTGTAGGAGATTGGAAACGAAAGGGGCGACGACCCCTGTAGATATGCCGGTCAAAAGCAGGGCGGCCACTGCGTAAGAGGGATAGAACCGGTAAAAGATGAAGTAGACGGCAGCGGGCAGCACAATCAGCTTCAGGAGGATGAGGGCCGATAGCGTCTTGGATGACGTTCGAAAGGTCTGCCAGATAGCGCTCGCCCTGATCGAGAGAAGGCTGAGAAAGAGCAGCACCATCATGAGATAGAGGGGATAGGGCCTGAAGGCGGTAAAGGCATCGGGCAGCAGGATGCCGGTCAGCATTGACGAAAAAATAACCAGAAGCAGAATGATGTCTTTTATGCGAAACACACGTTTTTCCGATCAGGGGTTCAGGGTTCAGGATTCAGAGTTTGGAGAGTGTAAACAAAGTCACGGGTAATTGAAGTTGACGGTCTCGCAAAAAATGAGCAATGAGACAGTAAATTTATCCAATGCCTCCATGCGTGATCAGTAGTTTCTCTCATCACGACTAAAATGGGGATATTTGGCCTTTGGCATGGAATCCAGGGAGCCCCCAAATCCCATTCCAGGGTCCAATCAAGCCCAAGTCCTTTGGCCTTGATTTTACTTTTTTCGGAGTCCGGCCTCAATCATTTGACCCCTCAGAGCCCGCCTTTTTCACCCGGAGATACTGATCCGGCTTCAGGCGGGCGAAGATGCAGGCTCCCGGGCAGGGCCTAACCAGTTTCTCGGGATATTCCGAGCCAATGATCTGAAAAAGTTCAATGCAGCATGAGCAGAGATGGGCGCTTCGGTCAATGGAATAGGGAATGATTGAATGACCGTTTTCAATGAAAAATTGAGGGTTGATGAAATTGGCATGATTGGCCGTATGGGAGAGGAAAAGAAAGTCATAATTTTCCACATCCGATCCCAGCCTCTTGGCCCATCTGAGGTAGATGCGCTTTTCCAGGTCTTCCACCTCGGACCAGGCGGAAGGGACCTTGCCGGTAAAAGAAGGGGCATGAACCATCGCCGTTTTTTCCTCCGAAGTTGCGGATAGCGGAGGGGTGAAGTCCGATTTGGTAATGGTGGCCGCCTTTTGTTTCTCGTAACCTTTCAGATCAAAGCTGCTGATCACGAGATAAAGGCCGTTCTTGTCGGACGCCCGATACCAACTGCCCTGCCTTCCGCAGGTGTCATCCCATACCTCCGGTGCAACGCTCGATATCTTGTTGATTTCGTCTAAGGGGGTGCATACGATGCCTTTGGCCGATTTCAGTTTGGTCCCTTGTGTCTTTAACTCTTCCCTTAATTGAGCTTCCTCGGTTTTCGTGAGCCAGTAGGTGTGTTTAGCGTATATTGGATTGGGTTTCATGGCATTATGCTCCTTTTCAGGTTTGTCAGTATGGGATAAAGTTTACCTAAAGGCAAGGGGTATCCTTGTC
Organism: uncultured Desulfobacteraceae bacterium; assembly: GCA_964644375.1. Lineage (GTDB taxonomy): Bacteria > Desulfobacterota > DSM-4660 > Desulfatiglandales > HGW-15 > CAYNYM01. Next base: position 11,723 of record CAZXWJ010000021.1, on the reverse strand, counting down.
CCCTGATTCACCATCAAGGCATCATCTGCTGCGTTGCCTTCGATCGTTCCTCCCTGCGGCGTATTGCTTATACGCCTCAGTCGTCACTCCTCGGCGCCTTGCATCTAATACCTTGCTGGTGCCCAGGGATGCAACAAAATCCCTTGACCCCTTTGATGATGCGGAAATTTGACGGTGGATTTAGGTTGTCGAATGGGTTCAGGATTGAGAATAGGACGGTTTGAAGATATTGAGGCATGGCAGTTGGTCCGAGAAGGCCCTCTCAAGGTCTACGGCCTGGAAAAGAAAACCGTGTTTGCCGGCGATTTCGGGTTGAAGGGGCAGATATGGAATGCAACAGGTTCCTCCCGCACATCAAATTGCGGAGGGATTCGATTCGGAAAGAAACCCTGAGCTCATTCGTTTTTTGGGCACGCAAAGCGGTCTTGCACCGAGTTCCAGCGTCGGCCGCTGAACCCGCCGGAGGTTGACCCGTCTCAGGAGGACGGACAAGCCCCTGAACCCGCCGGAGGCTGGCAAGCCTCTGAACCTCTGAACCCCTCACCGACTTTCCCCCGAATGGCGTAAATGAAATCCAAGATGGGTCTTTTTATGTCAAGAATCGGTAAGTTAGAGAGAATATATCTGTTGTGGATTTATATCATCTATGCTACAAAAGACCGTATGAAATACGTTTTTTGAAAAATCGGACTCAAAAGTAAGGAGCCTCATAAATTGTTTTTTAAGGTCAAGAAAACAGAAGAAGTGTTGGAAATTATTGATGGTTTCGGGCCGGTGGGGAACGCGTCGGTCCCTCTTGAAAGGGCCTTTGGTCGAATTTTATGCCGGGACATTGTCTCTCCTGAAGACCTCCCGGGTTTTCCACGGTCCTCTATGGACGGATATGCCGTAAGGGCGAAAGATACGTTCGGCGCCACTGAAAGTCTTCCGGCCTTCCTTGACGTGTCGGGTGAGGTCCTGATGGGCCAGGTCCCCAAAGCAAAGGTCAACCCCGGACAGGCCGTGAGAATATCAACGGGCGGGATGGTTCCCGAGGGGGCCGACAGCGTCGTGATGATCGAATATTGCCATGTCCTGGATGAAAAAACCATAGAAGTAAGCCGTGCCCTTTCGCCCCAGGAAAATATCATTCAGTTCAATGATGATATAAAAAAGGAAGCGCGGGTCCTTGCGAGAGGCAGTGTGTTGAGACCCCAGGATTTGGGGGCTATGGCGGGACTGGGCATCTCAGAGGCGCCGGTTTACAAAAAGCCCAGGATTGCCATCCTCTCTACGGGGGATGAAGTGATTCCCGTGAATCAGAGCCCCGGTCCCGGGCAGGTGCGTGATATCAACACCCACACCCTGAGCGCTTTTTGTGAACAAAGGGGCGCTGAACCCATTCCCCTGGGGTTGTGCCCGGACGACTTTGATAAACTCAGGGAACTGGTCGAACAGGGTCTACGCGAAGCGGATTCCGTGTGGATTTCGGGCGGCAGTTCCGTGGGAACGCGGGATTTGACCGTAAAGGTTTTTGAATCCTTTGATCCCATGGAAATCCTCGTCCACGGGATTTCCATAAGCCCGGGAAAGCCGACCATCATCGCCAGGAGCGGGTCGCGTGCCATTTTCGGGCTCCCCGGGCATACGGCTTCCGCCATGGTCGTGGCGGAAGTTTTTCTTACGCCCTTTTTGGCAAAACTTGCCGGAAAGGTGAATCCCTTCAAAGGGGGGCACGGGATCATCAAGGCGAAATTGAGCCGGAATATTGAATCGGCCAGCGGCAGGGACGACTATATTCGCGTCAGACTGATCAAGGCTGGTGAGGGGTGGGTGGCCGAGCCCATCTATGGAAAGTCCGGCCTGATCTCCACCCTGGTCGAGGCCGACGGTTTGGTCCGGGTGGACCGAAATACCGAGGGGCTTTACGCGAATCAGATTGTTCAGGTCATGGTTTTGTAGCGAAAGTGACTGAAGTCAAGGCGTTGCTTCGAGGCTTTTTAAATCTTAAATAATCCACCGGTTCTGCTGGTGGCCAATGATTCATAAGGAGCGTTCCATTGAAAGAAAGAAACATTTATTTGAAAATGAAGGGGCTTAAAGAGGCTCAGGAGGCCTTTGGATCTCGCTTCGGCGCGACCCGAAGAACTGCGCCCGAAGAGCTCACGGCAGAAGACCTATTGGGAAGGGTCACGGCCGAACCCGTTTTCGCCAGGTTTTCCGCCCCCACATACCACTCGGCGGCCATGGACGGAATCGCCGTCCGGGCAAAAGAAACCTACGGAACCAATGAAAGAAATCCGAAAACCCTGGAGGTCGACCGGGATGCAATCTGGGTCAATACCGGTCAGGCCCTCCCCGAAGGGTATGATTCAGTGATCATGGTGGAAAAAGTCCATCAGAGGGACGAAAAGACCCTGGAAATCCTCGCTCCATCCTATCCCTGGCAGAACATCAGAAAAGTGGGCGAGGATATCGTGACCACCCAGTTGCTCTTCCCTCAGGACCATCGGATTCGGCCCTATGATATCGGGGCGCTGGTTTCGGCGGGTATCTTTTCCGTGAAAGTCTGGGGGAAACCGAAGGTGGCCGTCATTCCGACAGGTTCCGAGTTGATTAGTCTTCAGGGGATTCAGAAACAGGATCGGCCCAAAGAAGGCCAAATCATCGAGTATAATTCCCTCATCCTTGCCGCCCTCGTGCGGGAATGTATGGGGGAACCGGTGGTCCATGACATCGTCTTCGATGATGAAGGGGATATCCTTCAGGCCCTGAAACAGTCGGTCGAATCGGATGCGGACGTGGTCCTCATCAATGCGGGATCCTCGGCGGGCAGCAAGGATTACACGGCTAGGATTATTCGGGAAATGGGAGAGGTTCTCGTCCACGGCGTGGCCATGATGCCGGGAAAACCCACCATTCTCGGGATCATCAACGACAAACCCGTGATCGGCATCCCGGGTTATACGGTATCAGCAACGCTTGCCTTCAAACAGTTTGTCCGGCCGCTGCTCTTTCATCTTCAGGGAATGAGACCTCCCAAAGAAGTGACGGTCAAGGTCCGGCCGACGAGGGATATCCCCTCCAAGCTGGGGATCGAAGAGTTCCTGAGGGTGAATATCGGGAAGGTGGGGGACAAGATGGTGGCCACTCCACTGCCCCGGGCGGCAGGGTCCATTACCACCCTGACCCGGTCCGAAGGCATACTCCGAATTCCCGATCTTTCCGAAGGAGTTACCCAGGACGAAGAGCTGGAAGCGGAACTCATGGTGGATGAGCAGGAACTCCACAATACCCTTTCCGTCATCGGAAGTCATGACATGACCATTGACGTCCTGGCCGATGAAATCAGGAGGAGAGGACACGATATTCGGATTTCCTCCGGGCATGTGGGCAGTCTGGGGGGGCTCATGGCCATCAGAAAAGGGACTTGTCACATGGCGGGTTCCCATCTCTTGGATACCGAGACCGGAGAATATAATGTCTCCTACATCAAACGGTATATAAAGGGGGTCAAGGTCAGTGTCTTTCATCTGGTCCTGCGTGATCAGGGCCTGATCGTGGCAAAGGACAACCCCAAGGGCATCAGGGGCATCGAGGATTTGTGTCGGGAAGACGTGTCTTTTGTCAATCGCCAGGCCGGGTCAGGCACGCGTGTTCTTTTCGACTACAAACTCGAGCAATTGGGCATCGAGCCTGAATCCATACGGGGGTACGACCACGATGAATTTACTCACATGACCGTGGCGGTGGATGTCCTCAGCGGGGCTGCGGATTGCGGTATGGGGATCTTTGCAGCGGCAAGGGCCCTTGATCTGGATTTCATTCCTGTCGAACAGGAGCAGTATGACCTTATAGTTCCCTCATCGCTGTTGGACCACTCCAATATCATCACCCTGATGGAGGTTGTAAAAACGCAGGAATTTCGGGACAGAGTGACTTCGCTCGGAGGCTACGATCCATCAAGGAGTGGTGAATTGTGGCGGGAGATAGGCTAACTAAATGGTTACCCTGTGGCGGTAAACTGAACTTATCGTATGAATCATACACTCAACGGGAGGGGAAAATGGTAACTTTGCGATTGAAATCGAGACATTGGATCGTCAGTGAAAGCGGGAAAATCATCATAGGTGAAGGCCGAAAGGAGATCCTTGAAAACATCGAAAAGACGGGTTCCATTAACCAGACCTCCAAAATTATGAAGATGTCCTACAAGGCCGTCTGGAGCAAGATCAAGGCGACGGAAGCGGCCATAGAGATGAGAATCGTTGATACAAACCGAAAACAGGGTTCCCATTTGACCAAAGAGGGCAAGAAACTGCTGGAGGATTATATCAAGATGCAGAAGACTTGCCAGAAATTTGATGACAAGACATTTGCAAAATTTTTCGAATAGATGAAATGGGAAATCAAAGCCGCGTCCTTCCCCGTAAAACGGGAGCTTCGATGGGCGTGGCTTTTTCTATGCACCTTTGCATTATCCGGTTGGGCGAATCCTGCAATTTCAGGTTTTTTAAAAGGGCACGTAAGGTCTGGTCGAGATTTTGCATAGACAAATGATTCGGCGTAACACGGACGAAGGGAACCCTTTTTCAGAAACGAAAAGAGTTGAGGCGTGCCGTCAGTAAATCAGCCGCCACCTCGATAAATAATCCTTGCAAGCCAAGGCCTGTAATTATAGAAAGGTTGCATCGTACCCTTGGGCGATTGACCTTTGAGTTTCGGACTTTGAAATGAGATCAGATGAGATCTGTGGGCCGGTGGTTTAGATGGTCGTGCCTTCTCGCCCGCCCCTGTATTGCGTATGAGTTTGATTTCGTATTTTCTTCCGAGAGCTTTACCCGGAGTGGTTCATATGGAAACAGCGTTCGGCAACGACATCATACAGATGATTATTCACGCAGGACTTATGGTCAAGTGTGTGATGGCCATCCTTTTTATATTCTCTCTTGTCTCGTGGACTATCATTTTTATGAAATGGCAGCTCTTTCGCAGGGCAAAAAAGGAGACTGAATATTTTTTCGACCTCTTTTGGGAAGATACGGCCCTCGAGAAGATAAAGGAAGGATGTGATGATCTGGAGGCCAGTCCGGTTGCGCATCTTTTTAGATCAGGGTATGCTGAGCTCAAAAGAATTGGAAAGATCCAAAATGTTCCTGCATCGGGAGACTGGGGTTCGGCCATGCAGACCCTGCTCTTTAATGTGGAGAGGTCTTTGAGAAAGACATCGATCGAGCAGGGCAATCGGCTGGAAAGGGCGTTGTCGTTTCTGGCGACCACGGGCAACACCGCCCCGTTCATCGGCCTTTTCGGTACGGTTTGGGGTATTATGGAATCTTTCAGGGGCATAGGAATGAAAGGATCGGCCAGCCTGGCCGTTGTCGCGCCGGGAATATCCGAGGCCCTTGTCGCTACGGCTGCAGGACTGGCGGCTGCTATCCCGGCGGTCGTCGCCTTCAACCATTTCAATCACAAGGCGATGGTTGCACGATCCGAAATGGATACTTTTTCGTCCGATTTTTTGAATCTTCTCGAAAGACAGGTGTTTAAAAAGACAGCCACGCCCAAAAAGGCTGATTGATCCACGTCGGGGCCGGGGCCTTTTTACAGAGAAAAGGCTGTCGCGACACCTTCGTCATCGGCCTTGAGACCCGGGAACTGCGGAGTCGAATGCGGAATGATAACCAACGGTGGAAATGGTGGAAATTTTATGTCGGACATCAACGTCACACCTTTGGTGGACGTGATGCTTGTCCTTCTGATCATATTCATGGTGACCGCGCCGATGATGATGCAGGGGGTTGAGGTCGATTTGCCTCAAACCACGACAAAGAGCATCAAAACAAAGGAGGATCCCATGATTCTGACCATCAACAAGAAGAGGGAAATCTTCCTGGAAAAACATGAAATTAAATTGGAGAATCTTGAGCCTAAGGTCAAGAGTATCTTTAAGTACCGTAAAAACAAAGAAGTCTTGTTGAGGGCGGACAAAGACGTGCCTTACGGGTTTGTCATCGAGGTGATGGCAGGTGCAAAAAGGGCCGGCATTAATAAATTGGGCATGGTCACGGAGCCCTTGGAATAAGTCCGGAAGGCCGTACCTAAAAAGATTGACGCGGAGTATTGGAACCCGCCTTGGTGCGATATCCCGGGTTAGAATAGACCGGTGAGCCACATTATTTCACGTGTAAGGACATACGAAGCATGTATCCCTATCAGGTGTGGGCCAGGGTATTGGGAAAATTTCAAGCGGCCGTGAGTTTTTGGAACTCGCGTTTATCTAAAGCCTCACTCTGTGACCTGACGGTCCTCTCGTTATTCCATTACTTCGAAGCGCCAAGATTTTTTATTCTGTCTTACCCTTGAGCGATTACGTCATGACGGCCGCAGTGTTTGAAAAAGCAAACAGTTATAAGGAAGTGCGATGGGGCCCTATGGTGGTCCTGTCCGTTTTTTTCCATATCGCCCTGTTTTCGATATTGATTTTTGCGCCGGATTCCATTCCCCACAGAAGACCTTTTGAAGGGATAGTCTATCAAGTCAGCCTCGTCGAGATGCCCCGGGGCGTGGTGCCCCAAAAATCTTCGGCAACAAAGCCCGTAAAGGCATCTAAAACGGCGCCTTCCATCAAAAAGGCGACTCGGGCAAAACGCATCGGGCGGCCGGAAAAGAAAACCAAGGCCCTCGTCATTGCCAAGAGGACGGTCAGCAAAAAGACCCCACCCGTCCGGAAGCCGAAAAAAACGGCCTCACAGATGATTGACCGGGCCATTTCGAAAATTGAGAGAAAGGTCAAATCCGATAACGGGTCTCATGTCGACCGGGCCATCTCCAAGCTGGAAAAAAATGCGGCAAGCGGAACGGGTGCCGGAATGGCAGGGGGGCGCCCGGCAGAAGGAATTCCCATACAGATTTACCGGATGGAGGTGGAGAGCTGGATAAAATCCAATTGGGCCTATCCGGTTGCCCTGGGAGATTCCAGAGACCTGACGGCCACCGTGGTTATCAGGGTCAAGGCAGACGGGGCGATTCTGAAAACAAATTTTCTCAGGCGCTCAAACAGCGACATATTTGATCAATCCGTTTTAAAGGCCGTCGAGCGGTCTGATCCGCTGCCGCCGTTTCCGGAAATTTACAGGGAAAGCTATGAAGAATTTGAGATCAACTTCAACCTCAAAGACCTCGAGAATTATTAATCTCGTTTTTATCCTGGGGGTTGTGTTTGGACTTCAGTCCACATTGCCCTCCCAGGTTTTTGGAAGGATCTTCATCGATATTAACGCCCCTTCCGTCCAGAGAATCAAGATCGCTATCCCCGATTTTCGAACCCTTTCGGGCAGTGAGGGTAACCCGAAGTTCGCGGCGGCACTGCCCGGGGTGGTATCCGGCGACCTCGATTTAAGCGGGTATTTCACCCCCATGGAAAAGCAGTCCTTCCTGGGGGGAAATGATGGATCGAGGGATTCGGAAGGCGCCCGGCTGCGAGACTGGTCCGTGATAGGCGCCGACCTTCTCCTGGAGGGGAGCTACAGGTGTACCGGTAGAAGCCTGGAGGTGGAGGCCAGACTGTACGATGTGTTCAAAGGACGCCAAATTTTCGGCAAGAGATTTCTCGGGAAGAGCAAAGAGCACAGGGCCCTGATGCACCGCCTCTCGAACGCCATTATTTACGCCCTGACCGGTCAAGAGGGTATGTTTCTTTCAAGGTTGGCCTTTGTGGGGACCGCAACGGGCAATAAGGAGATCTACCTGTGCGATGTGGACGGAAAAAATGTCAGGAGAATGACTTCGGATAAAAGCATCGCTCTTTTTCCTCGATGGTCTCCGAAGGGAGATAAGCTTCTTTACAACTCCTTCAAGGAAGGCGGGGCCATGCTCTATATAAAAAACATGAAATCGCGATCGGTCACGAGGATCTCCGGCCGAAAGGGCTTGAACCTTGGGGCATCCTGGGCGCCGAATGGAAAAAGTGCCGTCCTGACCCTGAGCCATGGAAACAATCCGGATATCTACAGGATCGATTTGAAGGGGCGGGTGATCAAGAGGCTCACCAAGCACTGGGGCATCGATGTTTCTCCCTCCTTTTCGCCGGACGGAAAGAAGATCGCTTTTGTCTCCAACCGCTCCGGGTCCCCACAGATCTATGTCCATGATCTGGTCTCGGGAAAAGAGGAACGGCTGACCTTTGAGCCGACATTGAGGTACAATACGTCCCCCTCTTGGTCCTCCCGAAACCGTATCGCCTTTTCCGGGATGAATAACGGGGTTTTCGACATCTTTACGATAGGCGCAGACGGTGGCAATTTGAGGCAATTGACGGAGAATCAGGGAAAGAACGAGGATCCCGCCTGGTCCCCGGACGGCAGATATGTTATATTCAGTTCCAACCGGACAGGCCGATATCAGCTTTATCTCATGAACGCCAACGGCCGGAATCAGCGGCGGATCACGTCCGCCAAGGGCGAACAAACGTCCCCGTCCTGGTCACTTTATTAGGGTGCCGGCGGCGATAATGTCCGATAACCATGCCGGACTTAGAGGTTTCGAGCCTGCAGAAAAACCGAGATCGATGGGTGAACAACAAAAAAAAGCCTTCAAAAAGATCTAAATCCTTGAAATAATAGTACTAGGATGATATCAATTGAAAATTTAAAGGGCGCCGGTTGAATCCCACGAATCTTTGGATAAAATAATTTTATCAAATAGGAGGTACGAGGAGAATGATGAAGAAAATGATGCTTGTTGCGGCAGTCTTGGCATTTTGTTGTGCGTCACTTCTGACAATGACGTCTTGTGCAAAGAAAGGGATCGTAGCGGAAGAACCGCCCGCGCCAATTGCGCCGGTCGTTAAGGAAGTCAAACCGACCGCACCTCCTGTTACCCCGCCCACTACAGAGGATGACAATCTGGCCGACCTGGAGAGGCAGCGGAGGCAGCTTCTCATGGAAGTCCAGGCATTCGAATCCGGGCACATCTATTTTGATTTTGACCGATCCGAGTTGAAACCCGAGGCTCGGGCTATCCTGGAAAAGAAGGCTGCCTGGCTCAAGGCCCATCCCGATTATTCAGTGCGTATAGAAGGCCATTGTGATGAGAGAGGGAACAGTGAATACAACTTGGCCCTGGGCGAAAGAAGGGCCAATGCGGCAACGAAATACCTCAACGCCCTCGGTATTCCCTCCGGTAAAATCTCAGCGGTGAGTTACGGGGAGGAGAGGCCGGCTGATCCCGGGCACAATGAAGGGGCTTGGGCCAAAAATAGACGCGATGAATTTAAGGTGACGGAATAGGCGGACGCCTTGAGGTCGCACATCCTGTTGTGCAAAACAGGCAGGCGTTTAGGAGGCGGGCTTTAGGTGCTTGCCCGCGTCATAAGATGCGTAAACCAGGCGAGCCGACCGTTGTTTCAGGTCGGCTCCCGTTCTGTCAGAGGGTATGATTAAAAAATGAAAACCGGATGGTGCAAGAAAGATTTTTGTAAGTTTTGTTTGCCTGTTCTTGTCTCTGCCCTGTTTGTCCTCCCATCCTGCGTCTACGACAGGGAGTTGACTATTCTCAACGATCAGGTCAACGCCCTCAACAGGCGGGTCACGAAACTCCAGGAGAATGTGAATACCACGCTGACAAGTGATCTGGAGGCGAGACTGGACCAGATCCGAACCAATCAGAAAACGGTGAGACTGGAAATCGATGAGTTGAGAACCGAGGTGAAAGATCTCGCCGGTCGGACAGAGGACAACGAGCATATCATCAAACGCACGGTGGAAAGAGACTTGGGCGAAGAGGATGCCCTTAAGACCACGGTGGACGATCTGTCTCGAAGAATAACGACATTGGAGGCGGCGGCCAAGCGGCATGGGGATTATCTGGGACTCGAATCCATGGCTCCGGCCGCAGTACCGGCACCGGTGGGAGAGGAACTTTCTGAAAAGAAACGCCCCGGATCTTTGCCGGCCGAGGCCACAGTAGATCCGAAAGCCCAGGAAATCATGCTCTACGACAAGTCTCTTGCGGCGTACAAGGAAGGCCGTTATGAGACCGCCATGGACGGATTCAAGGATTTCCTGAAGCGGTATCCCAAATCAGACCGCTCCGACAATGCCCAGTTCTGGATAGGTGAATCTTACATGGCCCTCAAACAATATGAGCAGGCTATTTTGGCCTTCCAAAAGGTGATCAAAAATTACCCAAAGGGCAACAAGGTGCCCAACGCGTTGCTGAGGCAGTCCCTGGCCTTCTGGGAAATCAAAGACAAGACAAGTGCCAGACTGTTGTTAAAGAAGATTATCAAAAAATATCCGAAGTCTAATGAGGCTAAGATAGCCGGGAAAAGACTCAAAACCATGAATTAACCGACCAAGAGAACCCCACTGAACTAAAGTGAAACAAAAGCAGTCCTCAAAATTATTTTCTGCCCTTTCGGTCCTATCACACAACGAACAAGCCACCATGGCCATGCTGGCGACAATCGTCGGCCTGGCCGGTGGCTTTGGTGCGATAGGCTTTCGGTATCTTATCGATTTTTTTCAATCCATTTCTTACGGCAAAGGATCCAATCTCCTGGAGATGGTCCAGGCAAGACCCTGGCACCTTACGGTATGGGTCCCTGCGGTCGGGGGGCTGCTTGTCGGTCCCCTTGTCTATTTTTTTGCCCGTGAAGCCAAAGGCCATGGGGTTCCGGAGGTCATGGAAGCCGTCGTCCTTCGCAAGGGAGTGATTAGAAAAAGGGTTGTTTTCATAAAGTCCCTTGCCTCCGCCATCAGTATCGGGACCGGGGGGTCTGTCGGAAGGGAAGGACCGATCGTCCAAATTGGATCTGCCATTGGGTCGTCTATCGGGCAGATGCTCAACATCTCTGCAGACAGGATTCGAACCCTGGTCGGCTGCGGAGCGGCCGCCGGTATAGCGGCCACGTTTAATGCGCCTATAGCCGGGGCCATGTTTGCCCTTGAAATTGTTCTCGGCGATTTCGGGTTGTCCACCTTCAGCCCCATCGTGATCTCCGCCGTTGCAGCGACGGCCGTATCTCGGCATTTTCTCGGCAATGTGCCGGCCTTTATCGTTCCCGCTTACCAACTCGTCAGTCCGTGGGAGCTCTTTTTCTATGTGGCCCTGGGGCTTTTTTGCGCCCTGGTCGCAATAACCTTTACCTCCAGCCTCTATCGCATGGAGGATTTATTCGATCGCATAAAATTTCCGGAATACTTCAAGCCGGTCCTGGGTGGGCTGGTTCTTGGATGTATCGCGCTGTTCTTTCCCCATGTCCTGGGAGTAGGGTATCCGGGCATCGATCTGGTCCTCATGGAAAAACTTTCCTGGGGAGTTATGTTCTTGTTGATTGTCTTTAAGATTTTAGCCACCATCATCACCATCGGTTCAGGGGGGTCGGGCGGTATTTTCGCCCCGTCCCTGTTTATCGGGGCCATGGCTGGCGGGTTTTTCGGTTCCGTGGTTCACACGATTTTTCCAGGTATAACCGCCTCTCCCGGGGCTTACAGCATTGTGGGCATGGCTGCCGTGGTGGGCGGGACCACCCACGGCCCATTGAGCGCCATATTGATCCTTTTTGAGATGACCGGAAATTACAAGATAATTCTTCCTCTTATGATCGCCTGCATCATCAGCTCCGTCGCGAGCGGTCAGCTTTTTAAAGAGTCGATCTACACGCTCAAACTGGCAAGGCGAGGGATCAATATCAGGGCCGGAAAAGAGGTCAATGTCCTGAGATCCATCCCCGTCAGGGA
>CAZXWJ010000020.1:0-33259 GCA_964644375.1 uncultured Desulfobacteraceae bacterium | reverse complement strand
CTCCGGGCTCAAGAATGCCTAGGAGCGTGGCGCAAAGCCCTTCCGTGGCCCCGGATGTCACGGTGACTTCACTGTCCGGATCCACGTCCAAATCGTAAAATCGTTTCATTTTTAGGGCAATGGCCCGGCGGAACTCCGGGATACCGGTGGACGGGGCGTACTGATTGGGCCCCCGAAGGATGGCGTCGGCCGCTTTTTTTTTGATCTCTTCCGGGCCGTCAAAGTCGGGGAAGCCTTGAGACAGGTTGACTGCGCCATGGCCGTTGGCCAGGGCGGTCATATCGGTAAAGATCGAAGTGCCGAAGGGGCGAAGGGACCGGACCGTAATGTCTCTGGTTTCCATGTCTGTTCCTTTTCCTGATCAACGGATAGCGATTATTGAAAGCGCATGAAAAAACCTTATACCGTAGCACAATTGGGCGTTGTTGAACAGTTCGAGACCATCCACCATCTAATCTGGATATCATGCCTGATCACCTGCAAGGTATTAGATGCAAATCGAAGATCCCCGCCACTTTAGACGGTGGGAGGCCTGATAAAATCGGTTTCGGGCTTTGAAACTAAGATTCGGATCATCCGGTTTTATCGCCCTTCGAGAGGCTTTAATGTTTTTGATTGGGTTCTGTGGCCAAGACCCGGGCAGGATGACTTGCAGTGTTTCATGCGGTGGGTTATGGGTCAACTGTAGCTTTCAGGGGAAATCTCACCCAAGAGGATATGGCCCATAAGTGTCCTGAACATATCATGCTTTAGGCGGTGATCTTGGTAAAGGTCCGCAGAAATGACATCTCCACAGGGGTAAATGTGCCAGCGGCTAAATTCTCTATTCGGCTTTATGCGATCCATGTATCCCACCTGCCCCCTCAAACCGTCTCGGAAATGAATTGCAAAAGTGCATGTCAGCTCGTCGCCCACTGAAAATTCGTTGGGCTTTAAGCCCTTGAACTCGACACGTACAGGGCTAACCAAACAGAGTCCACTGCCTTTGCCGACGGCAATCTCTCTTCCAGGAAAATGACGGTTGAACGCAGGAAAATGGTTCAGCACACATTTCGTTCCGGTTTGAGATGCGTTTTCACGGTCGGCAGTTTCCCTCTTTCCTCTTACTACGGCAAAAAATTTCCTGGTCAGTTCGATGACCGAATGTTTCGTTTCCATTGTCAAGTGTTGCGAATTTTTCAATGAGCCGGGCCCATCGGGCATGGCGATTAGAGGGGAGGACTTGGTCTGAGGACAGCTCAACATTTTATTGAAAATATCGAACGGGGTTTCCATGGACAATGGGTATTCGTAGCCTGAATAATTCCAAAAACGACCCGCGATTTCTTCATTAAGTACACTCTTGAGATCCTTGTGATAAATGGTGAGATTCACGTCTCCTCCTGATTGAAATGCGATGATATGTTCTCTGAACTTCTGTTGCGGTCTGTGTTTTCGTTTCCTTCCGCACCGTGGGAGTAAAAGGAAAAAGATTAACGTGACAGGTTCAATTTCGTTAGGCCTTTCTGCGCAGATAAACCAATCGCCTTCGAGATCCTTTCACGTGTGCTCGGTTAGAATTAAAATACTGTGATTCTTGGTCAAGCAAAGTGCGTGCCATAAACTGCTTTTGTCGGTATGCCTTTGATTTTATGACGCTATTTATTTTGAAGTCTGCTGCTGTTATAATTTTTGAAGGGTGCTCCCTTCATTGTTGGAAAAAAATGCCTATTTGGATCGGCTAAGTGTTCGAAATAAAATATAAGTTTTATTGAATGATATTTCCTTCGTGTTGCAAATTGTTGCCCATGTGTGGGGCATGCGACGAAACTGAAAACATGGGTCTTGCCGGATAAGGTCAAGTCCAAATTTTGCCCGGGAAATCCGTCAATCTTGTCGAAAGAAAGGTAGCGAGAATATCCGTCTTTAGTGCTCATGCATAAGGGGGGCGCATGACACTTGCATTCGGTCATGATGTTTTGAATGGTTGACCATGGCGGTGTTTGTTTTTTTACGGCTGGTCATATGAAATTGTCTTGTGTTAAAATTGATATTTTGGTCATCAGTGCTTAACATTGAGGGGCTCGTCAAAAGTGGAGAAACAGGTTTCTACGAGGGTATTGCGTGTTGCGGTTCAGTTTTTGAATTATTCGTTACAATGAGTTTATGGACAGGCGGGCTTGCCGCGGAAGGTATCGTCCAAACGACAGGAAATAAAAATGAATCAAAATGAGCTGTTTTACACGGTAGAGAAAGAGGTCTTCGAATTATTTCCCGGGTATGTGCGGGGGGTTGTGTTGGCGTATGGGGTGAAAAACGATGCGTCGTCTGCCGAACTTGTCTCGCTGTTGCGTAGTGAAGAGGATTCGGTTCGGGAACGGTTGAAGGCGGAAACCATTGCAACGCACCCCAGGATGGCCAGTTGGCGGGAGGCTTATCGTTCCTTCGGTGCAAAGCCGAGTAAGTATCGACCATCTATGGAGGCCATGGCCCGTCGCGTATTGAAGAACCAGAAAATTCCGTCGATCAACAAACTGGTTGATATCGGGAATGTCATCTCATTACGCCATCTCGTCCCTGCGGGTGGGCATGCCGTTGACGTTGTAGCGCAAGACATTGCTTTGCGTCGGGCAAAGGGCGAAGAGTCATTTGTCCCTTTTGGCTCATCAGAGGCAGAGAGTCCCTTGCCCGGGGAGATAGTTTTTGTGGAGGGTAATAGGGTGCTTACACGTCGGTGGACGTGGCGGCAGGCAAACCATACCTTGCTCGTTTCAGCGACAAGGGCGGTTGAGTTCAATGTGGATGGGCTCCCACCCGTGTCGATGGAGGAGGTCGATGAGATATGTCGTGAGCTGGCCGGATTGGTTGAGCAATATTGCGGGGGACGGACGCGATATGAGATCCTTACGGCAGGAAACCAGCGCATGGGGTTAGGTGGGGCTGCGTAAAAACCCTGACCTTGCATAGTTCACATGGGGGGCCTGATTTTTCTGACCCTATGAAATATCGGGGGGTCATCCTTGAGAAAATGAATCAGGATGATGGAATCAAAAGGCAGGCGCTGCGGGGTAACGGGTCCGTTTGAATCAAGGGAACTAAATTAAGATCCTTTCTTCATGCAAAAGTATCTCCGTGGGTCTTTCGCTTCAATCTAGACCATGGCATTTCAGTCAAGAGTGTGAGAAGGGATGAAAGGGCACGCCCATTATAAGGGGGATGATTTATTTCGTATAGTTCGGCGCCGCAGTAAAGACATTTTCCCTTTTCCCTGGCCGTGAACATTCCGCAGTGAGAGCAATAATGATATCTCAACATCGTCGCCTACTTTCATCGTCCGTTTAAATTTTGAGGGGATCGGGTTTCAAGGAGATCGGGATATCCTTTACGCCAACCATTGATTGAAGCAATTGTCGTGCCGGAAAGGGGCTCCTCTATGGGGAATGCAGAGCGTGTAATCAGGCTAATATCCTGTAAATACAAAGCTTTTAAATGAAGCCGAGCGCCAAAACCAAAGAGTCCATCGGCCTTTCGTTGAGCCTTGAAAAAGGGGGAGGGGACAAGTTTTTGACACGCTTCACCTAAGTGTGCGCCAATATCATGGCCTCGGCCGGCTTTGTCGGTATATGCCGGCCCATTGAGGTCTGCCCCTGACACCAACCCTGTGAAAAGGCCGCTCATGCCGACATTCGGGAGAGAAATTCCGCAACAGAATTAAAAGACACTGCTTTTTTGTTGACATTTGATGGAATATAGTTATTTTATGTTGGTTGCTTCAATGATATTACGAAACGATTAATATCTGTCTGGTCGTTTCGCAGGTTGTGTTCGGTTTTAAGGATTACGTCCTTTGACAGAAAGGCGACCTGAATTCTGGTGGCAAAACACATCTAGAAAGGAGGTCAGCCTTATGGCCGAAGGAACCGTAAAATGGTTCAATGAAAAAAAAGGATTCGGATTCATCCAACAGGAAGAGGGTGGGGATTTGTTTGTTCATTATTCCGCCATTGACGGATCCGGTTTCAAGACCCTTTATGAAGGTGACCGGGTAACTTTTGACGTCGAACAAGGTAACCGGGGACCTGCAGCCAAAAACGTGATTAAATTATAGTTTTCCGGAAAAAGGTTGGAAGGGGCATCTCATCTTCCTTCGATGGGATGCCTTTTTGTTTACCCTCGCCAACGGCGCATCCCATAGGAATGAAACGGATTTAAGGAGTATAAAGGTTAATGAACAAAGAAACAAAGGAATTTTCTGACGATCAGAAAGTCCCAATCCAAAGCAAAGAGACTGATTCCGGAGCTCCCCTGGAGGTCCTTAATGATGAAACCCTATCTTTTTCTGATGAAATCGATGAAAATGCTCAAGATGAACTCAGTTTCAAGGAGTTATATGAGCAAAGCCTGGATGGTATTCAGGAAGGAAAAGTGACCAGTGGAGAAATCGTCAGCATTGACGGTGAATTCGTGTTGGTCGATATAGGGTATAAATCTGAGGGTCAAATCCACGTTGGCGAGTTTATGGATGCCATGGGAAACCTGAAGGCCAAGGTGGGGGACGAAGTCGACGTCCTCTTGGTTCGAAAAGAGGACAAGAACGGACGCATTATCCTTTCCAGGGAGAGGGCCGCCGAGGTCAAATTCTGGGATCATGTCCGAGAGATTTATGAAAAGGAAGGGACCATAGAGGGAAAGATCATCTCCAGGGTCAAGGGTGGATTTTCAGTAGATATCGGTCTGCGCGCCTTTTTGCCCGGTTCTCAGGTCGATCGGTATCCTGTTAAGGACCCTGACGCCGTTATTGGGACCGAGGGCGAGTTCAAAATTATCAAATTCGACAAGCGCCGCAATAATATCGTGCTGTCCCGCCGTGCCGTTTTTGAGGCCGAACGAAAGGCGCTTCGAGAGAAGACGCTGGAAAGACTGGAGAAGGACGCGGTTCTCGATGGAACCATCACCAATATCACCCACTATGGACTTTTTGTGGATCTTGGCGGCATAGACGGTTTGGTTCATGTCACAGACATGTCGTGGGGCCGGATCGGCGACCCATCGGAAAAACATGCAGTAGGTGATCAAATTTCGGTCAAGGTGCTGAATTTTGATAAAGAAAAAGGACGGGTATCCCTTGGTATCAAACAACTGACACCCGATCCCTGGAAAGAGGCTGGTGAGAAATATCCCGCGGGAACGACAATAACGGGGCGTGTCACAAGTTTTGCAAAATTTGGAGCCTTTGTGGAAACTGAAGAGGGTGTATCAGGATTGATTCACCTGGATGAATTGTCCTGGACCAAAAAGGTTAAGCATCCATCTCAGGTCCTGAAGGTCGGTGATTCGGTGGAAGCCCAGGTCCTGGATATAGACGTCGCAAAACAGCGGATGTCCCTGAGCATTAAACGGCTCGAACCGAACCCCTGGGATGTTATCGCTACGAAATTTCCTATCGGTGCCATCATTCAGGGGAAGATACGAAACATCACGGAATTTGGAATTTTTGTCGGTATTGATGAAGGCATAGACGGGTTGGTACATGTCTCCGATCTTTCGTGGGCAAAAACGGTCAAACATCCTTCCGAGCTGTATGAAAAGGGTCAGGAGGTACAGGCTGTTATTCTTGACATCGATAGCGAGCGGGAGCGCTTCTCACTCGGCATCAAACAGCTGTTGCCCGACCCCTGGGACGCAATCCCCGAGAAATACAGATCCGGCACAACAGTCAAAGGTAAAGTGACCCATGTGACTGATTTCGGTCTTTTTGTCGAATTGGAAGAAGGGATCGAGGGGCTTGTCCATATCTCGGAATTGCCAAAGCAGGAAGGCGGTAATGCGCTGGAGGGCTATGAGGTGGGAAATGAGGTGGAAGCCCAGGTCCTTCACGTCTCACGGGAGGATAAAAAAATTGGGCTCTCCATCCGGGGAACGGAAAGAAAGAGCGTAAAACAGCAGCAGCCTTACAAATCCTACGTCAACAACCCCAGGGAGGCTACCTCGAATCTGGGAGAATTACTCCAGCAACAGATCCAGAATCAGAAGGATCGAAACGAAAACCAAACTCAGGATTCAGACACGGAAAATAGTGAACCGGAAGTTTGATCATATCAACTCGAAAAGATAGCGGTCCCTTTTTTGTAGGAAGGGATTCATTCGCATCAAACTGTTTTTTTGTCTCAAAACGACCTTTACAGTGGGGAAGAGGCGAGTCTTTGTTAAAAAAATAGCCTGATACCTTCTCTGAGAAACATATCGTCACGTCACCTGAGGAGCGGACGGAAGAGTTTGGACCAACCCCTTAGGTGAACATTTTTTAACCGTGATACTGTCTCTTTCCCGTTTCCATCTTCCCGAGGGTTCCAATAGTGCCTGTTCGGAACGAATGACAGCAGGCAGGAACACCAAAGGATAGGTATAACCGTCAAGGAAAAGTTCAAAGACATGGACCCGATTCATTCCTTCCGATTTGTCTTCCGTCTCTCGCCCCGATTATCTTGATTTACGGCATCATTATAACCCCAATAACGTCTTGAGGATTTTCGCAAACGTGATAAACGTGGTGTGATCAGGCCCGGAATCGGGTCTGACGGGCTTTATTATTTTATTCCGGCGAACTCCGCGCGAGGGGGGAGTCCAGGCCCAGGACCGTGTCATTCTTAAAGGCGTAAGGAAACGATAAAAGGAGATTGAATCTCATGGCACATTCTGACTGCAATGGGTTGGATCCGTCCATGCCCCTGGAGGGTATACGTATTCTTGAATATGCAACTTTCCACGCCGGGCCGGGTGCGGGGGCCATTCTCGGAGACCTGGGAGCAGAAATCATCAAGATTGAAGAGTTTGCCGGTGACCCGATGCGATCCTGGTCGGAAATGGGGGGAATTGAATTTTGCACGCCCGATGGACAGGGTCTCCTGTTCCAATTTTCAAACCGCAATAAAAAGAGTATCTGTCTCGATATAAAAAAAGAAGAGGGGAGAGATATCTTCCATCGCCTGATCAGGGAAGCGGATGTTTTTATCATCAACCTGCGAAAGAGTACCAAAGGGCGACTTGGACTGGATTATCGGACCCTTTCGAAAATTAATCCTCGGATCATCCATGTGAACATCTCCGGTTTTGGTCCGCAAGGACTTCTGAACGATCATGGAGCCTTTGATCCAATGGGCCAGGCCAGGTCCGGCATGATGTTCCTCACCGGCGGACAGGAACCGAAGATCCTGCATTTGGCCATCCTGGATCAGGCCGTTTCCATGATGACAAGCCAGGCCATCATGACCGCTTTGTTTGATCGGGAGCGACGATCACTGGGGCAGGAGGTGCACGTTTCCCTCTACAGCACGGCCCTGTGGCTTCAGTATGCTAATCTGATGATGGCCGGAACTATTGCAGTCGAGCCGATTCAAGAGGGCCGCACCAACTTTTCCCCTTTACGGAACACCTTTCGTTGCGGGGACGGTCAATGGATAATGGGGACCCATCACCCTGAAGGAAAATACTGGGGGGCCCTTTTCAAGGCTACCGGCCGGGAAGACTTGATGAAAGATCCCCGTTTTTCGGACGAAGAGGGCAGGAAAAAAAATCGCCAGGCACTGGTCATCCTTTTTGATAGGATTTTTGAGGGCAAAACCCGTGATGAGTGGCTCAGGATATTGCGTGGACATGGTCTCATGTTTGGGCCGGTTCAGAGGATCAGTGATGTGCTCCAGGATCCTCAGGCCCTGGAAAACGATTATGTGGTCGATTTCACGCATCCTACCCTGGGGGAGGTCCAGATCCCCGGCTATCCCGTGCATTTCAGTTCCTTCAGACCGAAAACCCGAAGTGCCGCACCTGACCTGGGCGCACACACCCTGGCGATCATGGAGGAAATGGGGTATACGGATGAGGAAATTCAGGTTTTAATGGACAAGGATGTGATTCGCACCTTCACATCGGATATGTGACAGAGGAGTAAAAAAATATGCCAAAGGCTTGTAATCTGCAAAAAGGCCAAGTCGTTCGGATCAATAATCAACTCTATCAAGTGGGGCAGATTGAGGTTCAAACCCCCTCGGCCAGGGGTGCCAACACGCTTTATAAGGTCCGTTTCGCCGGCATTCCCGAGGGACAGAAGCTTGATCAGGCATTCAAGGGAAACGACTTTTTGGAAGAGGTGGACCTTGTCAGGCGACCGGTGAGTTTTTTGTATGGCGACCAGAACATGTTTACCTTCATGGATACGGAAAACTTTGAGCAATATACCCTTTCCGAAGACAGTTTGGAGGGGCAAATCATTTGGCTCGTCGACGGGCTTGTGGGCATTACCGCCCTGCTTCTAGACGGTCAAATCCTCGGCGTTGAATTGCCGGTTACCATTGATTTGGAGGTCGTTGAGACGACTCCGGCCATCAAGGGCGCGACCGTCACCAATCGAACCAAGCCCGCTACCCTCTCAAACGGTCATGTCATCCAGGCCCCCGAGTATCTGTCATCGGGCGAAATGGTCCGAGTCCACACCGAAACCGGGAAGTTCATGTCCAGGGTGAAGGGATAGAGCCAACCCTCAACGGGATCACTCACAAGGACAGGAAAGGCCCCGATCAAGCGATCAGTGCGTTTTGTAAATATTTTCAGTTCTGGGAGGACCTTGCCTATGGGGAGGCATTCGTCAAGTCGTCCGTCGAATCATCGCGGTCTTTTGCCTTTTTTACAGGGATCATTCAGCTTTCTCCTTTGCCCAATCCTTTTTTTTGTGGATAGAGAAGCCTTCATGACGAGACAATCTCATCTGATCGTTTTTCGCCTTTTACTGGCCGGGTGGATTCTTGCCTGTGCGAGCTTGGGGTGGACGGGAGGTAATGCCTTTCGGGATCCACTCCCTTCCTGGCGGGATGGTTCGCAATCAAACAAGGCAAAGATCATAAGATTCATCAACCGGGTGACGGAGATTCGGAGTCCGGACTTTGTCCCGGCGGTGGATCGCGTCGCCGTTTTCGATTTGGACGGTACAATTCTCTGTGAGAAGCCTCTTTATTTGTCCATGGCTTTGGCCATCCAAAGTTTGCGGGAGTCTGCGACCCGTCAAAGCCCACTTCGAAATCAACAGCCTTACAAGGCCGCCGTTGAAAATGACAGGGCCTATCTTAGACGCCATTTCGTCCAGATACTGCTTGAAGCCCACAGGGGCTACACGCAGGAGCGGTATATGAGAGAGGTCCAGAGATTTTTAAGAGAGGAAAAACATCCTCGATGGAACCGGGCCTATAAGGATCTGTTTTACCAGCCCGTTCTTGAATTGATCTCATTTCTCAACGCAAGGGATTTTAAAGTCTGTGTCGTTTCAGGATCCTGGGAGGCCCTGGTCAGAAGCATCGGCATGGAACAGCTCGGTCTCGATCCGTCCCATCTGATCGGTACAAAAGTTGAACTCCGCTTTGAGATGAAGGATTCGACGGCCATGTTTTTTCGGCAGGGGAGAGAAATTCAGCCTAAAAACTTGAGAAAGGGAAAACCGATCAATATCTGGCAGCATATCGGCAGAAGACCGATATTTGCCTTCGGCAATTCCCGAAGCGATCAGGATATGTTCGAATATACGGATGCGAATTCCTGTAAGACCCTGATCCTGTGCCTGGTGCATGATGATGCTGAACGGGGCTATCGTTATGAGAGCAGGGTGAAGTATAGACCCCAATGGTTACCGGTGAGTATGAAAAAGGATTTTCTCGTCGTTTTCAAGGGTGGGCATTGATTGTTCCTTGAATATATGATGGTATCTTGATCTGTTTGTCGGTCGTTCATCAGGAGAAATCGGTTTTTCTTGACAGTGACCAATGCGTGCAGCATAAAAACGTGAGACACACGGCGGGCAAAGACTGAGGGGATACCCAAGTTCAACAGGGCCTACCGGCCATATAATGGGGGATTGCGATGTCGAACAGACTACAGGAACATTTGAGCAGGGCATTTGCCGAAGAGTCCCGGTCAGAGGCCAGAAACAGGGCCTTTGCGCTCAAAGCCGAGCAGGAGGGGTATCGGCAACTGGCCGGGCTTTTCAGGGCCTCGGCCGAATCCAAGTCGGTTCATGCACGGCGGCTCCTTTTGATGATGCGAGGCAAGATCGGTGGAAGCGAAGAAAACCTGAATGAAGCCCTGCAACAAGAGATCCTAACCGTTGAAATTATTTACCCCTTGATGATCGAAGAGACCAGAGAGGCAAGTAAGGCCGTAAAAAAGGCCTTTGCCCAATCCAGAAAAACGGATGAGGAGCAGATCCAACTTTTTGCCGATGCCCAAGACGACCCCCTGCCGGAAGCGGAAACAAAATATTATGTCTGCCAGATCTGCGGGCATATCCACCGGGGTGTCGTGCCGGACAAATGTCCGATCTGCCAGGCGGTATTCAGCCGATTCAAAGGAGTCCTTTGAGCTGTCATGTTTGTGTGAATTAAAGTTTTCCACTGTTTATTCAATAATATCAATGAAGAGATAAGCGAAAGAAGAAGAAAGAAAAATGCTTTTTACTGATTTGGAAAAACAAATCGTTTTTATCCTGGGGGCGATCAGAAAGAGCCCTGACAACAAGAGACAGATTCTTGTCGGCTATGCGTCGAATTTTTTTGATGCCGTAAAAGAGACCATCAAAAAGCAAGGGGCCATGAGTCCTTTCTATATCATCTTGGCGGAGCCCCCGACGTTTGGCGTTCCTCCGATCACGGATGATATTATCGCCCAGGCTAAAACGTCAAACGCCGAAGCAGTGGTTTTGATCGAGGGATTTCAGTCGGAACGGGACATTAGTGATATCGTATATCACGTCAGCATGTCGGCACCATGTATGGGGGTCGTAGGTTGGGTTTTAAAAGTAAAACTCGGTGACGGAATTGTCGAGTTTGTTCGGGAAATGCCCTACTTTTTTGACGCAAAGGAAAGAGTTAAAAGCCTGGGCGAACTCCTTTCAGAAATGGAGCGAGAGTAGGTATATGTTAGCTTTTCATCATAAATCGCAAGCCGGCGCCCGGAGGGGTACAGGACGCCAAGGTGACCATAGCGATTTCCGGTCATTTTTTTCCACCGGGAATCCGGCTTTCTTCCGGGCGTTCCATCCATCCTTGAGCGCGCTAACCTGAGAAAACCCCTGTTTCATCATCCTTTCCGCCGTCCTGGCAGAGGTAAGCTCGTTGGGTCAGGCGCAATATAAGACGTAGGTCTTTGTCTTATCCAGATCTCCAGACCAGTCAGCGATCTCCTTGGAATTTTTTCGGAAGGCCCCCCTGATCTTCGCATCAGCGGCCTGCCAGTCCTTTTCCACACGAACGTCCAGAATGGATACCCCCGCCGGATCATCCATAAGCCCCCTGAATTCGCCTATGCTCATCCTCGGCACATCCTCTGCCATTGCGACAGGGTAAATAAAGACAAAAACGGCCAGGATTGCCGGCAAAGCCGCCACGGCTATGCCTTTAAATATACGCATTACTTCCTCCTATGGATGGGTGTTAAAGAAATGGTAACCGTTTATCTTTTTAAAAATGCAGAGGTGGAAGAGAATGGACCCCGGTTATTGACAGGTGTCTAAATGAAGAGCCTTGTCATGTCATGACAAGATATCCGTTTCGCG
Source organism: uncultured Desulfobacteraceae bacterium (assembly GCA_964644375.1). GTDB lineage: Bacteria > Desulfobacterota > DSM-4660 > Desulfatiglandales > HGW-15 > CAYNYM01. The sequence goes on along the minus strand of CAZXWJ010000020.1, from coordinate 21,687 downwards.
ATGTATATAGGGCGAAGCCTATATTTTTGTCCTGAAAAGACCGTATAATGAAAAGGTGTCGAAATTCGAATTTGCACAGAGGGCGAGGGTCAGGGGGATACCTGGGTGTACAGTCTGCTGGTTTGCACCAGCCGTCGGATCAAGGTGCCGGAAAAGACTTTGTAAAACCTGAGCTGCATAGCCGTAGGGGTTTTATCGATCACCGAGGAATTGATCTTCATCAGAATAGTATCCGTGAGGGCCGCAATGCTTGCGGTTCGCTTTACCTTTCCAAGGTAAGCCATTTCGCCGAAACAATCTCCCTGTTTTAAAACCGCAATGGCCTTCCCGAGTTTTTTTACCACCACCTCCCCGGCGACAATGATAAAAAAGCAATCTTCATCTTCTCCCTCATTGAGGATGGCGGATGTCGCGCCATACTCAAGCCACTGGGTATTCTTGAGGATCTCTGACAATTCCATGGTGTTGAACTCCCTGAAAAAGTCGATTTTTTTCAGTGCTGTAAATTTTTTTTCGAAATTGACACTTTCACCAAGAAATCGCATGTTGTCGAAGGCGGCGCCCAGATCTTCTGCAAACTCCAGGGCCGTCTGGTATCGCTTATTCATATCCTTTTCCAGTGCCCGAATGACAACGGATTCCAGAGGCTTGATGATATCGGGTCGATGTGAGGTCAAAGGTTGGGGGGCTTCATGGGTTATCTTGTAGACCGTGGCCACGTCCGATTCGGCCTCGAAGGGATTTTTGCCTGCCAGCATCTCATACAGGACGACACCCAGGGAAAAGAGATCTGTTTGGGGCGTCACCGGTCCGCTGCGAAGTTGCTCGGGAGATGCATAAGAGGCGGATCCTGTCAAGCTTCCGGAACTGTCCAGATCTGAGGGTTCTCCTATCACAGCGATACCGAAGTCGGAAATTTTGGCCTCGCCCCGAGTGGAGATGAGGATATTGCCGGGTTTGATGTCGCGATGCACAACGCCGTTTTCATGGGCATACTGAAGTGCCTTTGCCGACTGGTGAATCACCTTTACAACTTCTTCTAAGGGTAGCAGGGTATCTGGGCTGCAATAACGCTTGAGGGTGGGGCCGTCCACATATTCCATGACAAGATAGCAGGTCGTGTCCTGCACTGCGGCATCGAATACGGATACAATATGGGGATGAACCAGTTTCCCCGCGGCCCTGGCCTCGTTCAGAAAGGTCTTCCGGAATTCATCGAGCTTCTGAGAATTTTGAACATGGGAGGTGGAAGTAACCTTGATTGCCACGAGGCGGTCTATGAAGGGGTCATAGGCCAGATAGACGACACCCATGCCCCCTCTGCCGAGCTTTTGCGTGACCTGGTACCTGCCGATGCTGTAAGGTATATTCGGTGAATTCATGGTCCTATTTCCAGGGGCCGACGGATTGAAAAACCACCTCTTTTTCTTGATGATGAAGTATAGAAGGCACCGCGTTGTGTGTCAAGAGAACTGTCTGATCATACTTGGGAAAGATGGTTTTGTGCGGAGTATTAAACGGCCTGGCTTGAAACCCCATTGACCTCGGCCGCGAAAATGTCAACAATTTGACGAATAATCCCTTGATATTTCAACTGGTACGGGGGCAAATACGGGGCAGATTTTGAAAAGACAGATATGCCGCTGAAAGGACACTATGGCACAAGATTTGCTGATAAAATATTCTTCAGGCTTTACGACCTGGCCCGGAAATTTCTCCTGGTTGACCAGGGGGTCGGGATACTGCCTATGAGGGCCTTGGGCTGAGGGATTTCTAACAGAGGGGAAAAATAATGACGGAGAATAAGGGGGCGGAAAAGGGCCATCTCATGGATCTGGTCAAGGTCTTGGTATCCTTGATCGAAGAAAAGGATTTATTCCTGAAAGGCCATTCTGAACGTGTGGGTGCTCTTTGCGCTTCTTTTTCCGGAAAAATCGGACTCTCTGAAGAAGAGGTCGAGAATCACTATCTCGCCGGACTGCTTCACGATCTCGGAATGATCCATATGCCTTTGGAGGTCATTCACAAAAAGGGAGCATTGACCCGAGAGGAACGGCTTCTCGTCATGAAGCATCCCCTCGTGGCCGAAAAAATTCTCAGTAAAAATAAACTGTTGATGTCTATCCTGCCGATTGTACGCCACCATCACGAGGCCTTTGACGGCAGTGGATACCCGGACGGTCTCAAAGGGGAGGATATTCCCCTGGGGTCCAGAATTCTGAAGATCGTGGACAGTTATGATGCCATGATTTCAATGCGTCCTCACCGAAAGGGGATGGGTCCAAAGGAGGCCTTGGAGGTAATTGGTGGGGGAAAAGGGAAGGATTTTGATGCGCATCTGGCACGTGAATTTGTAGCATTCGTGCACGCCTCGTCCGGATTGGGGGGGACAGAGGGCAAAGGGCGGAAAAAAGAGAGGTTGAAAGAAGCCGTTTCGGAAATCGTGCAGGAATTTAAGGAAGGCAAAATTCAACTCCCCCACCTGCCGAGGATTGTCCATGAGATACAGAAGGTGGCCTATAACCCGGCCTCCACCGTAGACGATCTGGCAGAGGTTGTCGAAAGGGATGCTGTGATTTCACTGAAATTGATCTCTTTGGGGAACTCCTCCTGGTACCGTAGGCTTGAACAGGTATACTCGGTCAAGAGAGCGATTCCTCGATTGGGCTTTCGCGAGACCCAGGGAATCATTATCGCTATTGCCTATCGGGATCTTTATGAAGCCAAGGGCATTGAATATAGGGTCCTGATGGAAAATCTGTGGATGCATTGTCTCGCCAGCGCCTTTGCTGCCAAGGCCATAGGTGAAAAAATAGGGTTTGAGGATGTGGATAAGCTCTTCCTCATGGGCCTCATTCATGATATCGGCAAGATGCCCCTTCTAAGGGTCTTGTCCGAGAGGGGAGGGGATGGAGTGGGATTCGATCTGTCCGATGTGCTTAGGGTCATCAAAAAAGTTTACCCCCTTGTAAGCGAGGAGACCTTGAATCGTTGGAATTTTGGCGAGGATTTTATTCGTGTAGCGAGACTTCAGGGCCTCACGACCTTCAATGCCGGTACGGAGCTCCCGGTATTGGTGGCGAATCTGGCGAGCAACCTGGCCTGTCATATCGGGTACGGCGACGGCATCGACAACGAGGGAGATGACTTAACGGATCTTGAATCGGCCAAACGGCTCGGATTAGATATCGATACTCTCGAAGCAACGGGAAAGGATGTGGGAGAGATCGTCCGGCATTCGGCCCGTTTTTTCTAAACACAGCCACGACCTTCCTCCTAACATTCACCATTCTGCAAAGGCAAATCCATGATTCTGAGTCGTCGAAAAAAAAATCGTTTCGGTTTGGTATTCAAGGGTGCCTGCCTTGCCCTGAGTTTTTCATGTATCGGCCTGTTCGTCTATTGCTGGGTTCTTTCCCTGGAGATTGAAAAGCGGTTTTCAGGTCGGCGATGGAGTATCCCGTCTAAAGTTTATTCGGACACCTCCCTGCTTTATCCTGGACAGGATGTGAGCCGCCGGTCCCTTGAGCAGAAACTGGAGCAACTCGGATATCGAAGAGTTGCCCACAAACCGAGCGCCGAGGGGCAAATGCGGGTCACAGGCCCCGTCCTGAGCCTATATCTCCATAAACTTGATCTCCCTAACAGGAAACGGGAGGGTTTTCCGGTCCAAATCACATTTCGAAAAGAAAGGATTGAATCCATTGATCACATGGAGAGGCGCGAGGAAATCCCTCTCTTGGAATTGGAACCGGAACAACTCATGCTTTTTTTTGGTCCAGAGCGGGAGCAGCGGCGCCTTGTTTCCATATCCCAGGTTCCGGAATATGTCATTCATGCGGTACTGGCTGCCGAAGATATGCGGTTTTTCAGTCACCACGGTATTGATCCGCGTGGCATATTCAGGGCCCTCTATACGAATCTGAGACACGCAAGGATACGGGAGGGTGGTTCCACCATTACCCAACAGTTGGCCAAAAATTATTTTTTGACACCCGAGAGAACCATTTCCCGTAAATTGAAAGAAATGTTGATGTCCTTGACCATGGAGGTCATGTATGAGAAAGGAGAAATCCTGGAGATCTACCTCAACGAGATCTACCTGGGGCAAAAGGGATCAGTCGCCATCAACGGCATAGGCGAGGCATCCTATTTCTATTTCGGAAAACCGGTCCAAGAGCTTCTCCCCGGCGAGGCTGCAGCCATCGCTGGTCTGATTCGTGCTCCGAATCTCTATTCCCCCTATGTGGACAGCAAACGATGCACCGGTCGAAGAAACACGGTATTGCGTTTGATGCACACCCATGGCTGGCTTACCCTGGAAGAATTCAAAACGGCCCTCGCCTACCCCGTAAGCCCGGCCGGGTTTGAAAAATACGGCAAAAAGGCCCCCAATTTTTTGGATTACCTTTCTGAACAGCTCAAGGCGCTTTATCCTCCGGAGGCCTTGTCCAGTCTTGGACTCACCATTCTTACCACCCTTGATACCCAGGTTCAACGGACAGCTGAAAGGGCGTTGGCAAGAGGACTGGCCCGTTTGGAGGCGGCCAATCCGACATTGAGACATTCAGATCCGGATAGAAAATTACAGGGGGCCATCCTTGTCATGCAGCCCAAGACGGGATATATTTTGGCTATGGCGGGGGGCCGAAAATACAGTATGAGCCAGTTCAATCGAATCACCCAGGCCCGCAGGCAGCCCGGAAGCGCCTTCAAACCCTTTGTGTTTCTGAGCGGTCTGGATCGATTTACACCAGTTTCATGGTTGTCCAATGTGGAAAAGACCTACATGGTCGAGGGCAAACCCTGGCGACCAAGGAACTACGCCCCCATACAGGAGGAACGCCTGAGCCTGAGAAGGGCGCTGACGAATTCCGTGAATCTGGCTGCCGTAGATCTGGCCATGGGGGTGGGCTTGAAGGAGGTTGTCAGGACCGCTTCCGCCTTTGGCTTTACAACCCCCCTGCGGTCTTATCCGTCCCTGGCCTTGGGGGCTTCCGAGGTCATTCCTCTGGAATTGGCTCGGGCCTATTGTGCATTTGCCGCCGACGGGATGCTGCCCTATCCCCTGTCCCTAAAAGACATTATGGATGAGACGGGCAATATGCTTCAGCGGAGGCATATGAATGTCGAGCGGGTGACCTCGCCGGCGAAGGCTTTTCTCATGAGTTCTCTTTTGCGAAGCGTCGTAGAGGAAGGCACGGCCCGATCGCTCAAAGGCCTGGGAATAACCTTTCCGGTGGCGGGAAAAACAGGCACCACCAATGCTTTCAGGGATGCCTGGTTCGTGGGATATACTCCGGATATTTTGGCCCTGGTATGGGTCGGTTTTGATGACGGGAGGTCTATCAACGCTTCAGGATCTTCGGCCGCACTGCCCATTTGGGCTGATCTTATGAAATCCATCCCCCAACATATATCGGGTGGCTGGTTCAGGACGCCTCCGGGAGTCGTAGAACGTTTGGTGTGCGCGGAAAGCGGGCAGCTGGCCATACCCGGCCGGTGCCGCGAAACATATGAGGAGTATTTTTTGGAAGGGCATGAGCCTGAAAAGACGTGCCCCCTCCATCGAGGGTTTAACCCTTTTAAAGACCTTTTCAGGGAGTTTGAAAATTTTATCAAAAAACCATAGGCGACTTATCACGATATCGTTGGGTTGGGTGTGTCTGGCCCTTTTCGGATGCACCCCCATGGCTTCGATTCCGGTGACCAAACCTTCCCCGGGGCCTGCCCCGCCTTTGCAGGAAGAGGTGGAAAAGATCGAAGAACCCAGCCCTCGTGCCTTGGCCTCCCTGCATCTTACCGAGCACGCCCGCAGACTTATCGCCATGAATCAGCCCGACGAGGCCATTCGAACCCTTGAAAGAGCCCTCAACCTGGATCCCGGCAACGGCAAGAACTACTACTATCTAGCAGAGGCATGGATTCAGAAGGGAAACAGGGGCCATGCGGCGGAATTCAATCGTCTGGCTGGTATCTATCTCAAAAATGATGCCGCTTGGTTGAGAATGGTCGGACGACAGAAGGAGCGCATAGAGGACTCTATTTAAGGTTTGATGGCGGATATTCGATTCAAGGCTTTAGATAAGAACCATGGAGGATCAAATGAAATTAAGGCGTTTAAGTGGATTATGTCTTGCCCTTGCGGTGTGTCTCCTGTGGCCGGGAATGATCGTGGGATGCCACGGCACACGGATTGCCATTGAAGACGGACGGGACTACAGGGGGGCTCCATCCCACCATAAACCGGCGGGACCCCCGCCCTGGGCACCTGCTCATGGTTACAGGGCAAAACATCGATACCGCTACTACCCGTCCTCTCATGTGTATTATGATATCGGCCGGGGGTTGTATTTCCATTACGGTGACGGGCACTGGCGTGTTTCGGTATCGTTCCCTGCAGGTATTCATATCGATGTCAACGATTATGTCACTCTGGAGATGGATACATCCAGACCCTATGAGCATCACTCAGAGGTCGTCAAGAGGTATCCGCACGGGCACATGAAAAAGAAGTACAAAAAGAAAGGCAAAAAGTGGAAATAGGATGAGAAGGCGAGGGTCCGAAAGAATTCGGGCCCCCGCCGGTGGGTGGTGCTCAGGGTTGGCTGTCTCCCCCTTTTGAGAGATTTGGAAATTTTATTTAAGGAGATGACGCTGATGTTCTCGGGGCGTTTGCCTCCGGATTTTCGGATCGTTACGTAAACAGGCAGATCTTACAATCTTTAGAATATCTGATGAAATCCTCTGCCGTCCAGACAATGGCGCCCTTGATCAGCTTGTTCTCGTCTATTTCCATCATGTCTACGGTCATCTTGCAGGCAATGAGTTCTACGCCTTCCAACTGGGCCATCTCTTGGAGTTCGCCCAGGCTCGGGATATTGGCCTTATCGATTTTCTTTTTCATCATGCCCGTTGCCACCGTGGACATACCCGGAATGGCTCCCATGACGCCTGGAGGAATAAACTTGGCCCTTTCGGCCCCCCCTTGTAACACCATGTTCAATCCCATGAAGGAATAAAAAACCTTGCTTTCCATGCCCTGTCGAGCCGCATTGATGGCCAGGACAAGCGAGGGATATGCACCGTCAAGGGTATCTTTGACGCAAATGAAAGCCGCTTTTTCCTTTTTTTCTTCCATCGCATTCTCTCCTTAGCATCAAAATTTTCAATATACCCCATCAAGGCCTGAAATCCTTGAAGAATAGGGTCAGGCCTTTTCATTCGGCCCCGACGTTCTTCTTTCTGGAGAGGTATGAGTCATTGTGGATCTGATTTTCGTAAGCTCGCGGAACGCCGGGGGAGTTGTTGAATATCAAGAGTCAATAGGCGACCTCAGACTATATTTTTTGCAGAATTGTTCTCATCAGTCGGAATTAAAAATAATTTATTTTATTATATTAGATTTGATAAAAATAAAAAACCATGGGGTGAAGAGGGTATTTAAGCAGTGTGAGGACCGTATTTTTTTGTTTTGATTTGGAAACCCCGGCCCTCCGGAGCCGGTAGAAGATTCCCGCCTTTTAAGACGGAGGGAGGCCGGAGAAGATAGACTTTACCATAGCGCTTTGCGTTACTGTCCGCAATTTCAATTTGACATTCATTCGGCCACAAAGAAAGGATCAACCCCCAACGCCATGACCCCCCATGTCCTGACAAGGAATATCCGCCGGACCCTTCCTGAAGCGAAGATCGCGGAGACGGTTCTTCCGTTGTGCCCTGCCCTGAAACTCTATCTGCTCAGGCCGGATCATGTGCAGAGGGCCTTTTCGGGAAAAGAGATCGCCTCGATTCAGGCAAATCCCCCCTACTGGAGTTTTTGCTGGGCCAGCGGACATGCCCTGGCCCATTTTATCTTTGAAAACAAAAAGATGTTCGAAGGGAAATCCGTATTGGATTTTGGGACCGGCTCCGGTGTGGCGGCCATAGCCTTGGCCATGGCCGGTGCACGGAGGGTAACGGCGTGTGATATGGATCAGGATGCACTTGATGCTGCAAGGGCGAATGCCGTTCTGAACCGGGTCTGCCTGAAAACCTGTGAATCACTTAAAGAGATCTCCGGTACAATCGATCTGATCGTTGCCTCGGACATCCTCTATGATCGGGAAAACCTGCCGATCCTGGAGTATTTTTTGAATCTTGCACCGTATATCATAGTCGCCGAATCCCGAGTGAAATCAATCGATATCCCGCCCTATCAGAAGATTTTCGAAAGAGAGGTCCATCCCGTTCCCGATCTGGACGCCTTTGATCCCTACAGGCACGTGAAGATTTACCGCGCCGTACATAGACCTTAGATATGATTTTTTTGGATTTAGATCTCACGGGTCCAAAGAGAGGCCATGGCCGGGCCGCCTCCCACACAGAGCGAGGCGCCACCATGGGTCAACCCCAGTCGCTGCATTTCATAGTATAGACTCACAATAAGGCGAAGTCCCGTGCATCCCACCGGATGCCCCAGAGAAATGCCGGAACCGTTGTGGTTAAAGGCCTTCAGGGCCAGGTTCAGACCGAAGTCCTGTTGCAGCATTTTTTGCATCCCAATGACCTGTACACCAAAGGCCTCGTTGATCTCCCAGTAATCGATATCCTCGAATTTCATACCTGACTGATCCAGACATTTGGGGATGGCCACGGCCGGGCCCATACCCATCATGTCGGGGGCTACCCCTTCGGAGCACATGCCGACCAGTTTCAGAAGCGGCTCGAGGCCCAGTTCATCCGCCTTCTTCGCGGACATCATGACCGCTGCCGCTGCCCCGTCACTGATGCCCGCGCCGTTGGCCATGGTCACCACGCCCTTTTCTTTGAATGCAGGTCGCAGCGCACTGAATTTTTCCAGACCGGCCTCCCTGTCCACATGTTCGTCCGTATCAAAAAAAATAGTGCCTTTCGACGTCTTGAGCTCAAAGGGGGTGATTTCCTGCTTAAAACGACCCTCGTCGATAGCCCTTTTGGCTCTCACATGGCTCATGACGGCATACTCATCGCATGCCTCGCGCGTGATATGGTATTTTTTTGCAATATTTTCGGCCGTAACACCCATATGGCCGGGGACCAGTTCATCGATGAAACCGTCCGAGAGCATATGGTCTTCGATATGGCCGGGGCCCATTTTGTATCCCATTCGTCCCTTTGGAAGGAGATAGGGGGCATTGGTCATGCTCTCGACCGCCGCGAGCAGGGCAATATCCGTTTTACCCAGCATAATGTTGTGGGCCGCAATCTCAGTTGCCCGCATACCGGAAGCGCAATTCTGGTTGACCGTGACGGCACTGCTCCGATAGGGAAGCCCAAGCCTGATGCCGACCTGTCGGGCGGGAAGGGAGCCCTGGAGAGCGGTGAAAATCTGCCCCATGCATATCTCGTCGACCATTTCCGCCTCGATGCCCGATCGTTTGAGGGCCTCGGCTCCCGCCGCAATGGCCAGTTCCCGGGCCGATACCGTCTTGAGACTTCCCATGAAGTCCCCGATAGCTGTCCTGCAGGCGCTGACAATGACGACTTCGTGAAATTCCATGAATCCTTTTCCTCCTCTTTGCAGTAGAAAAATTGCAGCCGTCCAATTTTGATTGTTAGCATTCGTTCGGATTCTCGAACCCGCAAAGGGCGCAGAAACAAGTCATTTGAACGCCCTGTGCGTCACATGCCACACAGGGCATATCACAAGTTCATGGCCGTTTCAATTGGGAGAATGAGATGAATATGGAATGATTTATTTAAACATGAAACTTTCCGGTCCTTCGGGCCGGGATTCCCCATGGCAAGTCCCTGAATTTTTCTTCTTGATCTGTTCCCTGATGAATCCGGTTCGAACCTTGCGGTGTGAGACGCTATGTGTCAGTCCCTGTGAATAGCGATGGAGGTCTCATTTTTATTACATTGCATTGACGGTCTTGTCTCCCAATTCCGGGAAGCGGGTTCCTGCAAGCTCCGTCTTGAGTTCATCCGGGAGGTAAATGGACGTCGGGTCCGGGGCAAGGGCTTTTGGGGGTCTTTGAAGGGTTTCAAGGGTGAAATCCAGAAAGGGCGAGCCCTGCGGGTCGCCCTTTCTGTTTTCGGAAGGACAATGAGATGAAAGCGATTTTAATGGACTGAGATTTTCTTGGGCTTCTTTTCTTCGGGCTTTGGAATTTCAATATTCAGAACACCGTCATTATATTCAGCTTTGATCTTGTCAGGATCCATGCCTTCATGCAACATGAAGGAGCGGAGGAATTTTCCGTGAACTCTTTCTTTACGGTAATAATTGTCCTCGTTTACTTCTTCTTCATGGGAGCGTTCTCCCTCAAGGGTCAATACATTATCTTTCAGATCAATATGAATATCCTTTTTGTCCACACCGGGTAGATCGGCCCTGATGATAATCTTATCATCCTGATCAAAAATATCCGCATTCGGTTTCCAACTGCTGATAGAAGAATCCTCACTCGGCAAGGCCGGAGTGAACTGGGCACCGTTAAGTAAACGATTGAATTGATCCGAAAAAGTCTCCATATCTCTCCAGGGATTCCATTTTACAAGGTTCATGACCAATACCTCCTTTCGTTGTATTAAATCTTTCGTTGTCTCAAAAATTAAACATGAAATATTTTATGTCAATATGTTAATGTGAAAATTGGTTGCATTACTTAAAGTAATAAATATATATTAATAATGTAGGCCGTCACATTACAAGAATTACCCCTGCAAGGAGGAAAATCATGAAAAGAAAACAGAAAAGCGAATTCGCCGACAAGTTGTCTTTGCCCCAGCCTTCCTCCTCTGACCTCAGGGGTCGCCAATCCGTACGGGCGACATTCAGACTGACTGCACAAGCCATCAATGCCCTGAGTATCATTTCGGTCCATCTGGGAATTAAACAGAAATCTCTTTTTGATCACCTCATAGAGGATGCCAAGGCCTTGAATCAGATCGCCCGGGAACTGCAAGCCCTTGAATCTGACCTGCCCGAGCGGATTCAAAAGACCTTTGTGCTGAGCCGAAGGACCCTTTCCTGCCTGGAGAGGGTGTCCAAAGGATCAGATACATCAAGGGATGCCCTTGTAGAGTATTCACTCCATCGGCTATTGCCACTGATCGAACAGGAGCGGGAAAAACACGAGAAAAGGAAGGATGTATTGAATATTTTGACCGGCTATGTAAACGCGGGCAGGAAGATCCTGGAAAGGGCCGGTGGCATCCTCGGTGAGGAGGACCCGGTCTACGAGAGAATGGTGGAGGGTATGAATGCCCTATCCAACGCCCATGACTTTGTTGATGCCTTTGTGGAGAAGGGGAAGATTATAGAGGATTTTTGATGGGCATTCGGGGTGACCCGGAGGGGTGAGTGCCCCGGAGAAGTCGCGACGAGCCACAAGCCCTTTAAATTCATAGGGTTCATCAGAAAAAGACGGTCCTAACCTCAGCGATATGACGCCCCAGGAATGTCTCCCCGAAGGCCTTAAATCTGTTCGAATCGTCCGAAGTATAAAATACGCGTCTTCCTTTTCGAGAAAGTTTTTTCTCAATTTCCGGATGGCGTTTGAGGTAATCTGCAAGTTTTTCCGAGATGATGCCCGGGGCGTCCAGGACATGGCAATTTTTTCCCATGATTCGGGTGATGTCCTTTTTCAGGAAGGGGTAGTGGGTGCAGCCCGGGATCAGGGTGTCGATGGCTGTGCTTTTCAGTGGCCTGAGGTATTTTTTGAGGATCATGTTGGTTTCGGGTTTCCCCACCCATCCTTCCTCCACGAGCGGAACCAAGAGGGGGCAGGGCCGCGCAAAGACCTTGAGAGCGGGATTCAGTTTGTGCAGTTCCTGTTCATAAACCTTTGATTCAATCGTGGCACGGGTGCCGATTATTCCGATGCGATTGCGTCGGCTGGCCACAACTGCGGCTTCGGCCAGGGGAATGGCCACTCCCAGGACGCGTCTTTCCGGATAATGCGTGGGCAACCATTCCTGCTGAATTCTCCTCAGGGCCTTCGCCGAAGCGGTGTTACAGGCCAGAATGATCAATGTGGCACCCTGCCGGAAGAGAAACGCGACGGCCTGCCGCGTATATTCATAGACAATCTTCAGGGATTTGTTGCCGTATGGTGTGCGGGCGTTATCGCCGAAATAGATGTAGTCAAACTCGGGCAACTCTTCCAAGAAGGCCTTGAGAATCGTCAAACCGCCGAATCCTGAATCAAATAAACCGATCATGGATCACCTCAAATAAACTACGGATGAGCATTAGCTCATAACACAGGAGGGATGTTTTTGTCAGCCCTTCCTTGCGGGAGATGATTGGTTTTAACGTTCCTTCATGGTTTTTACTGATGACCGTTACCTCGAATCCATGAATGATCATAGCCGGATGAGCGCTCATCAGGGTTTGCCCGATGTGATGGACTGGGGAGAGGTCGTTGCAAGTGATAAAATCGGACTTATTTTGATTAAAATAAGAGAAACCGGGGGGAACGCAAAATGAATAACAGAAAAATAGTTTTTTTGATAGCCACGATAACCCTGCTTTTCCTTATATCCGGATGTGCGATCGGGAACTATGGAAGAATCACCCGAGAGTATGCCTCCGAAGGCGGCTTGAGCATCGAGGTACTCCAAGGCAACTGGCAGGATTATGACGTTTTTTACGCAGGCATAGCCAAAGACAACCCCCGAGGAATTCTGTTCGATCCCAAAAAGGACGACAAGAACCTCACGGGTGACAGATGGGTCGAATTGTTGGATGAAGAGGGGATTTCAACGGTGATTCTCTGGCTTGAGAACAACGATCCGAAATTTCGTCCTTATCTCTATCGGTTGATTGGACCTGATCAACAGGTTTACGGGTATGTCTATACCGCGACCAACAATGTGGTCAGCAAGGCGATCGATGATAAAACCCTGTATGTCTTTGATTTGGAATTGCCCGTAGCAGTGAGAAGCTCTCACTCGCAGAAGTAATGCATTCGAATGCTCAGGAGAAATGTATCCTATTCCTGAGGTGATTCTGCATCTTCTATGAGGTGTTCGGGGGGAGCAAGGGATACCATGACTTTTTGGGCGATTCCTCTGCCCAGGGCCAGACGGGAGAAACCGTGACCGACAATCAGCCTACCCTGGCCGGTATTATTGATGATTTCCACGAAATCGCCACACCTGAAGCCCATGGAGGATAACCGCGCGACGGCCTCTCTCCCGCCGAGAATCTCCTTGATCACGACCCGTTCACCCGGTTTTGCCATGGCCAGAGGTATGAAAGGGCTTCTTCGGGACAGACAGCCCTTGCAGATACCGTAGATTTCCATTTTGTGCTGAAGCATGTGAAAACCATTTTCAGCAGCAATTTTCAGCTGAAGCCTCTCCAGATCGACATTGCTGAATTCTTCAATTTTTCCGCATTTGGTGCAGATGAGATGGTCATGGTGTTTGCCCAAGTGGCGATGTTCATAGCGTGGGGGCTGTCCTTCAAAATGTTCTTTCTGTGCGAAACCGTGATCCACCCACCGATTCATGCATTGTCGGACAAAGACGGGTTCATAATCATGGCCTCTGTCTTTGAGGATCTGCATCAAATCCTCCAGTGTGACGTGCGCCTCCGTACTCAAGAAGGCATCGATGATGTTGAGTCTGTCCTCGGTTTCACCGATGCCGTCCGATTCAATCAAAGCGCGAAAATTGGATTTTTCCAATACGTTGTTGTTACCCATTTGCAATCTCCATGTGCACGGGAACTTTCAGGACCAGGCTTCGGGGCGTGATAATTAAAGGTCTTTTTTACATTCGGGGCAATATCCGATGACGTCCAGACGATGGTCGACAATTTCGTAATCATATTTTTTCGTCAGTCGTTTTTCGATTTTCTCGAGATCTTCTTCAAAAAACTCAACCACTTTTCCGCATTTGAGGCAGTGAAGATGGCAGTGGTGAGCCTGCCCGTAAAAGGGCTCGTAATGCATGTGACCGTCTTCATGCCAGACTTCCTTTATCAGACCACACTCCAGAATAAGAGGAATGTTTCGATAGATGGAGGCCTTGGAGACTTTGCTGTCCTTACGGCGAAGTCTCAGGTAGAGTTCATCCACATCGAAATGGTCATTACTGGAAAAGATTTCTTCTATAATCTGCCCTCTCTCGGGCGTATTCCGAAGACCTTTTTGTGATATGAAGGACCTGAAAAGGTCTACCGCCTCACCCATTATTCACTCCTATTGCAATTTAGTATCAACAATAATAACCGGCATAGCGGATGTCAACCGGAATGTTTTTTTTATGCCTTTAATTTTTTTCGGAGAGGTATCCCAGGTAGCCTTCGATACAGTGACTCATGAACAGCCTTTCTCTGGACTGATCGGCCTCACTCATCAAGTTATAGGCCTTCAGGAAAGGATCCGCTTCGAGGAGCCTTCGAAGGCAGGCCTCGACAGTGGGAGAGGGACTTTCGGCCTTGACCTGCCTGATGATTTTTTCCCAGTGAAAAAGTTGCTCCCTCGCCCTGCCGAGAAAAGCGTGGGAGCTTCGGCACTTGCCGAAGTGGGGATAACACAGAATCTGGTCTTCCAGGGTCAGTAGACGATCAATGCTTTGGGCAAATTCTTGGAGAAAGAAGACCGGAGGGGTCGCGGGGCGGGTGTAATCCAGGCCGCCGACACTCAAGTTGATGCCGCCTGCTTCCCCGACAAAAAGATGGCCCTCGTAGCTGAAGCTGAGATGATGGGCCGCATGGCCCGGTGTCTCGATAATTCGAAGCCCGGGTATATTGGTCTCCCGATGGGCAATAAAATATTCCTTCTTGACGGGGCGGATGGGACCGTATGTATCCACAAGATCTCCCAGGACTTTGCGGCTGGCCGCTTCGAGCTTAACCGGATCCACCAGATGCGCGATCCCCTTTTCGTGGCAAATGATTTTAGCCATGGGAAAGTGATCGAGAAAATCGGCCAATCCCCCTGCATGATCGATGTGGATGTGCGTCAGCAACACGTAATCCACTTGGTCGATGTCCATCTTTTCGAGTGAGGCGGTGAGTTGTCCGATGGTATGGCTCGGTCCGACATCGACAAGGATGGTGTGCCTGGCACGGCACACCCAAGAGCCGATGAAATGAGAAAAGCCGGGTCTGTTTTGTCTGAGTTCGATAAGCGTGGGTTTCATTTGGATTCCGTTCCTCCGAATGTCTTAGTCCTGATTTTCATAAATACGATCATAGAGGGTATCTGACCAGGACTCGGAATAGTATCGCGATAGATCGTTGTCATTAAAAAAAATAGGGCCTTGAGGTTTCCTGCTATCTGCGCGATGGGGCAAACGTTTGTTTTGTCCCTATGGTCCTTGCATCATCCCCTGCAAAGAATTTTTGGAATAAATACCATACGGGAATAAATTATCATAGTCCACTGCGTCAAAACATTCTTCGGAATAAGATTGTCTAATAGAAGGATCATTATTGACAAATGTCAGGAAGTGGGCTATGCGAATTGCGAAAGAGCAATCGTATGTCTAAAGCCACCTTAAAAGATGTGGCTGCATTGGCAGTCGTAGACCCATCGACGGTTTCCCGAGTACTGAATGGGAAAGCGGTTGGGAGAGTCAGGCCGGAAACCAGGGCACGTATTTTGGAGGCGGCTACCCGGCTTAATTACCAACCCAATATTTTAGCCAAAGGTCTCAGGCAAAGAAAGAGCCATACCATTGCTGCCGTGATCCCCGATCTTGTCAGTCCCCACATTCCTGAAATGCTCAAAGGGGTCAAACAGGGGGCAAAGGAACAGGGGTACGCCCTTTTTATCAGCTACCTGGATCAGGGGTCCCTGGAGCAGGAGCAGCACCTGGCCTTGCTGCGGGAAAGCCGTGTGGATGGCTTGGTTCTGCTGTCCGACACCCTCAAGGACGACATCATCACCGAGTTGATCGCCATGAACAGCCCCTTCGTGCTGGTGAATCAACGGGTTGCGGCAAGCAACAATTTCGTGATCGTGGACGATTTGGCTGGGGGACGCATGGCCGTGGGATACCTTGCCGGGCTAGGGCACACACGGATCGCCCATTTGTCGGGCGAATTGATGGTCGATTGTGCCCTGCGGCGTTTCCAGGGGTACCGCCAGGGACTGGACGATTATGGAATACCCTTTCATCATGCACTGGTGGAGGAAAGCAGTTTGATTTCCTGGCTCGATGGCAAAAGGGCTATGGAGCGGATGCTTGCCCGGCGACCGCAGCCCACAGCCGTCATTGCCGGCAACATTGTAATCGCCACCGGCGCCATGGCCGCCATCCGCGGCGCAGGACTGCGGATTCCCGAAGACATTTCGGTAGTCGGGATACAAGATGCCCTGCTGGCCGAAGTGCTTGCCCCCCCGTTGACCGTGGTGGGGATGCCCCTTTATGAAATGGGCCGTTTGGCAGCCGTTGCTTTGATTGATCTTTTGACCGGCCGTGCGTCCGGCATCGTCCCCAAGGTGCTGGCTCCGACCGGAATAGTTCTCCGCCAATCGGCCGGCAAACCGCAACACCGGCCTCCTGTCGACGTGTAAGATCGGAGAACTCCATTTTCAAGGTCCCCGCGGTTCGGCTTTTAGGACCGTACGCACAATGTGTTGCGGAGATGATAGGAAAAGGTGAAGGCATGCCATCGAATAGAAACCATTTCAATCCTCCCTGCAAGGTCGATCCCAGACAGATCGCCCGGAAAGGAATTCCGGAGCTTGGGGCCTATGTGCCCGGAAAACCGATCGAGGAGGTCAAGGAAGACTATGGGCTTGAGGAGGTCGTCAAGCTGGCCTCCAATGAATGCGCACTGCCGCTCCCTGAAGGGTTGCGGAATGTGATGGACACGGCATTCGTCAACCTGTCCCGTTACCCCGACGGCCACTGCCGAAAGTTACGGGGGCGGGTGGCCGCCTATCTGGGTGTTCCGGAAGAGTGCCTTCTTTTCGGCAACGGTGCCGAGGAATGCGTTCACCTTATCGGCCAGGCCTTTTTGAATCCCTCCGATACCGGGTTGATTCCTTCGCCGGTCTATGATGCCTACGATACGGCGATCCGGATGCCGGGTGCGGAAGTGGTCAAGATCCCCCTGCGGGATTACCGCATCGATCTGGAAGCCACGCTGGCTGCAGTGGACCCGCGCACCAAGATCATCTGGCTGTGCTCTCCCGCCAATCCTACCGGAACGGTTATTTCCCGCGAGGCCTTCGATCGGTTTCTCTCCCACCTTCCCGAAAATATTCTGGTCGTTCTGGACGAGGCCTACCGGGAATTCGTCGTTGCAAAGGATGCGGCCCACGCACTGGACTATATCGAGCAAGATGCGCGTGTGATCGGACTGCGAACCTTTTCCAAGGCCTTCGGTCTTGCCGGTCTGCGAGTGGGCTACCTGGTGGCCCATCCCTCGGTGACCGAGATTGTCTCCATGGTCAAACTCCCCTTCAATGTCAACAACCTCGCCCAGGCCGCGGCGCTGTGCATGCTGAAGGAAGAAGACTTTGTCCGAAACCATGTGGAGATGATCCGATCGGAACGCGATTATCTGAGTCGGGCCCTTGAGGACCGGGGGGCCTTCGTGGTTCCCTCGGAGGCCAATTTTTTGTTCGTCAAGCTGCCCATGGATAGTGATAGGCTCTTTCAACGGCTTCTCCCCCTGGGATTCATCATCCGTCCCGGGAGCTTGTGGGGACAGCAGCACTATATTCGACTGACCGTCGGGACCCCGGAACAAAATCGCCGGTTTCTCTTGCATCTTGACACCCTTCTGGCCGGATTGGATAATGATTATTCCGGAAACTGATCGTGCTCTTGAAGGGTGGGTGAAAACGAAGCGGGCGCTCGGTTTTCGATCGTAGGTTCTGAAGGCATTAACTCTTAAACAAAAAATGAAGAAAGGAGACATCATGAAACGCTTTCAATTTTGCTGGGTTTTGGCTCTCGTGCCGGCCTTTCTGCTGACGGCATTCGGCATCGGCACCGTCGGCGCGGCCGATCACCTGAGTGTTGTCAAACAACATGGCGAGATCGTCGTAGGGACGTCCGCCGACTATCCCCCCTATGAGTCCGTGGATAAGGATGGTAATTTTGTCGGTTTTGATATGGATATCGTCCGGGAGATCGGCAAGCGCATGGGCCTGAAGGTGAAGATCAAAGATATGGGATTTGATACCTTGATTGCGGCACTGCAACAGAAAAAAATCGATCTCATCATTGCGGCCATGCAGGGAACGGCCGAGCGGGAAGAAAAGGTCGACTTCTCGATTCCTTACAATTATGTCAAGGATGCGTTTCTCACCTCCACCAAGGCCGATGTCAAAATGACCAAGGCCCTGGATGCCGCGGGAAAAAATATCGGGGTACAGACCGGAACGATCCAGGACACCTGGATCGTGGACAACCTGATCAAGCCGGGCTTGACCCGTAAAAATCAGTTGTTCAGGTACGAAAGGGTGGATAACGCCGGATTGGATCTTGCGGCCGGGCGCATCGACCTGGTGCTGATTCAGAGCAAGCCGGCCAAGGATTTGGTCGCGAAAAAAGACAAACTCAAAATTGCCCTGGTGACTACCGAAACGATTAAGGCGGGCCAGTGTATCGCGATGCCAAACGGTGAATCGGCCCTCAAGGCCGAACTGGACCGCATCATTACCCAATTAAAAAACGAAGGCTGGATCAATAAAACGAAGGCAAAGTGGGACATTGATTGATCTTTCGAACGGTTGAGGAAAAATGCCCCTATAAAATCCGGTGATGCCCTGACGGGTTTCGATCCGGGCGCATAGCGCCTTAACCCTGTCGGGGCATCCCCTGTTTCACGGCCAAGGAAGGAAACAAATTCGTCCCTCATGGACAGCTTATCTGATATTTTGCTGCTTTTTCAATACATCCTGCCTGGACTCGGGGTGACCCTTTCCGTGACACTGATCGCGCTGGGAACCGGATTCCTTCTTGGCACGATCATGGCGGTGCTACGCGTGTTTGGCGGACCGATCCTCTCCTCTCTGGCTGCGGCATACAGTATCGTGGTTCGAGCCGTCCCGGTGGTGGTCATCATCTTTATTTTGTATTTTGTGATCGCCGAAATGGTGGACTTCTCCCCCTTTATCTCCGGTGCCCTTGCACTTGGATTTGCAAGCGGCGCCTATCAGTCTGAAATCTTTCGAGGGGCGATCCTTTCCGTTCCGCCGGGTCAGATGGTTGCTGCGCGCGGAATTGGGATGACCCGTCTGAAGGCCATTCTCAATATCATTCTGCCCCAGGCCATTCGCCTGGCCATACCGGCCTGGTCCAATGAAGTCACCCTGGTCTTGAAGGATTCCACTCTGGTCTATGTGATCGGTGTACCGGAAATGTTGCGGCGCGCCCAGTGGTTGAGCGCCCGCACCCTCGAACCATTCATCGCCTTTGGGACCGCGGCCGCCTTCTACATCGCCATAACCATTTTGGCCAGCCGGTGGCTCGATATTTTGGAACGCCGATATAAAATACTGATGTAAGAGAGCAGATCATGAGCGATCAGCCAATCCTGAGAATTGAAGCATTGAATAAATCCTTCGGCACCGTCGAAGTCATCAAGGACGTGTCTCTCTCCGTTAAACCCAGGGAGGTGGTGGTCATCGTCGGTCCCAGCGGAACGGGTAAAAGCACCCTGCTGCAGTGTATCAATCTGCTCACCATGCCCACCGGCGGTCGCATCTGGCTGGAAGACCAGGAGATCACCGCCAAGGGCGCCGATGTGGACAAGATACGGCAGCGTATCGGTATGGTATTTCAAGACTTCAATCTATTCAATCACCTGACCGCCCTGGGCAATGTCATGATAGGAATGACTAAGGTGTTGGGAATGAAAGCCGACGAGGCCCGAAAAAAAGGGATGTATGAACTTCAACGGGTGGGAATGGCCGAACACTCCGATAAATATCCCTCACAGCTCTCAGGCGGACAAAAACAGCGGGTCGGCATCGCTCGGGCCCTGGGGATGGATCCCTCTATCATGCTCTTTGACGAACCGACCTCGGCCCTCGACCCGGAACTCACCGGCGAGGTCCTCAACGTTATGCAAAAGTTTGCACGGGAAGGGATGACGATGCTGGTAGTCTCTCACGAAATGGGTTTCGCTCAGGAGGTGGCGGATCGGGTCATTTTCATGGAAGGCGGATACATTGAGGAAGATGGCCCGCCGGAGCAATTTTTTGAAAATCCCCGGTCGGAGCGGACACGAAAATTTTTGAGCAAAATGTCCATAACGGGCGGCGGTGATGGGCGCAACGGGCAAGACGGGGAATGACCTGATATGGACGGATTCATCTTGGTCCTACAACGCATCGTACCGGATCTCCTTCAGGGAACCGGGGTGACCCTGCAGTTGGCCATCGGCGCCCTGGTGTTGGGATTTGCCGTCGGGCTGCCGGTGTCCTTGATCCGCGTATATGGCGGCAAGTGGCTGCAACGCCTGATGATTGGTTACATCACCCTGTTTCGCGGGACCCCCCTGCTGGTCCAGCTCTTCGTCGTCTATTACGGCCTGCCCGATCTGGGCCTTACTCTTTCCCGAATGACCGCAGCCTATCTGACCCTGGGCCTGAACAGCGGCGCCTACCAGGCTGAGTATTTTCGAGGCGCCCTTCAGGCCGTGGCCAGGGGGCAGATGACGGCCGCTCGGGCTATCGGAATGAACCGACTGAAGGCCGTGCGCCATATCATTCTTCCCCAGGCCCTGCGACTGGTGATACCGGCCTGGTCCAACGAAATGATCGCCATGATCAAATATACGGCCGTGGTTTTTCTGATCGCCGTACCCGATCTGATGGGACAGGCCAAGATCCTTTCCAGTCGCTACTTCATGCCCATTCAAACCTACATTGGTGTCGCGGGCATCTATCTCATCCTGGTAGGAATCGCTTCCCTTATCCTGCGATTTGTAAGCAAAAAGTTAGAGACGCCGGGCCTGGTGCTGGAAGAGGTCCGGAACTGATTTTCTGCCCCTTAGAGGGCGTTACCCCCAATTCGACCGTGCCCGACTGCGCACCCTTCGTTTTGGGACCGTATGAGGCAAGATGTGACAAAGGCATTAAGGAGCAATCGCATTAAAATCGGCATCGAACGGGCCTGCCACAGGGCGTTGCTCAAGGCCACCGGCTTGACCGATCGGGATTTAGAAAAGCCACTGATCGGCGTGGTCAATTCATTTAACGAAATCAATCCGGGTCACGCCCATCTCGGGGACATCGCCCAGGCCGTCAAACTTGGTGTTGCGTCCGCCGGGGGGGTTCCGATGGAGTTTCCATCCATCGCCCTGTGCGATGGCATCGCCATGGGGCATCCCGGCATGCGTTATCCGCTGCCCAGCAGGGAATTGATCGCCGATGCCATCGAGGCCATGACCCTGGCCCATGCCCTGGATGCCCTGGTTCTGATCACCAATTGCGATAAAATTACGCCCGGCATGATGATGGCGGCCGCACGGCTGGATATCCCCTCCATCATGATCTCCGGGGGCGCGATGCCGGTAGAACCATACAGGGGGCAACTCTGTGATGGGGTGCAGCTATACGAAGGGGCCGGTGAAGTGGCGGTGGGGAAAAGAACACGGGAGGAACTGAAGGACCTGGAAGCAGTGGCTCAACCCGGTTGCGGTGCATGCGCGGAGCTCGGCACCGCCAGCAGCATGAACATCATGTCCGAAATCCTGGGCATGAGTCTTCCCTGGAACAGCACGATACCCTCCTATCT
>CAZXWJ010000019.1:0-33705 GCA_964644375.1 uncultured Desulfobacteraceae bacterium | reverse complement strand
ATTTCTGAGGGTATACCGCTGCGGACCTGGCAGGTTCCATGCGACTGAGATATCCGACCAACATCCGAATTATCAGGGTCCCCTGCACCGGAAAGGTGGATATCATTCATCTCCTCAGAGCATTCGAAAAGGGAGCGGACGGCGTCTACCTCGTTGGGTGCATGGAGGGCAATTGTCATTTTGAAAGCGGCAATTTGAGGGCACGGAAAAGAGTGGAAAGGACCCAGAATATCTTAAACAGCATTGGCATCGAAGGGGAAAGGCTTCAGATGTATAACCTTTCTGCCAGCGAGGCCCCTCGGTTTGTCGAAATTGCTTTGGAAATGGCCGAAAAAATCCGTAACCTCGGACCCAGTCCTATCAAGACGTCCAAGCGAAAAACCGCTGATTAAGACGCGTGATCCGGACTGGGGTACATGGTTAAGGAGTGGTTAAGCCGGTCAGGACCCTTTGATCTGAACCGGCCCGATTGGTTGGCAAAACTCCCTCAAGACCCGTGTTACACGGGTTCAATGTCATGACCACATGTGTTCAGCAAAGAGGAGGTCCCATTTCATGATTGTTGCAGATCAAAAACCCATTGAAGAGATTATTGAGCAGGTAAAGGATTTCAGAAAGATCCTCATCGCGGGCTGCAACGAATGCGTCACCGTTTGTGAGGCGGGAGGGAAGAAGGAAGTAGGCATCCTCGCCTCGGCCCTTCGCATGTATTTCATGCAAAAGGGCCAGGAGGCAACCATTGATGAAGTCACACTGGAGCGTCAATGCGATCAGCCCTATCTTGAAGAATTAAGAAGCAGCATTGATCGGTATGATGCAGTCATCTCTCTGGCGTGTGGGGTCGGGGTCCAATTCATGGCTGAAAAATATTTCAAAACACCCATATTTCCGGGAGTCAATACACTTTTCATGGGCGTGACCGAAGAGCGGGGTGTCTGGAGCGAACGCTGTCAGGGCTGCGGTCAATGCATCCTCGGAAAGACCGCGGGAATTTGTCCCATTTCGCGTTGTGCAAAGAGGCTGCTCAACGGACCCTGCGGCGGTTCGACCAAGGGTAAATGCGAAATCAACAAGGATCTCGATTGTGCCTGGCAATTGATCATTGACCGGCTCAAAGAACTGGGCAAGCTTGAAGATTATGAAAAGATCATTCCTATCAAAGACTGGTCTACAGAACGGGCCGGAGGGCCGCGAAAAGTCGTCAGGGAGGATGTGAGCCAATGAGTACCAGCACACCCAGCAGATTGGAAAAAATACTTCATTCGGGACAGATTGCAGTCACATCCGAATGTGGTCCTCCCAGGGGAAGCGATCCGGATGTGGTGACCAAGAAGGCAGATATGATCAAAAATCACGTGGATGCAATCAACATTACGGACAATCAGACATCCGTCACCCGCCTCTGCAGTCTGGCCGCATGTATAAGGATCAAACTCATGGGCCTCGAACCGGTCCTTCAGATGGTAGTACGGGACAAAAACCGTATCGCCCTGCAAAGCGATATCCTCGGGGCGGCTTCCTTTGATATTCACAATATCCTGTGCCTTTCCGGCGACCACCAGGTATTCGGAGACAATCCCCAAGGCCAGAACGTGTTTGATATTGATTCCGTTCAGTTACTCCAAACCGTCAGACTTATGAGGGACGAGGGTAAATTCCTCGGAGGTGATGACATCGAAAGACCGCCCAGAATGTTTATAGGTGCCGCTGCCAATCCCTTTGCAGACCCCTTTGAGATCCGCGTCCCCCGGCTTGCCAAAAAGGTTGCGGCCGGCGCTGAATTTATTCAAACCCAGTGCATCTACAACCTCGACAAGTTCGAGCTATGGATGAAACAGGTCAGGGATCGCGGCCTGCACGAGAAGGTGCACATCCTCGCGGGCGTAACCCCCTTTAAATCTGCAGGGATGGCAAAATATATGAAAAACCGCGTCCCCGGCATGGATGTCCCCGATGACGTGGTGAAACGAATGGCCGGAGTTCCCAAAGAGAAACAGGCTGAAGAAGGCCTCACTATCTGCGTTGAATCGATTCTGCGGCTCAAAGATGTTGAAGGGGTAAGGGGATTCCATGTCATGGCCATCGAGTGGGAGGAAAGAGTGCCGGAAATTGTCGAAAGAAGCGGACTTTACCCGAGACCTGAAATAGACTAGTATGGCTTTGAGTCGACCCCATTGTTTTTTTGCCTTGGATTTTCCGGCTGATAATGGTTTCGAATTGAAAATGTCATTAATTATTTTCTTGAGGAGGTTTTATTATGTCAAAAAAATACATTTTGGTTGTTGACGATGATCCGGATCTGGTGGAAACCGTTGCCATGATGCTGGAAAGCAAGGGTTGTGAGGTCGGCATGGCGTATGATGGAATCGAGGGGGAGGAATCCATAAAAAAACGGCGTCCGGACCTCGTTATTCTTGATATCATGATGCCCAGGAAAGACGGCTATATCCTCTGCTCAGAACTCAAAAAAGGGGAAGAAACCCGCGATATCCCCGTTGTCCTGTTGACCGCGGTTGGTGAAGCCGTACCAAGTACCCGATACTCTCATGCCGACGGCATGGGTACGGAGGCCGACGACTATATCCCCAAACCCATTGACACGGAGAGCCTTTGGAAGGTGGTGAGCAACCTTCTATCCTAATGATGCTCTGGAGCTATATGTTTAATGGCGAGCCCTGCAAAAATCGGCGGGTTTAAAGCCCTCAAAGATATTATCTGGTTCTCCCTGGTTTCCCGGGAGAAGGACGACCGATTCCCTGCTAAATTCTGTCGAACCGTCGCCCGGGAAAACATTAATCTGACCTATATGACCTGTCTTCCCGAGGGCCACATCTGGAGGCTGAATTTTTCCATAGATGCTGTCGATGAGGTGAAAACCCTCAATCTGATCCGACAGGATTTCGGAAACATCATCACGAAGAAGGTCAAAAGTGCGATCCTCACCATTTTCCCACACAAAGGCGATCCCCGGATTTCAGCATTGTTCCTGGAGGCGTTGGGAAACCACGGTTTGGAGCCCGAGGCATTGGCCAACTCTCCTGCCGCTATCTCAGCGGTCATCAAAGAAGAAGGGTTGATGCTCGCCTGTAATGCTCTTTTCGGCACCTTCAGTTTCAGTGCCTATCGAACCCCCTATGATTGGAAGCTCGCCCAAAAGGGTAAAGAAACCCTTTACAAAGAAGTTGTGGCGATCTATCAAGAGCGCCGGCCAAAGGTGTACGGACTGAGGTATCGTGAAGGACAGGAACTCCTTTCGATTAAATTCAACCATGGCGACGTCAGTCAATTTGGCGCTATTTTGAGAGAATTTAGCAGGTTAGGATCTTATTTAAGCTTTTTGGCCACCTGCCCTCGAAGGGAAAAAGGAAGTGGGACGTTTATTTTTTGTTTATCAAGGCCCTTTGATCAGTCGCACGAAAACGCCATTCGGCGAATCAGACCTGAAATGCAGGTAGAAAATATTTTTCCTGTCGTGGCCTTTTCTATGACCGGCCCCCACTTCGGTGACCGCTTCGGCATTGCGAGTGAACTCCTCACATCCTTTGACAGGCACGGAGTGAAAATTTTGGCTTTGAATTGTTCTATTGCGACCATTAAGGGAATCGTTCCCTCTGCGCAAATGCGGATAGCCTTCGATTCCATACAAGACTGTTTTGAGGTGCCCACTCTCATGAAGAAGGCATAAACAGCGATCACGAAGGGCCCCCAAAAAGTGACTACTGTCGAGGTGTCGCTTCTTGATTTTTTTGAGATGGAGGACACTCCCAGGACGAGGGAGGCACAGTGATCCAATAAAAGCGCCCCGGTCTCAACGACCGAGGCGCTTTTATTTTTTCCCTAATCCGCATTCAGGACCGAACCTCTACCACTGTTCCTCATCCAGTTCGATACCGTCCCTCTCGTACTGGGCATCTCTCAATTTATGGGCTTCCTCGATCTCCTCTTCACTCCATGGTTCAACGATGAGCGAGTCAGAGACCAGTTCCCATAGGTATTTCGTTTCAATACCCAACCCATATTCCTTGGTGAGGCTCTTCATGATCTGATCCCTGCAGTTGTGGCAGGGAGCAATGACCATTTTCGCTCCGGTATCCGTTATTTGCTTGGCCTTCACACGCCCATAATAGATTCTTTCCTGTTCATAGGGCATGGCCCATGCGCCTCCCCCCGCACCGCAACAGTAATTGTTCATGCGGTTAGGATACATTTCGACAAAATTCTCACAGCACTGTTGAGTGATCCAACGGGGCTCTTCGAAGTATCCATGCCCGAAGGCCTTCTGGCTTTTCCGTCCATAATTGCAGGGATCATGAATGGTTGTCAGTTCCTTGTGAATGGATTTGTCAACCTTTATTCGTTCGGTTTCAAGATACTCCTTCAGGAGATCATGTACTGATACGACCTTGTATTTTTCAAAGACTTCAGGATACCACGTTTGCAGACCAAGCCTGGTCGCATAATAAGCGTGGCCTCATTCGGGCAATAGGAGCGTCTTGCACTCCAGACGCTCCAAATGATCGACGATCCTTCCGACAAGGGTCTTCATGGCCTCGTCATCACCGGAGAACAGGCCCCAATTCACCCCTTCCCAGTTCACGGAGGGGATGGTCCAGTCCTCTCTGGCGGCATAAAAGATGCGCCACCAGAATTTCATATCATCCGGTTCGCCGAAGGGTTCTTTAGAGTTGATGGTCACCAGGACATTGGCACCCTTTTTGTCAACAGGTGCATAAAAACCGGGAAAACCATCCTCCTCCTCCATCTCCTTGCTGAGATCCGCCAGCAGAAAAAGGAAGTCATCCTTTGGAATGCCCAGGTTGTTTCCTCTCTCGAGGTCCATAACCACACCTTTATGAATGGGACCCGGCACCTTGTCCCTTTCACGAAGGGTTCTGGCCCTGCGAAGCATTTTCAATATCTCGACCCCTTGTGGACAAGCGTATTCGCATCGACCGCAAAGGGTGCATACCCAGGGGAATCGGGAATCAATGAGTTCCTGGTCTAACCCAAGGGCGGCCATTCTGACGGCCTTCCTTGGGTCAAGGCCGTCAACACCCGTTACCGGGCAACCTCCCGCGCAGGTGCCACATGTAAAGCAGACATCCGCCCACTCCGAAGCAACCCTGAGTTTGCTCTCTTTCGGGTTGATGGTGACTGGTTCCATTCATGACCTCCTTCAATTTTTTTTAGATCCTTATGAAGTCTTTGCCCCGCTTCTCTTTAGCCGGATCGTTTAGGCAGTAAAATGATGTATTCGTTATATCGAAAAATAAGAACCAATGATCGGACATTCAACCTGAGAGATGACAAAATATTCCTTAAAAATTGATCCATTACATCGCCAGCCGGGAATTCCTTCGCCGGGCGTCCACTTGGGGACGTTATCGGACCTCTATTTCTCACTCAATGAAAGTGGGGTGAAGCGGAAGATAACCCTTCGCTTTTTCCTGATGAAAGGATGGCCCATGCAATATTTCGTCATATGGGCATTGACACCGGGCGTTCCTACTGATAAAGGCATTAACCCGGATCAAACAACGATACCGAAAAATAGCGTCAGTTTTGTGAGTCTTTTACGGATGGAACGTCAAATCGTCATTGAGAATGAAAACAAATTGCAGTTTCTGTGATGGTTCAATTTCGGAATTGCATCGGAGCATATCGATAATCTTTGATATATTTATCTCTTGTGATGGGAAATGTCAAACCAAAAGACAAACCATTTCCGCTAAGTGCAAAAATGGAAAAATTAAATTGCACCCAGTGCAGGCAAAGCAATTTGGAAGGGTTTCCAAAAATCCGGCATTGATCTGCAGTCCGGTGACCCATGATGTCATAAAACAGTTAAATTGTAGCTATAATGTGAATAATTTTGTTGCTATTCATAAATCAATCGGTTATATATCTTCATGAAATTCTAAAGGAAGTTGTCGATTCACTTGAACGGTGAAAGCATTTTTAATGGCCGGGTGATGGATTTTGTTGCTGGCTGCGGGAAAGTTGCATTTTAAATCCATAGCTGACATGCGGAAAAAAACCGGCACGGATCAAGATCGTCAATGTGGTTACCCTATTACCGGTAAAACAAATAGAGAAGGAGGAAGGTTGATGGATTTTAATTTAAGTGAAGAACTACAGATGTTGAAAGACATGGCCCGCGATTTTGCAGCGGAAAAAATTGCCCCTTTTGCGGATGACTGGGATGAACGACACTATTTTCCGCATGAAGAAGTAGTCAAACCCATGGGTGAACTGGGTTTTTTCGGTACGGTGATCCCCGAAGAATACGGCGGCAACATGATGGGTTGGCTGGCCGGCATCATTCTCACGGAGGAGATTGCACGAGCATCCAGCTCCATGCGTGTCCAGATGAATATGCAGTGTTTTGGTTGTGCCTTCACAATATTGCGTTACGGGAGCGACGAACTCAAGAAAAAATATATCCCCAAACTGGTAAGCGGTGAGTGGATCGGCGGCTTCGGTATCACCGAACCTAATGCCGGCTCGGACGTCATGGCCCTGAAATCCACGGCTGACGATAAGGGCGACTACTATCTGGCCAATGGATCCAAGACCTGGATATCCAATGCCAGTGCAGCCGATGTCTTGATTTATTATGCCTACACGGACAAAGCCGCCGGTGGCCGCGGACTTTCGGCCTTTGTGATCGAGCCTAAGAATTTCAACGGGATTACCACCACGGATCTGGACAAGCTGGGGACACGCTCAACGCCCACGGGTGAACTTTATTGTGAAGATACCAAGATTCCTAAAGAAAATATCCTGGGCAAGCCCGGTGACGGAGCTAAAATCGTCTTCGGCTCATTGGCCCAGTCGAGACTCTCTGCCGCGGCAGGTGGTGTTGGTCTGGCACAGGCCTGTTTGGACGCCATCGTCGGCTATGCCATGGAGAGGGAACAGTTCGGCCAGCCTATCGGAAAATTCCAGATGATCCAGGAAATGGTCGGCAGCCTGGCGCCACAAATCGAGGCGGCTCGTCTCATGGTGTATAAGGCGGCCTGTCAGAAAGATGAGGGAAACCTGGGGAACAACTTGGAAGTAGCCATGGCAAAATACATCACCGGAGAGATTGCCATGAAGGCGGCGGAATGCGCCATGAGGATTCTCGGCGCCTACGGTTATTCTACCGAGTACCCGGTTGCCCGTTACTACCGTGATGCGCCTCCCTACTTTATGGTTGAGGGATCTACCAATGTCTGCAAGATGATTGTGGGTACGGATCAGCTTGGCATCAGGAAGGCAAACAGGTAAACCATTGAATCGAAACAAGCGGCCCTCTCCGAACCATCAGCACACGCTAGGCCGGAGACCGTGACATTCGAATGACGACCCGGAGAGGGTCACTTTCATGAAACATGAGTTTAGGAGGGAACAATGAGCAGATCAATGCATCCTTATTTTCAAAGCATGCAACCGATTGGAAAGGCACTGACGGATAAACAAATTGAACAAGCAAAGGAAAACAGGGATCAAATCGCGGCGGTAGACAAAGAAGTGGCCGAAGCCGTAGAGGCCGTAAAAAACGCCGGTATCCCTGCGGAGAAAATCAAACAGAGAGGCCAGACGACGATTTGGGAAAGGATCGAATACCTCGTCGATCCCGGGACATGGTGTCCCCTTCACACGCTCTACAATCCCCTCGCCAACGAGGAGGGGACCACCGGCGTGATCGACGGCCTTGCCAAAATCAACGGCAAATGGTGCGTGGTAATCGGTTTTGATAACAAAGTCATGGCCGGTGCCTGGATCGCAGGCCAGGCCGACAACCAGCTCAGGGTCACGGATATTGCAAAAAGACTCCATGTGCCTCTCGTTTGGGTCGTCAACTGTAGCGGTGTAAAGCTGACGGAGCAGGAAGAAGTCTATGCGAACCGCAGGGGTAATGGCACGACCTTTTATCGACATGCGGAACTGGAAAAACTGGGCATTCCAGTCATCGCCGGTATATACGGCACCAACCCCGCAGGCGGCGGTTATCAGGGCATCAGCCCCACCATCCTCATCGCCCATAAGGATGCCAACATCGCGGTAGGCGGCGGCGGCATCGTCGGCGGAATGAGTCCCAAGGGTTATTTTGACGACGAAAACGCAGAGGCCCTTATCGATGCGACCCGGCATTTTAAGCAGGTGCCCCCGGGCAGTGTCCCCATTCATTACAATGAGACGGGGTTTTTCAAAGAGGTCTATGACACGGAATTTGGCGTGCTCGACGCCGTAAAGAGGCATGTTACCATGTCCCCATCCTATGACCCCGATTTTTTCCGTGTAGATGATCCCAAAGAACCTAAATACACTGGGGAAGACATCAATTCCATCATCGCCTTCAACCAAAAGCGCAGCTATAATTTTGATGAAATACTGGCCCGCATCTTTGATAACAGCGAACACATGGAGTTCAGGCCCGGATACGGCCCGGAGGTCTATACGGGTCTGGCCAAAATCGACGGATTGCTGGTTGGCTTTATCGGCAACCGCCAGGGATTCCTAGGCGCCAAGTATCCCGAGTATGCCCCCTACCCCGGTATCGGCGGCAAATTGTATCGTCAGGGCCTCATCAAAATGAACGAGTTTGTGACCCTCTGCGGTCGCGATCGTGTGCCTATTGTATGGTTCCAGGATACCAGCGGAATCGATGTGGGCGATATTGCCGAAAAGGCGGAACTTTTAGGCCTTGGCCAGTCCCTGATTTATTCCATTGAACAGACCGATGTCCCGATGATCATGATCACTTTGAGAAAAGGGACTGCGGCTGCCCATTACATCATGGGTGGACCGACAGCCAATAACCATAATGCCTTCACACTTGGGACCGCCACCACGGAAATCTACGTGATGCACGGCGAAACGGCTGCGGCGGCTTCCTTCTCCAGAAGGCTGGTCAAGGAAAAGGATGCGGGGCGATCTATCCAGCCCACTATTGAGAAGATGAATGAATTGGCCCAGGAATATCAAAAAAAATCCAGGCCCATTTATTGTGCAAACAGGGGCTTTGTGGATGAGATCGTGTCCTATGCGGACATGCGCAAGTATATCCAGGCCTTTGCGGGATGCTGTTATCAGAATCCCAAGTCCATCTGTCCGCATCATCACATGATGATCCCCAGAATCATCAAGGGATAAAATCAAGAAAGAAGCCGGCGCCGAAGCATTCGGGGCCGGCTTCTTAAAAGGACCTATGGTCTGAAAATTTTTTATTTATTACGCCTTGTTGCTCGGCGATCATCCCAGAGTAAAGAAAAGTATCCTGGCCTCCCTTCTCCTCTCTTTTAGATGCCCACAAGATCCCTTACAAAAGATTCAGATGATAGTCCCTCCGCACTGATAGAAAACGACCCGGGCATCCGTAATCGTGCAGCAATGCTTCCTTTTTGAAGGCGGGAGATGAAAATAAAGCAAAAAACAAAAAATCATTCAAATAAAAAAATAGCTTGACAGCCTTTTTCCATATGAAATACTAATATCTTCAACCCTTTCTTATTTGAAAATTTCAACAACTTCTATCGTCAATATTTTTTTTGCAGATACGAACTTTCTGAAATCAATCCCTCTTCCCGAATAACACTCTCATACCCGGAGATGAATCATGAAGGAAGATGAACTGGACGCCTTGGATAAGAAACTGATCCAAGTGCTGACAAAGGAAGGTCGCCTGCCCTCCGGAAACATTGCCGAACGGCTCAATATTACCCCTCCAACCGTACGAAGTCGCATTGAGGCCCTTGTTCAGGCTGGAATCTTGAGGGTCTCCGGTCTCTTGAACCCTTTCAATCTCAAAGGCATCAATATGGCCCTGGTATGTATCCGCCTCGAAAGGCATCATGAACTGGATGAAAGGCTTGAACAGATATCGGACCTCCCCCAGGTCCACTGGGCGGTTGCGGTGACCGGTCAATACGATATCATCGTCGAAGTCATTCTGCGTAAGGGGATGAAAGACCTTTACCACTTTCTGGTTAATGAGGTCCCTAAATTGGGAGGAATACGTGTCAGTGAATCGTTTATGATCATGAAGGGTAAGCGAAAATGGGTTCTGCTTTCCGAAGACAATGAAATTCTCACAAAATAAACGGAAAACCAAACATACAAAACGGGAGGGCCAACATGATAGTCGGCGTACCAAAGGAGATAAAAAAGGCGGAGCATAGGGTTGGGATGGTCCCGGCAGGGGTACGGGCACTGAGGCTCGCGGGACACAAGGTGTACATGCAAAAAACGGCTGGCATTGGAAGCGGTTTTACAGATGAAGAATATGCCGATGCTGGTGCCGAGCTCAAAAACACCATCGAAGAGGTTTATGCCGGTTCGGAAATGATCATTAAGGTCAAGGAACCGCTGGACCTGGAATGGCCGCTTATTCGTGAGGATCAACTGCTGTTCACCTACCTCCACCTGGCACCGGCAAAGGAATTGACTTTGGCGCTCCTAAAGAGCCATTGCATCGGCATTGCCTACGAGACCGTACAGTTACCCGACGGTTCCCTCCCCCTGTTGACGCCAATGAGTGAAGTGGCAGGAAGGGTATCCGTCCAGGTGGGCGCCTATTTCCTTCAAAAAGAAAACGGAGGGCGTGGCATCCTTCTCGGCGGGGTCCCCGGGGTGTCTCCCGGCAAGGTTGTGATCATCGGCGGGGGCACGGTAGGAACCAACGCCGCAAAGATAGCAGTGGGACTCGGGGCGGACGTGACCATCATGGATATCGACATGGAGCGCTTGAGATACCTGGATGATATATTCGGCAATCGCCTGAGCACCCTCATGTCTAATCAGCAGAACATCGAAGAGCAGGTCCGGAAGGCGGACCTTGTGGTAGGTGCGGTATTGATCCCCGGCGCGAAGGCCCCTCATCTCATCACAAGGAATATGCTCACAAAAATGAAACCGGGTGCTGTTATTGTCGATGTTGCCGTTGACCAAGGGGGGTGTGTCGAGACCATCAGGCCGACCTATCACGATGATCCCGTATACGATATTGACGGAATTTGCCATTACGGCGTCGCCAACATGCCCGGTGCCGTTGCGAGGACTTCCACCTTCGCCCTGACCAATGCGACCCTGCCCTATATCTTAAGGCTTGCGAATCTCGGCTTTCGGGAAGCCGTCAAGGTGGATGAACCCCTGAGAAAGGGGGTTAACCTGTGTAGGGGCAAACTCCACTACAAGGCGGTCTCAGATGCCCTCGAGCTTGAATACATGCCTTTCGAGGCATAGACTCTCTTTCTGAGTGAACCCTTTACCCCGATCTTCCCTTTTTCTATAGTGGTGAGATGAAAATATGGCCGCCGCCGGCATTGCGATGACCGATTGTCCGTCTGATCGGCCCCTTGACCGGGCAGATGCCGAGCGATGATGAGGTTCGCCCGATCGGTCAAAAGGCGTTGTGGCAGGAAAAAACCTTCAACACCCGGGCGGGTATCGGAATATCCTGCAGTGACGGGTAAGACCGCTTCCCTCCCGGCGCAAAGACGATGAGTGCTTATTTTTCTTTCCTGATTTTATCCGACAAATCAAACATTCGTTCCCGTTCGAACCCGATTTTTTCCACATGAAAAACAACTGCTCCAGGGTCTCAGGCGCGTCAGGCGGATCTTTCACGGTGAGAGAAGAACCTGTTCTCCGAATTTCGCTGAAAGGGCCTGCGAGAGTGTCTCTATGTCTTCTTGTGACTGGAACTCCACCATGAGTTCACCGGCATCGCCCACGACGAGCCGCCCGTGAGGTTCGATGATGCCCGCAACCTCATCGGGGTCCACCGTCCACCACCCTCTGGTTCGCATGAGCAATTCCTTACCCTTCAGCTTGCGAGGGGTCACCAGATCAATGTCCCGAAACCATGCCTCCCAGCCGACCTGTGCAGGTGCCCGAAGCACCGGGCTCACGGGATCATGGTAGATGCGGCAGCGTCCAAACAATCTCAAACGAATCATGGTATAACCTTTCGAACAAATTTTTCGATATCCGCGTCACAGGGCAATGTGCCATCAGGAATATCCACCCCTTCCCTTTGCATGCGGTTGGCAAGGCAGAAAAGATATATGGAACCTGCCCTTTTTGCCGTGACATCCACCCCGGATCTGTTCGCTTCTATCCATGCCTTTTCAAACAAAAGCCTTGCCGGTCGACGCCAGTTGGAGATCCTTCGATCCAAGGATGAGATGTCCAAGCGCTTAAAGAATGCCGATTGGGCCTGTTCCATTTCACGAAAAACCTGCCGCATCATCTGCACGGAAGAATCACTTCCCCATTCGTCTTCGACCATTACAAACCTCCGGATGTTTCCCAATAACCTTTTCAAATAGGGTTTCATACATCCCATCCCTGTTTTCGACGCAATGAAGGGGTAATCATGCCCTCTTCAGCAGGGTGGGCCTGATGAGAAAGGTCGCGAGCAGGGCTAGCCCGGCCAGTATTGCGGCCGGTATGCAGATGCACCAAATCCCTTTGGAAACGGAATAGTGGTCCCCTATATACCCGATCAGAATCGGTGAAAGGGATGCCGCCACATACCCGATGGTCGTGATAATCCCGAGAGCCAGACCTTTTGATGAGACAAAAAGCAAACCCGTGAAGGTCCATAGCACGCCCATGACCGCGGCTCCGATAAACCCTGCTTGAAAGATTAAATAGCCCTTTAGGGGCAAACTGGTTACACTCAGCATGAGGATGAGTGATGCGCAAAATATCCCGGACCCTATGATCCCGACCGGGCGGTAAGTGAGTCTGTCTGAAACCCACCCGAGAACGGGACGCCCGAGGAATTGACCCACACCGTATAAACCGGCAATCATTCCTGCAGCCGCAACTCCCATTTTTATTTCCAGTTCGAGGTAGGTTGGCAGCCACAAAGTGAAGCCGAACTCAGCGGAAATTTGAAAAGCGGCAACCAGACTCAGAAGTGCAAGCATCATCAGATTCTTGATTTCCAGTATACTTCGGTCGTAAAAAGGGCCTGCCAGGACAGGCTTGTCCTGTTCCGGCCAAAAAACAAGCATGAAAGCAGCCACGGTGATGCCGATAATGCCGATTACCAAAAAAGGCATCCGCCAGGACCCCGAAAGACTCAAGAGCCAACCTGCCAATGCCGGCCCCGTGAACCACCCCAGAGACGATCCTGAAGACATGAACATGAGATAGAAACCGGGTCTGGATGGAAAAAGTTCAAGGGTTAAGGCCATGAGAGGAATAAAAAAGAAGGCCTCCGCAATCCCTGTGATGAAGCGGGCTATAAAGAGCTGGCCCGTGCTGTTCATGAGACCGGAAACGGCGGTTAGGATAGAAAACCCGAAAATTCCGGCAAGCGTGGTGTATTTTCTCCCGAAACGATCTGAAAGCATCCCGGCTACGATGGGCGTCAACATGTACCCCCACAGAGAAGCAGAACCTATCATCCCAAGAGTAGTCTTATCGACCCTGAAGTAATCCATCATTGTGGGTATGGCCGGGCCCAATATCCAGCGCTGGCTAAAATAGAGGACCATCCCCAGCCAGCAAAAGACAAAAAACAACGTTTTTCTCTTGGAATCCACCATCCGTATGTCCTTCAGAGATTTTCTTTTTAGGGAGGACGTTTTTTTTCGAAGACCATCTTTTGATAGTAACCTGCTATCTACCCCTGAATCTTCGCCCCTTCCCGCAGAGCATCTTTTTTCATGCTAAAAAGTGCGTCGATCAGGGCTACCTGAAAACTCCCCGGCGCTTTTGCCCTTAGAGAAGCCTTTTCACCAGCAAGACCGAAATATGCCAAGGCCGTGGTTGCGGCTTCAGCGGGGTTATCATTCACGGCAAGAAATGCGCCAATCAGCGCCGATGCCGTACAGCCGGTCCCCGTGACATAGCCCATCAGTTCGTGCCCGTTTAATACGTGATAGGCCTTTTCTCCGTCGGTCACGAGATCAATGGCTCCCGTAATGGCAAGCGTGGTTCGCAGTTCCTTTGCCAACGGCCCGGCAACCTCGGCGGCCTCCTCCACACTGTGTATGGCGTCCACCCCTTTGGTCCTGGAATTTTCATGGGCAAGGGAGAGGACCTCGGAGGCGTTTCCTCTAACGACCTTTATCGTGAGTTCATCGATGAGGCGCTTTGCCGATTCGGTACGAAGCCCTGTCGCTCCAGACCCCACAGGGTCCAGTATAATCGGGATATCGAGCTCATTGGCGCGTCTTCCCGCCTTTAGCATAGACTCTATCCAATAAGGCGTAAGTGTTCCGATATTCAGCACCAGTGCACCCGCAAAGGAAACCATTTCTTCCACTTCCTCCGGTGCATGGGCCATGACGGGAGACGCTCCGCAGGCCAGGAGTGCATTCGCAGTTGAGTTCATGACCACGAAATTGGTAATATTGTGGATCAGGGGTTTTTTCCCCCTGAGGTCTTCAAGATTTTTTGCGGCCTTTTGGGCCATCTCCAAATTGAACATTCGACTCTCCCTCTTCCCGTCCCGGGACTCTTTAAGATCTTAATCCGTTTCCATATCGACAGTGATACACGCTCAATCGATCGGGTTTCAAATGCCTGCACGAGCCGGGTTACCTGAAATGGTCCCACCCTGCAGCGCGAAGGGAACGTCCGGTGCCATTGGGAAGTACCATTCTTATGCCCTGTTCCCGGTTTACGATCGTACCGATTTCCGAGACGGGCACGTTGCTGACCGAAGTGATTGCCGAACGAAGTGCTTCCACACTTTTTGGTGGGCATGTCATGATGAGTTCGTAATCGTCGCTTTCTCCAATAACCAAATCAACAGGCGTTTTCTCTAACCGAGAGGCTGCCTCGCGTAATGCGTCGCTTACGGGCAGTTTATTTTGAAAAATCTCGGCACCCACTCCGCTTTCGTCGCAGATATGCCCAAGGTCTCCCAAAAGGCCGTCGCTCGTATCGATCATTGCACCGGCCTGT
This sequence comes from uncultured Desulfobacteraceae bacterium, assembly GCA_964644375.1. GTDB lineage: Bacteria > Desulfobacterota > DSM-4660 > Desulfatiglandales > HGW-15 > CAYNYM01. The sequence continues at coordinate 18,792 of CAZXWJ010000019.1, read as the reverse complement.
CCCAAAAGGGCGACGGCCCGACCCTCCAGAGCGCGATGGGAGGGCATATTGTATTCGCGGACCAGGGGATGGGACAGGAGTTCCGCCGACGGCTTTCCCTTCAAGAGGAGATGCAACCCGGCCGCAGACTGACCGGGATATCCCGTCACCAGGATGGCATCGCCCTCCCTGGCGGTCGATCTTCTTACAATGAGGTTCTCTTCCACTTCTCCGATCAGGGTGATGTCTATAAACATGGCTCCGACGGCCTTTGTCAGATTTCCACCAAGGATACCGGCCCCCAGGGGATTCAGTTCGGCAAGAAACCCGCGGTACATGGCCTCAATGTCTGCAACCGGCATCTCCCCCTTCAAACCCAGGGACACGAAAGCATGAAGGGATTGGCCGCCCATGGCGCCGATGTCACTGATGTTCAATGTCATGGCGCGCCGGCCGAGATCATAGGGGGTAATATACTCGGAAAGATAATGCCGCCCTTCGACGATACAGTCGCAGGTCACAAGAAGTTCATATCCCTGCCGGGGCCGAAATGAGGCAGCATCATCTCCGATCCCCAGCCTCACATCGGAATGCGTAACCCCCTCCTTCTCGATGAGTCTGTGGATGCAATCGATAAGCCCGAATTCCCCGATGCTTGCCAGTGTCTCAGACATCGCGTCCCCGCAACCTCCTCTTGCACATGGCCTCAGAGAACTCCCTTGTGGCCTCCATAGGATTATCCTGACAGCAAACGGCGGATATCACGGCAATACCCGCAGCACCTGTCGCCATGACGGCCGGAGCGTTTTCCCTTGTAACACCGCCGATGGCGATAATTGGCAGGGGTATGCTTTCCACAATTTCTTTTAATTGCTCGATACCGCTCACCGGTCCGGCGTCCTCCTTGGAGGTTGTGAGGAATACCGGGCCGAAACCCACATAATCCGCCCCATCTGAAAGACAAATTCGGGCCTCTTCCCCGGTCGACGCAGAGCCTCCGATAATTTTTTCCGGCCCAAGAATCTTCCGAGCCAGGGGGATGGGGAAGTCTTTCTGCCCCAGATGCACGCCGTCTGCTTCAGCGGCAAGGGCGACATCAAACCGATCATTGACAATAAAGCTTACACCGGCTTCTTGACATACTTTTTTCATCCGGCGTGCAATATCAATCAACTCCCTTGTGGAACCACTCTTCTGACGAAATTGAACGGTATCCGCCCCTCCCTCGATGGCTTGGAGGGCCAGCTCCACGTGTGAAAACCGGGATTGCAATGTGACGTCCGTCAATACGTGCAGTTTCCCTATGTTCGGCACGACTGCCTCCTGAGTGTCAGAATAGGCACCTTTACAGTGAGGTGCTCAAAAAAAACTATATGATCACCGATAAGACTTCCTTGTCAAGCCCTCAAAAGACCTTAAAAAAGAAACCTTTCAGGTTCCCTCATTCCCTGATCCGCCGCAAGCAGGATCGAACGCTTTCATCTCACACCTTGCGGGTGATCAGGGAATGTCACAAATAACATAATTACAGCAATGATATGCGAATCGGGCAATGGGTCTAGATCATTCCGATATGTTGACTTTTAAACAGGCGAGGGGTATTTTATTTTTTTACGTTTCAAAAAACTACATCCCTCCCGGCGTAACGGGATTTCGAATAGGCCGGGATACTTTACTCTTTCATACTGCAGGAGAGACTGAATCGATGAGAAAGGTCGTCATCTCCATTCTAGGCACAGATTGTCCGGGTATTGTCGCCGCGGTTTCCAGGATTCTCTCTGAAAATCACTGCAATATCGAGAATGCAAGCCAAACCACGTTGCAGACGGAATTTGCGGCTATTTTTATTGTCTCCATGCCCGAGGATCTTGATACCGACGATCTCCTCTCAAGGTTACGGCGAGGCTTAAGGCCCCTTGGACTCTATGCCTTTCTGAAACCCATGGGATCTGCTCGTGAGCCCCAGTCCCCCGGGGTGAGTGAACCATTCGTTATTACCAGCACAGGGCCCGACAGCCTTGGATTGATCGCAACACTTACCGAGATTATGGCAAGGTTCAGATCCAACATTACCAACCTGAAGGCCCTGGCCCGTAAAAGTGTCGAGGATCCCGAAAAAAATTCAGTTGTCATCTATGAAGTGGATGTCCCCGTAAGCATTGACCAGAAGGCCTTCCGGCAGGCCTTGAGGGAAAGAGCCGAAGAATTACGACTGGATCTCAGCATTCAGCACAGAGACATTTTTGAGGCGATTCATCGGGCTTAAGCAACCGTCAAGTCCCTGCATGGTCTTTTTCCGTCACAATCAACAGCCTTTTCCGAATTGGAGATTCTATGCTTAGCGACCGAGACGTTCTCGCCACCCTGGAGATGCTCAAGAACGAACATCTCGACGTTCGAACCGTGACATTGGGAATTAGCCTGCTGGACTGTACCAGCCACGACATCACCCATTTCACCGGCCGGATTCGCCGCAAGATCGGTCGATTGGCCAGAGAACTGGTAAGGATATGTGATGAGGTGGGGGACAAATACGGCATACCGGTCGTCAACAAGCGGATCGCAGTGAGCCCTATTGCCGTTGCGGGAGCGCCGTTTTCTTCGGCACAACTGGTCGATGTGGCGAAGACTCTTGATGGGGCCGCAAAGGAGATCGGTGTAGATTTCATCGGAGGGTTCAGCGCCCTTGTCGAAAAGGGGCTCGCAAAGGGTGATCTGTCTCTCATCGAATCGCTCCCTGAAGCCTTATCCGTGACCGAGAGGGTCTGTGCCTCGATCAATGTGGCTTCGACCCGGGCGGGAATCAACATGGATGCCGTAAGCCTGATGGGACAAACGATTAAGACGGCTGCGGAATATACGGCCGAATCCGACGGTCTTGCCTGCGCCAAACTGTGTGTGTTTGCGAACATCCCCCAGGATATTCCGTTTATGGCCGGCGCCTATCTCGGGATAGGAGAACCGGACGCGGTCATCAACGTGGGAGTCAGCGGACCGGGTGTGGTGAAAAAGGCCATCGACCGCGCACGATCCGACAATCCCGAAATGGACCTCGGCCAGCTTTCTGAAATCATCAAAAGGACAGCCTTTAAAGTGACACGGGTGGGGGAACTTATCGGCAGGGATGTTGCCCGGAGACTCAGCGTTCCGTTTGGTGTAGTGGATCTCTCCCTGGCTCCTACACCAAACGTGGGAGACAGTGTGGGAGAAATATTTCAAAGCATGGGGCTTCGCAGCATCGGCGTTCCCGGGTCTACTGCGATTCTGGCGCTTCTCAATGATGCCGTCAAGAAGGGAGGGGCCTTTGCAAGCTCTTATGTCGGAGGCCTGAGCGGAGCCTTTATTCCACTCAGCGAAGATATTAACATTTCCGAGGCCGCGCGTCAGGGTTATCTCTCCCTTGAGAAACTTGAGGCCTTGACCAGCGTATGCTCCGTCGGCCTCGACATGGTGGCCTTGCCGGGACACATATCGGCGGAAACCATTGCGGCCATTATTGCCGATGAGATGGCCATAGGAGTTATCAACCGAAAGACAACGGCAACACGTCTCATTCCCGTACCCGGGAAAAAGGCGGGAGACAAGGCACATTTTGGCGGTTTGTTGGGGTCTGCTACAATCATCCCCGTCAGGAAAGACGGCGGGTCAGATGACTTCATTCGTTTTGGCGGGAGAATTCCAGCACCAACGCAAGCGCTGATTAACTGATCACGGATAAAAGGGAGCTGAGGCCCGAAACGTCACGATATGCCACATCCAAGGCGCTTGCCATGTCTTCGATGTGGTTCAATTCATTCTGACGATTTTTACCTGGTGGTCGACCCATTTCGGGGGCAGGTAGATTCTCCCGCTGTTTCCGCTCCTCTTCACTTTTTTTTCGATGATCTCTTCGCCGAAGATCTCGAATTTTACACTGCCCTTAGGAACCTCGACAGATGCATCTTTTTCTTCTTTTTCCTGGCCCACAATTAACCGCCTTATTCTTCAAGTCTTCAGATGCGTATTCGCAGAACCTTAATGGTCCTTTCAGAAAAAAAGAACTTGGGATGGTCTTATCCGAGTAAGGTTTGACAAACTGATTTTTTAAGAGCCGATCCCGTCTTTCAATTCAGCAGACCAACCTGCTGTGCAGAACGGTGGCTCAGTGGACCTTCTGTGCGATTCACCTTGTTGTCTGATTCAGGCCGTAGCTTCCGACGATGGCCGATCATCTTCCTGTCCGGCTACCGAGATTCCCGGCAAAGAGACATTTCCATAAAAAACGCCCATTATTCAAGGGCCTTCCTCAAATGAATAAAATTGCTTCTATCAAAACCCAGGGTCTTGAAAAATGAGAGCAGATCCGTATGATCCCAATTAACCGTCGTGAAAATTTCCTTAACGCCCTGCTCCTTATAATTTTCAAATATCCTTTCCCCCAAGTCTTTACCGATCCCGCGGTCCATATAATTAGGATCAACCCCCATCACGCTGATCCATGCACATTTGTTCACTCCAAAATTGCCGGTGGTGATATAGCTGATCATGTATCCTACGATCCTGTCCTCCAGTACCGCCACATAACTGGCATCCCCTTTTCTGTGTACTTGCTCTTCCACAATTTGTTTTAGGTCAAGCCCGTCCTGTACCTGGGTAATCGCTTCTTCAATTCGAATAATCGCATCGGCATCCTCTTTCCTTAATTTTCTGATCAGGATCTCATCCACAAACCTAAAACCTCCGAATTAAATTAGTCTAATCTAACGATTTTAACATGATGTCCCACCCAGTCAGGCGGCAAGTAAATCCGTCCGCTGTTTCCGCTCACCTTGACCTTCTTTTCAATCATGGCGTGACCGTAAACTTCAAATCTGACGCTTCCCTTGAGCGTCCCTTGGATGGAATCAATTCCCTTACTCTGTTTCTTGCTTTCGGACACCTTTTAAATTCGCCCCTCTCTTTTATCACTATTCCAAATTGTTTTGGTATATTTTTGATTAGTATCGTTAAATAATTCCAAGACTCAAGGGGCCTTCGAAGGCCCAATAGAGATACCAGAGGGCAACAGTGAGATATCAATTCCGAAGCCGCCCATGGATTCGACTGAACACGGGCGACAAAAGAAAATTTGAGGTTAAATATTATAAATAATATATAATTATCATTTATTTTATTGATATAAGCCCATCAGGACACATCTGCAAACGAAGGCTCATCCAGCAAGAATACCGGATTCATGCGATCACCAACGCATCCCGCGTCGTTCAGATCTTTTGAGGATGGACACGCCCCAATTTACGGGGATCATCCTACCAGGGATATAAAAAGGATACAAGCCCGATTGAAGCAGACTGTGTTTTTTTGACATAGTTTACCAGTGACGCAACGACAATCCTGGGGCGAGATGTCATCAGGCGAAAAAAATGAAGTTGAGATTTCCCTATTCATGCCCTATGCTTACAGATTAAGGTATTCGCCCGGGGGAAAAGTCGATGACCGACAGGTCGGACCACGAAAAGATACGGGAAAGGAAAGCCAAAGGGCTTGAACCGAAGACCTCCAAGAGCAGAGTGGATGCAAAGCCTCTCAGTAAAAGTCAAAAGCGGCTTTCCCAAATCGTTCAGGGAAGTCCGATTCCGACTTTTGTTATCGACGACAAGCATGTCGTCGTCCACTGTAATAGGGCATTTGAAAACCTCACAGGTATTTCCGCAAGTGAGATTATCGGCACAAAAAAACAATGGTTGGCCTTCTATCCTGCAAAAAGACCGGTCCTCGCCGATCTCATCGTGGATGGCGCTACGGAAACGAAAATCGCCGATTATTACGGTAGAACATGCAGACATGCCAAGACCATAGAAGGCGCCTACGAGGCCGAAGCCTTCTTTTCCGATCTCTGGGAAAGAGGCAGGTGGCTTTTTTTTACTGCCGCCCCTCTGAAAGATGACGAAGGCCGAATTATCGGTGCCATTGAAACCCTCCAGGACATCACTGAAAAAAAGGACGCCGAAGAGGCGTTACGCAAGTCTGAATTAGGATACAGGACGTTACTGGATTTTCTCCCTTCACCGGTTGTCCTGTTCACGACGGAAGGAAAGGTCTCCTATTTCAACGCTGCCTTCACGGAAACCTTCGGTTGGACCCTGAAGGAACTGAGAGGGAAAAAGATTCCCTACGTTCCTCCGGATCTCGAAAATGAGGCCGTTCAGAATATCAAACGCCTCTTTCGGGAAAAAAGGATCATCCACCATGAGTCGAAACGGCTGACAAAGGAAGGTAAAATTTTGGACGTTTCCATCAAGGCGACCGTATACGCTGAAACAGAGCAAGGCCCGACATGTCAATTGATGATTCTTCAGGACATATCACGGGAAAAAAGGATCGCTCGCAACAATGAGGCCATTCTTAAAATAAGCAGGGATCTTCCGGAATACCCTGATCTCGAAGAACTTCTGGACTATATCAATGCCGGGGTAAAGCGCCTTTTAGATACAGAGGGGGCCGTTATCATCCTACGCGACGAGGAAGACCTGGACCTTTACGTGGTCGGGGCGGCCTATGATGCCGCCGATACGCAGGTGCGGGTAAAAAGGATCCGATTTTCTCCGGATCAACTGGTGGCGGGAAGAGTTATCGAAAGCGGCGAACCACTCATCATTAACGACATATCCGGTGAACCGGAGCTGCATCGGGAACGGGATAAAAGGCTGGGATATACCACGCGAAATCTTCTTCTGGTCCCCTTAAAGAGTATGGACCGGATTATTGGCGTGTTGTGCGGCATCAACAAAAAACAGGGTGATTTCGAAGAAACCGACAGGGACCTTCTGAATATGATCAGCGGAACCGTCGCCCTGTCCATCGAAAACGCTCGGTTTTCCGAGGAAATCAAAAAGGCTTACAGAATTAACGAAGCCCTTCTCAGAATAAGCACCGCCCTTCCTGAATATCCCGATCTCGAAGAACTCCTGGATTACGTAAGCAATGAAGTCAAAAGAATTCTTGTCACTGAAGGCGCCCTTGTCATACTGCCTGATGCGGCGACCGACGAACTTTATTTTCTTGGCGTATCCTATGACGATCCCCTGATTCAAAACAGAGTGAAGGAGATTCGTTTCTCCATGGATCAGCTTGTAGCAGGAAAAGTCATCAGGCGCGGTGACCCACTCATCATTAATGACATATCCAGTGAACCGGAACTGCATCGCGAACGGGATAAAAGGCTGGGATATACCACGCGAAATCTTCTCCTGGTCCCCTTAAAGAGCATTGACCGGATTATTGGTGTGTTGTGTGCCATCAATAAAAAACAGGGTGATTTCGAGGAGACCGATAGGGATCTTCTGAATATGATCAGCGGAACCGTCGCCCTTTCCATCGAAAACGCTCGATTTTCCGAGGAGATCAAAAAGGCCTATAGAGAAGTCACGGGATTGAACCGTGCAAAAGATAAAGTAATCAACCACCTGTCCCATGAATTAAAGACACCGGTTTCCATTCTGGCAACCAATCTCAAGATACTGGAGAAAAAACTTTGCGATCTTCGGGAGGACACGTGGAAACGCGCCATGGAACGAGCACAAAGGAATCTGAACAGAATCCTCGAAATTCAGTATAAGGCCCATGACATCATGCAGGATAAACGTTATGAGGCTCGAGATTTTCTCTCTCATCTCCTCGATCAGTGCACCGATGAGCTGGAAACTCTCGTTGCGGAGCAGGTGGGTGATCTCCCCCTGATCGACCGGGTTCGCAGACGCATCGAAGAGATCTACAGTTCAGAAGAGTTGGTCCCCCAAAAAATCAATTTGGCCGAATTTTTCAAGGTGAGAATGGAGCGACTCAAACCAGCATTTTCCCACCGCCAGGTGAAAATAACGTTTCACTCTGAACCCGAGGCTCTCTTGTATATTCCGCCGGAGATTCTGGAAAAGGTGATCGACGGTCTGATCAAAAACGCGATTGAGAACACTCCCGACGAAGGAAAGATCGATGTCCTTATCAGCAAAGACGAACGGGGACCGGTGCTCACGGTTCATGATTATGGAATGGGCATGACCGAAGAATCGCAAAAGAGAGTTTTCGGGGCATTCTTCACGACCCAGGACACCTTGGACTACTCATCGAAAAACCCTTTTGACTTTAATGCAGGGGGTAAGGGAACGGATCTACTGAGAATGAAAATATTTTCGGAGCGCTATGGCTTTTACATCCGTATGACTTCCTCGAGGTGTCGATTCATTCCCAAGGACACGGATCAGTGCCCGGGAAGAATCGGCAGGTGTGATCACTGTGTCGAAATCAAAGACTGCCACCGCTCGGGTGAGACCACCTTTTCCGTACATTTTCCGGATCCTTCAAAAAAACTCTAAAAGGACCTTTTTGATCGGCGCAAATGACAACAAATTTGAAGAATGGAGAGAACTCTTAAAAAGCACCCATGGGCAATAAATTTAAATTAAAACATTAAACATATTATACATTATTTTAATATTGCTACGTTTTAAAGGAGCATAACATGTCAGACAAAAACTCAAACCACGGCAACGATGAAGATCAGAGCTTTGCCGATCTCCTGGATTCCTACAGCGATGGCATGAATGAGGACATACGGGTCGGCGATCAGATCAAAGGGGATATTATCTCCATTGGAAAGGACTCGATCTATGTTGATACGGGAACCAAGATCGACGGGGTCATCGAGAGGAATGAACTCATTGATGAGAATGGGGAATTACCGTACAAAATCGGCGATGTACTTGAATTATATGTCGTTTCCTTCAATGGCAACGAAATCCGGCTCTCCAGGGCACTTAGCGGAGTGGGAGGGCTTCGGCTTCTTGAGGAAGCCTTTCAAAATGCCGTGCCTGTGGAAGGAAAGGTGAAGGCCGAGGTCAAGGGAGGTCTTCAGGTGGAAATCAGCCAGAGAAGAGCCTTTTGCCCCATCAGCCAGATAGATCTCAAATACGTGGAAAAGCCGGACGAATACGTGGGCAACACCTACCATTTTATGATCATTCGATTCGAGGAAGACGGCCGAAACATTGTTGTCTCCCGACGTGAAATTCTCGAGAGGGAACAAAAAGAAATACGAAAACAATTTCTCAGCGAGACTCAAGTCGGCGCTCAACTGCAGGGAAGAGTGACCAAACTCATGCCTTATGGCGCTTTTGTAGAGCTTCTACCAGGGATCGAGGGGATGATCCATATTTCCGAACTCAGTTGGTCAAGGGTCGACAAACCGGAAGAGGTCGTCACGCTCAATGATTCCGTTCTTGTCAAGGTGCTCAAGATAGAACCGGGTGAAAAGAGCGGCCCTCCTCGAATGTCCCTGTCTCTCAAGCAGACCACCGGAGACCCCTGGGATCGTATAGAAGGAACCTTTCACGTGGGGGAAAAGGTGGAGGGAAGGGTGAAACGATGCGCCGGATTCGGTGCCTTCGTGGAAATTGCATCGGGCATCGAAGGTCTGGTGCACATCAGTGAGATGAGTTACCTCAAAAGGGTAGTGAAACCGGAGGACATCGTTCAGGTCGGAGAAAGCGTCCATGTCCTGATAAAGGAAATCGATGCCGACAAAAGAAGGATTTCCCTGAGCATCAAAGATGCAGAAGGAGACCCCTGGACGGACGTTCAGGAAACATTCAAAGTCGGTGATGCCATTGAAGGGACCGTCGAAAAGAAGGAGACATTCGGCTATTTCGTAAATCTGAAACCGGGCGTTACAGGCCTGCTCCCAAGTTCCAAGATAAAGGGTTTCGGGGAACAAAACGCCATTGAAAGATTGAAACCCGGAGACCCCATAAAAGTCATCGTTGAAGAAATAAATATCCAGGATCACAAGATGACCCTGGCGCCGGGTGGACTCAAGGAGGAAGGTGACTGGAAACGATTCTCAAATAGCAAGAGCAGTCCATTTGGATCCCTTGGCGACAAACTCCAGCAGGCCCTCAATTCAAAAGACAAGGATTCCGGCGGTTCTTGACCCTTGAAGAATTTTCCAATGATTTTAATCTATAAAACGGCGAAGATCTCCGCGCTTATGTCTGCAGGATATCCGTTTCAAGCGGCGTGAGACACTCAAACCCGTTGGAGGCCACGACCACGGTGTTTTCGATTCCCACCGCCCCTTGTCCGGGAAACACGATCTTCGGTTCAAGGGCAAAGGACATCCCCTCCTCCAACGGGTAAGAATGGCCCTCGGCAAGATAAGGGAATTACGCCAGTTCCAGGCCGATACCATGACCGACCACGTGACCAAGATAGCTGTCCCGATATCCCAATTTTTCGACGAACCTCAGGGTATCCCGAAAAAGGCCATGGCATTCCGATCCGGGGCGGGTCGCAGCCAAAACACTGTCATGGATTTCCAGGCACTCCTTGTAGGCATCGACGAATTGCCCCGGCATCTCTCCTATGGAGGACATACGCGCTTCAATTTCTTCCCTTGGGGTATATATAAATCCAAGAGATTGACTCAGCCCTTTCAATTCTGTTTTCACCCAGCCCTTGTAGTTCATACGCCCTCATTCCTCTTCTCAGTTAATATGGCACAGCTTCACAAAAGGATTTTTTTTCCGATTCCTTCAAATTTCAAAGGGGAAATGTTACCCCATTGACACGCCTCATCGGCTGCCCTATAGTGCATACCTTTACCAATCATTGCAGGCCCGAATGGGGCCTCATTTTTTTGATGTGGGAGAGCTGTGATGATTCTGAAGATGCTGGAAGTCGGCCCCCTATCGGTCAACTGTTACATCGTTGCGGACAATGAGACTCGAGAAACGGCGGTTTTCGATCCCGGGGGGCATGTGCCGCGTATCCTCGAGGTCTTGGCAGAGGACGATTTGACGGTAAAATACATTATCAATACCCATGGCCACTTTGACCATGTCGGGGGCAATAAGGAACTTCAGGATCGGACGGGGGCTCCCATTCTGATCCACAGGGATGAAGGTCCGGGGCTCCTTGCAGCCGGAGAGAGGGCGGCCCTTTATGGATTGACCGGGATTTCTTCAAAGGCCTCCCGTTTTATTGGCGAGGGTGACATCCTTGATGTTGGCTCCATCCGTTTCGAGGTTGTGGAGTTACGCGGGCATTCCCATACGGGATTGGGATATCTTTTTGAGGGAGATATCGAAACGGAAGGGCACACGCAAAGACGTCAGATTTTTATCAGCGGAGACATACTTTTTGCCGGGAGCATCGGACGCACGGATTTTCCCGGAGGCAACCTGGAGGTTCTTCTGGAAGATATTCGCAAAAAAATATTCTCTCTCCCTGACGATACCCTCGTCCTGTCCGGGCACGGGCCGATCACGACCGTTGGGCAGGAAAGACGGTTTAACCCCTTCCTGAGGGACTCATCCCGAACCTAGTCAACCATCACCTCTCTGAGTGTAGGGAGATTTTCGAGGACCTTACCCGCCCCCAAGGCCACACAGAGTTGGGGATTCTCCGTGACAGTGACAGGCAGCCTGGTCTCTTCCCTTAATCGTATGTCCAGGTTTTTCAACAAAGAGCCCCCACCCATTAAAATGATCCCTTTATCAAGGATATCGGCCGATAATTCCGGCGGCATCTGCTCAAGGGCACTGCGCACGGTGAGAACGATGGCATTGATCTCTTCCGAGATCATGCCCCGGACTTCATCCGAATCGATCGTCAAAACCTTGGGAATTCCGCTGACCAAATCTCGCCCCCGAATCTCGATTGTCTGAACGGTTCCGTCCGGATAGGCACTTCCGATGCTGATTTTCAGGTTTTCGGCAGTTCCCAGCCCGATGAGAAAATTGTAGTTCCGGTTGACGTATTGCTCAATGGCTTCATCCATCTTATCCCCGGCGATTCTTACAGACTTGCTGTAGACGATTCCTCCAAGGGAAATGACGGCAACTTCCGTAGTCCCTCCACCGATATCGACGACCATGTTCCCGCAAGGCTCCGTGATAGGAAGTCCGGCACCGATGGCTGCGGCCATGGGTTCCTCCACAAGAAAGACCTCGCTTGCACCTGCGGAACGCGCACATTCGCGAACGGCTTTTTTTTCAACCGGGGTAATGCCTACTGGAATGGCGATGACAATTCGAGGGCGCATAAAGGCCCTTCTTCGTTGAACCTTACCTATAAAATGACGCAGCATGGTTTCCGCAATCTCAAAATGCGCAATGACGCCATCGTTCATGGGGCGGATAGCCTCCACTCTTTCCGGAGTTCTCCCCAACATCATTTTGGCTTCCCGGCCGACTCGCAGGACCCGATCCGCCCCCTTTTCGTCTTTTTTGATAGCCACGACGGAGGGCTCGTCAAGGACAACGCCCTTTCCCCTTGCAAAGATGATGGTATTGGAAGTCCCGAGATCAATGGCTAAATCGCGGGAAAAATTACGCCAAATTTTGTCAAAAAACATTCTCATTGATTTCCTGTTCTCTGGATTGTCCTATGAGTATTATAGAAATCCAGGATCATTATCAAATATTAAATTGCGAAAGTGCATATTTCATCCACGCGCAACGCATTTACAGCACCTGTCCCTGCAGGGTTGCCGGAGTCTCAGGAAGCTCTTTTTTTCCGGTTTTGACTCGCGTACCGAACACATTGGTCAGGAGGACCCCCGCCAGGACAAGACAACCACCTCCCAATTGCAGGAGAGTGAGGGTTTCTCCCAGAAAAAACCAGGCCCCCAGGGCAGTCACCAATGGAATGCCGTTAATGAAGACCGCTGCCCTGGATGCGGGAATCCTGGTTAAGGCATAATTGTAGCAAAGAAACGCCGCAATGGAGGCAAAGAGGGTGAGGTACAGCAGAGCGGTCACGGAGCGCATACTGATCCCGGACCATTCAACGTCCGGAGCCTCCCACAGAAATGCCGGCGCATACATGAGAGCCCCGTAAAAAATCTGCAGGCTCGTGATTTGAAAGGCGGACTTTCTTTTTCCGAGATCCCTGGCGCAAACCGTATAAAATGCCGCAGAGATGACCGCCCCCAAGATAAGGGCATCTCCCAGGAGATGGCCGCTTAATATCCACTGAAAATCACTATCTCCCGTGATAAGGACGAAAATTCCGGCAATGGAAATCCCTATGCCCACAAGGCTTGAAAGAGCGGTCCGCTCTCTTAGAAAGAGTGATGCAAAGATCAGGACAACAATGGGAACGGTGGCAATGATCAGAGCGGCCTTGGGTGCGGTGGTATACTGAAGGCCGATCGTCTCGAAGACAAAATAAAGCCCGGGCTCGAACAATGCGGTCAGGAACACCTTAGCATGGTCCTTTAATGTGAATCTTGGGAATCCGGTTTTCGAAATCAGGAGCAAAAAAAAGGCCGAAGACAGAAAAAGTCGCCCAAAGACAAGGGTGAAAGGTGGGAAACTCTCAAGGGCTACCTTGGTTGCCACAAAGGACAACCCCCAAGATACCACCATGATACTCAAGCACGTATAGGCTCCGACAAGGCTATGAGGCCTCAAGGGCTGATCTCCTTTCATGTGGGGATTTTTTCGCTATTCTTCCGAATCCGGTCCTTTTCTTTGGGAAATACCACGTTGAAGACAGTGATCAGGCAAGATGAACCGAAGCGTATATAGCATGAACGGACCTGCCGGTATAGTTATTTCTTCCACGCTATACCGACAGGCATTCGACAGAAAAAATTTATCTTCACCTAGGAAGGCTTCCGGGCCGATGGAACATTGTTGACCACGTTCCTTGGGTCCCCGCCCCGGGCCACCTGAACGATATTGTCCAGGCCGGCGCTTAACATGCGGTTAAAGGCCCCTTTGTTAATACCGGAGATATGGGGTGTGACCAAGAGCCTGTCTCGAGCCCTCTCTGAAAGATTGCAAAGCGGGTGATCGGCAGGAGGGGGTTCAGGGGACGCCGTATCAAAGGCATGAGATCCAGCTCCCGAGCACCGATCAAAGACCTTGTTCGTTTATTCAGAGGGACATGGTATACTCGGCAACAGTCGAGTTATTGTGTCCGGGCGAGTTTGCAACGGGGATGCCCAACCTTGCCGCACTTGTTACGTCCACCTTGTCGTATCCCACTCCGGCACTCTGGATCATGCGTATGGTGGGAATGTTTTCCAAAACCCTCGAGGTAATGGATGGAAAGACGGCCGGCACAAATAAAAAGTCCATTTTTCGGCAGGCCTCGATGACCTCGTCTTCACTCAAGGCGTGCTCAAAATGCAAATGCATGTCCAAGGCATCAGGAAAGACGACGCCGCAGTCCTCGAAACGCTTCAGAGGCAAAAGGCTCAACACCTTTGCCATGACTCAATCCTCTTTGATAAGAAAGGCCGAAATAGCCCTCCTGAAAATAAAATTCACTATAGTATTTCTTTCATGACCCCGGTAATACGTTCCATGCCCTCACGGCCATCTTCGATGGAGGTGGAATAGGAAAGACGCAGGGACCCTTCTCCCCTGTTGCCGAAGGCCGTGCCCGGAACAAGCGCAACCTCTCCTTTTTCCAGGATCTGATCAGCCAGCTCTGCAGAGGTCATGCCCGGAACATCGAACCCGGCATCTGTTAAAAACAAATCACGGTTATTGTTTAAAAATATTCCCCGGTGCCAGGATGCCATTCGGATCGAACACTTTTTTTATGGCCTTCATGGACTCGATCATAGGAACTGCATATTCTAAAGGCAAATGGTTCCGTTTCAATTTACCTATCCCGTGTTCAGCGGCTATGGTTCCTCCCAGTTCGACGGCCTTCTTTGCCATGAGAAGATCGACCTCTTCTGCGATACACTTTTCTTCCGGATTTCCGGCAATGAAATTAAAATGCGGGTGACCTTCACCGAGATGAGCAAACCTGAGGACCGTCATATCCCCGAGACAAGGCCGGATGGTCTCGAAGTAGGCGAACAACTCCGGCAACTTTCCGTAAGGCACCGCCCAATCCGTGGAGATCTTACACCCTCCACTCTTTACGGCTTTGGAGCTTTCTTCATTCATTTTTTGAGGCACATGATGCCGCAGTCCCAGCAAGTGAGCTTTCTCTTTGTTCTCGAAGGCGACCTGGGTGTCATTGAAAAGTCCGGTGTGCTTTTCAATGAGACGGAACCATTGTTCCAGGTATTGATCTTTCTCCTTGCCGTTTTCATATTCCTGCTCAAAGTAGACCATGACGCGGGCCTCCCGGGGAAGGGATATCCCCTTTGCACGAGGCCGAATGATATCGAGGCAGGCCTCATCCAGAAACTCTATGCTTCGGGGACAGTAAGCGGGATTTTTCCGGGCCTCTATGGTGAAGTTCAGGGCACTGCCTATGTTCGAGAAAAAAATCATGACCAGAAAATAGTCCGGGGGTAATAAAGTCAGTGACACCTCGATTTCGGTGATAATTCCCAGTGTGCCTTCTGACCCGAGAAAAAGGCGGGTGGGCTGGTAGAATCCCCCGTACCCGGCGCAGTACTTTTCCAAAGTCCTGCCTTTCACCTCGAGACACTCTCCGGTCCCGGTCACAACCTGCAGCCTTTCCACCCAATCTTTCGTGCTCCCGTATTTCAGAGTGCAGGATCCCGAGGCATTGGTCGCCACATTGCCCCCCAAGGTACATTCATCGGCACTGGTCGGATCAGGCGGGTAAAAAAGGCCTGCCTCTGCGGCGGCATTTCGCAGATCGGATGTGATCACTCCCGGCTGCACGACTGCCCGGCGGTTTTTCACGTCAATGTCCAGGATGTGATTCATTTTTTCAAGAGAAAGAGCAAATCCCTCCTCGCACATGGAGGCGCCGGTTAGGGACGAGCGAAGACCCTGGGCCGTAACGGCCTTCCGATCTCCTGCGCATTGAAAAATGAAATCCGCGATCTCAGTCTCACGGGAGGGACGAAAGACCCCTTCAAAACGGCCCTGAATGCCCAGGGCGTCTTCGTTATAGGCCGCCACGATATCCGGATCAGTGGCGATCGATTGGGCTGTTTTTTGAGATTCCATTTCCCTCCGGTAAGCTGTCCCTTTGTCCAAGGCTGCATGTCATGAAGACATCAGACCCCGGGGTTGCAAAATTTAAGGATGCCGTTCGGTCCGTTCCTTTCCATGCTTACCACAAAAAATCCGGGGCGCGAGCACTAAGACAAGGGTGAGGAACGGATGTGACCAACGACCCAAGACCATACAATATATCCCACAGGATTCCAATAATCAAAGACGCTTACACCTCAACACACAGCCCGATTCGCGTCTCATTTATCATTGCTGAAAGCAGGAGATTTGGGTGATGACCTGATCCCCTGCAAGGGATGAGATGCATATCCAGGGTCCCGTTAACGCCACCGGCGTCGAGGAGAAACGATTGAGGCGCAAGTCCCATAGCCGACTTTTTCAAATCATTTTATTTGACACTCAATCAGAGGTTTTGATAGCCTTTTTTTTGGTGCTCAACTTTGATGAAATCGTAAAATGTCAGCTATGAGACGGCTTCGCAAGAAGGTCCACGTGCAAGGCTTGCGAATCTTGAGGAGTGAGGCGCACTTAGCGTACGCCGCAGCGACGAAAGATGAAGCGTAATCCCGCCCGGGCGGGACAGTTGGACTTTTTACGAAGCCGTCAACTT
Source organism: uncultured Desulfobacteraceae bacterium (assembly GCA_964644375.1). Taxonomy (GTDB): domain Bacteria; phylum Desulfobacterota; class DSM-4660; order Desulfatiglandales; family HGW-15; genus CAYNYM01. The sequence goes on along the minus strand of CAZXWJ010000019.1, from coordinate 2,265 downwards.
TCGCTCTTTGACTATTGGCTTGTTTTACCAGAGTAATAAGGTTTAAACCTTAAAAGAAGGAGGTTTTTCCATGTTTCGAAAAGAAACCGGAATCCTGTGGTTAACCCTTGTTGTTTTTCTGGCATTAACTATCTGGCCAACCGCCTTTGCCGGCCCGTCCAAACCGCTTCAAAACCCAGTTGAGATGCAAACCGAATGGCAAATCACCCCTGAGGCCCGAATAACCCAATTCAACTGGAAAGTAGGCGAGCACAAAAAACAACCATCCCTGATCTTTACCGTAGGCGTTGAGAACCAGTGCGACAAACCTCAACGTTTCCGTCTTAACATTTTTCTCATGGACTCGGACAAGGCTTCAGGTTACCTGGTGCCCCGAAAGGGCAACCCCCCTGTCCTGGAACCGGGAAAATCAGCCACCGTCGAAATTCCCTTTATCAAAACCGTCGAATCGCCAAAGAATCTTCTCGTTGTTGTGAAGACTGTGGGCTATTAGCCCTCTTTCGACCTCTGGACAAGGACAATATCCTTAAGATAACCCCACAACACATGAGGAGGAAATCAAGATGAAACATGTCGAAAAAAAGTCCATCTTGTTCGGATCCGTTGCAATGCTTTCCATCCTTTGCGTCATGATGTTTTCCGGATCCGCCTTTGCGAAGACCCAGTTCATCTCCATTGGAACAGGAGGCACCGGGGGTGTTTATTATCCTTACGGGGGTGGCATTGCAGAGATCTGGACGAAATATGTGAAGGGCGTTCGTGCCGTTGCCGAGGTCACCGGGGCCTCCGTGGAAAACACCAAGCTCTGCCATCGAGGAGAGACGCTTTTCGGCGAAATCATGAACGACGTGGCCTATCAGGCCTTCAACGGTATTGGGAAGTTCAAGGGAAAACCCCAAAAAATTCGGGGCATGTTCGAGATGTACCCCCACCACTATCACGTCGTCGCCCTGAAAAAATCGAAGGTCCGTACCATCTACGATATAAAGGGGAAAAAGGTCTCGGTCGGCGCCCCGGCAAGCGGCACCGAATACAAGACCAATCTCATCCTCCAGGAGGCCCTGGGTATCCCCTATTCCAGCTTTAATGTATTCAGGCTGTCTTTCACGGAAACCGCCAATGCCCTCAAGGACGGAACTATCGAGGTAGGCATCTGGGACGTGGCCGCACCGACTTCATCGGTGATGGACCTGTCCACCACCCACGACATCAAGATGATCTCCTTTGCACCGGAAGACATCAAAAAAATCATCGATAAATTTCCCTTCTACTCTGAATTTATCCTCGCGTCAAAAACCTATAGGGGGCAGGACTATGATGTCCACAACCCTTCGGTCTGGAACACCTTTATCTGCAATGCGGACGTGGATGAAGAAATGGTCTACCGGTTGACCAAGGCCGTGTTCGAGCATCAGGACTACATGGTCAAAATCCATCCCTTTGCAAAATTCACCACCCCGGAAAACGCCGCCAAACATTCGGTCATTCCTCTGCATCCCGGGGCTATCAGATACCTTAAGGAAAGGGGCGTGAACGTTCCCGATCATCTCATTGCAAAATAGTTGCAGAGAAAATCTTGTCTTTCCAAAGTGGGCCCGATCCCCTTGCTAGGACTCGGGCTCACATTGACCGGTAGGCCGATGAAGATTAAACCCATCTTCTTTGCCATTTTCGTCATTACGCTATCCTCCCTTTCCTCTTCGTGGGTCATGGCCCGCTCTATGCTCCTCGTTAGAGGGTTTGACAATCGACATATCCTTTTTCAAATGGACTTGCCCTATGGGAATACTTTTACCCTCCGTTATATTCACTCGGTGGATCACGCTCCCGTCTTTGAGGTGTTTCGAGCCGTAAGGGGCAAGGGTCTGGTACTGGTGGAGACCTATTTCCAGATGTTCGGGGCCGGAATGGGGCATTGGAAAGGGCACGGCAAAATCGTTCAGGATGGACGATGGACAAAAATCAGGGACATCAATAAGCCCCTGGGCAGTTTTCTCTTGCGCGTCGGAACGCCGGGAGTCGATCACACCATTCTTTATAAGGGAGACGAATGGAATCTTTCCGAGAAGGCCGCAGGCCAACTGGTCGAAGTATTGATTACGGAAAAAAATCAAAAAACGGCGCGGGACACCAGATAATGCGATCACCGGATTTATATGGAGAGAACTCGCTATGGCCGAACCAAAAGAGCAGTCCACGGATGCCGACGAGATTACGGCAGATCCCAAACGTAGTCTGAGAGGATTCACGGCCATTTTTATCACA
>CAZXWJ010000018.1:0-33721 GCA_964644375.1 uncultured Desulfobacteraceae bacterium | reverse complement strand
AATTATCCTGGGGCCCAGTTTCTGGAGAAGTTGTTGCTGGCCTTTCCCGATCTGACCGTAGACGGCAGTTTTCCTCTTGGCGCGGCGGTAGTTGCTCGCCTCATCATGGAAGGTGTCCCGCCCGTTTACAGCATCTTAGCCGCCATTGCCGCCGGATTTCTGGCCGGCTGCTGCACGGGCTTCTTGAATACCAAGCTCAAGATCAACAGCCTGCTGGCGGGTATCCTGATGATGACCGTTCTGTATTCCGTCAATCTGCGAATCATGGGGAGGTCCAACATCCAGCTCCTGACGGTGAACACTTTCCTGACCCCCCTCGAAAACCTGGAGATCAACCGGTTTATTCCCATCATCATTTTCTTTTTCGTGGTCACCTTAGGCATTAAATTCCTTTCCGACATGTTTTTTCACACCCAGCTCGGCTTCGCCATGCGCGCCACCGGCGACAATGAACAAATGATCCGATCCCTGGGGGTGAACACGGACCACATGACTGTCCTCGGCCTGGGCATTTCCAATGCCTTTGTGTCCCTCTCTGGCGCCCTCGTCTCCCAGGACCAGGGTTTTGCCGACGTGGGCATGGGAATCGGCATGATCGTTGCCGGACTGGCCTCCATTATCATCGGGGAGGCGATGATTGGGAAAAGGACGGTTCGAAGAATGACCTTTGCGGCCATCACAGGATCCATCATCTACAAGTTTATTATTTCCATTGGGCTCCGATTGGGTCTGGCCCCTACCGACCTCAAGTTGGCGACGGGTATCATGGTCATCCTGGCCCTCGGCGTCCCCGCCCTCAAAAAAGAAAAGGAAGGGAAGCTCCACCTCAGAGGGGTGTGACAAGGCCTCTCGAAGGGGGTATTTCTCAGGGGCACATTGTTCCAAACCCAAGATGCTGAAAAGCAATTCTCTCGCTCGCTTCCTTTGAGCCCTGGAGGGTGAGGAGAAAATTCTGAAACGTCTTTTGCGTCATTCTTGTTCCCTGTGGTCTCCACGGTCTCAGAGAGAATCAATTTTTTTGGTTTTTGAAAGAGGACCCCGATTTCCATGATCCGATACGAAGGTATTCGAAAAATTTTTTCAAAGGGAACGGTGGATGAAAAGGTGGCCATCAACGGCATTACGCTGCACATCCGTAAAGGGGATTTTGTCACGGTGATCGGGAGCAACGGCGCCGGAAAGACCACCCTTCTCAACCTCACGGCCGGCACATTTATCCCGGATGAGGGCAGAATCATCCTGGACGGCCATGATGTCTCCGGATTCCCTGAGCATAGACGCGCCAAATACCTGGGAAGGATCTTTCAGAATCCCTTGATGGGAACAGCCTCCACCATGAGTATCGAAGAAAACCTGGCCATGGCTGATTTAAGAGGAAAGCACAGAGGCCTGCGCCGGGGGGTGACCGGGTCGAGGCGGACCTTTTACCGGGACATGCTCAAAATGCTGGATTTGGGGCTGGAAGACCGCCTCAAGGACACTGTGAGTCTTCTTTCCGGGGGCCAACGGCAGTCCCTCACCCTGCTCATGGCCACCCTTTCACTTCCCAAATTGCTCCTCCTGGACGAACACACCGCGGCCCTCGACCCCAAGACCGGGAGCAAGGTCATCGATCTGACCGAAAAAATCGTTACTGAGAACCATCTCACCACCATCATGGTAACGCACAACATGCAGCAGGCCATACGATATGGCAACCGAATGATCATGCTCCACGAGGGAAAAGTTCAGTTCGACGTCAGGGGCGAGGACAAACGTTCCCTCACTGTAGAAGAGGTGGTAAAACGATTCGGGGCAGAACTCAAAGACGAGACCCTTCTTTGTGAACCCGTGCCCGAAGAGACAAAATCGGCATAAAGGATATCAGAGGGGAAGGATGAGAGACGGTGAAACGGAGAATCGGGGAGATTTAGGACAGAGAGGAGGGATGGAATAGAACGGTGGAGATACATATGGAAACAGGCATGAGTTTGATCCGTTGAGAAGAGATCGTCACGGCTCATACATAGCTGAATGGATTTCAAAAATCAAAACGGTTAGAAAACGGAGATTTTCGCTCCAAAATATTTTATTGACCCTGTCCCTCTTTACCCTGTAGAATAAAAGCATCTTTTAACAGTTAGTTTTTCCTTCACATAAACGCTATGCAGAGGAGCGACTGCATGGAGAAACCACTTAAAATGTGCCAACCCACCTCCTGACAGAGCGAGATCTGTTCTGTTGGGACTTCACGTTTTTGTCTCTAAAAAGCCAAACCTGTCGCGAGACGGGGACGGAAAGCCACGGGTCTTAGAACCGAATTTTTCAACTTCCAAGTTGCCTCTCCTTCACATTACATAAGGCGTTTCTTCAATTGACGAAGACAGCCGAGCTACCGAAAGTGGCATCGTCAAGGCCACGGAGCGGCAGTTCGGCTTTTTTCATAACCCAATTTCTTTTTTAATCAAGATGCATAACAAATTTTATTTTTTTTACATTCTCCTTTAGTACACCTTTAAAGGTCTCACAGAAAGGAGGAAACCATGAAAAAACAACTAATCAATTATGACACCTTGCTCAAGGTCACCAAGGCCATTTCCCATTCCAAGGATCCCGAAGAGGTCATCCTTATGACAGTGGAAAGCATCACAACCGTATTGGATGTCAAGGGATGCACCTTGTTTCTTCTCAACCGCAAGACCGATGAACTGGAGGTAGCCGCATCCTTTGGCATCACAGACGAATATATCAATAAAGGACCGGTCAGTGCCTTGCGTTCCATCGCTCAATCCCTGGAGGATGGACCGGTAGCAGTTTACGACGTTTCTGATGATCCGAGAATTCAGTATCCCGCAGAGGCGAAAAAGGAGGGCATTGTCTCAATACTCTCCGTGCCGATGGTGATTGGCGGGCGTTTGATCGGGGCACTCCGCATCTATACATCCGAGCATTGGGATTTCACCCTGGAAGACGTGAACTTCGTTCAGGCCATGGCCCAGATGAGCGGGATGGCCATAGTGATGGCCAAACAGTACAAGGGTTTAAAGCACAGCATCGAAATATTGAAAACCCTGAGAGATCCAAAGACCATAAAATATAAAAAAAGAACCCCGTACGAAGGGGTTCCTGTGGGTATTTACGCGAGTCATATCAAGGGTGCCCGCGGAGGCATGCATTGATAAAGCAAGGGGTCAAGTCTCCCTTTGACTTATTTTATCGCCTCTGATCGACGAGATAAAGAACTCCCTGAAGTAGTCCGAACGGCGACTTGACCTTTTTTTACTCAAACTCAGCCTCATCCGTCGAAGGATTCATTATAAGAAAAACACACAGATTCTTTCAAAGAAGAAACATATGGTTTGCCCTGCATTTTTCGATCGTCTCTTCCGGCCAGATGCTTGCCTGTGTTTCACCGACGTGCGCCTTTCGAAGATAATACATGCAGATCCGGGACTGCCCTATTCCCCCCCCGATAGACAGGGGAAGTTCTCCTGCCAGCAGCCGATTGTGCCAAAAAAGCTTCTTTCGTTCCTCCGTCCCTGTCATTCGAAGTTGGCGCAAAAGCGCGTCTCTGTCGACCCTGATTCCCATGGAGGATATCTCAAAGGCGCCCCGGAGCACGGGATTCCATAGAAGGATATCGCCGTTGAGGCCCCGGTACCCGTTCACCGTGGGCGTTGTCCAGTCATCATAGTCAGGTGCCCTGGAATCATGCGGCTTTCCATCGTCAAGCGCCGCCCCTATGCCGATTATAAACACGGCCTTATATTTCTCGACCACCCTGTCTTCACGGTCACAGGGGCTCAGTTCAGGAAATTCCCGTTGTAGGTCCTCCGAATGGATGAAGACGATCTCTTCAGGCAGTTCCGGCACGATTCGGGGATAGCGTTCGCAGATATAAAACTCGGTCCGCTTGAGCACATGATAAATTTTTTTCACGACCCTTTTCAAAAAATCGAGGCTCCTTTCCTCCGGGGAGATGACCCTTTCCCAATCCCACTGATCCACATAAAGGGAGTGGGTATTGTCCAGCACCTCATCCGGTCGAACGGCGTTCATATCGGCATAGATCCCATAACCGTGCGGGATATCATAATCAGCGAGCATCATCCTTTTCCACTTGGCCAGAGACTGGACGATCTCCACCTCGGTGGAGGCCATGTCTTTGACCCGGAAAGTGACCGGCTTTTCAATCCCGCTCAGGTCGTCATTGATCCCAAACCCCTTCTTGACAAACAGGGGCGGCGTGACTCGGCTCAAATTCAGTTCAGAAGACAAGTTGACCTCGAAGAAATCCTTGATCTCCTTGATGGCGATTTCAGTCTGTTTCAGACCTAAGGCCGGCTTGTAGCCTTCTGGTACGAATAGGCTGCTCATGATAATCTCCTCGTTCTCTATAATGCTCTCCCATCGCGCTAGGCCTGCGATGAGTCCTATTAGTCTACATATATTTATTTTTACCAAAATCCGTGTCCATCCAAAAAATTCGGTTCTTCCGGACGGACCGCTACGGCCATGGACCCCACTCCGCTGCATGGCGTGACCGATCTGCCGAGGTTCTGAGCCTTTTGCCTGAAGAGGATGGCATCCGGTGCCAAAGGGCCTGTTTCCGGATGGGCGCTAACGATTATTGGAAGGATTATTTAAGGGGACACCGAAAGAATTAAGGGGAGGGGTGAAACAAGAAAATGCACACAAACAGGCCGGTTCCGCCTGACTTTGGGTTTCGAAATAAAGGAATAAATGCAGCATATTTACCTCCCGATCAATATTTTCGTTGCCTTTTTGCATGTTTAAAAAGGCGTAAAGAAAATAGCGTCTTGCCCACATCTTGTCAAACGGATTCTCACTTCTCTTTTTTGGGATATCGAAAGATTCCAAATCCTGCGGACCGCATTCCAGCGGACCGCAGGTAAAGATCTTACGTCATCTTTTGGCGCAGCCGGAAGGCTTTTTTGGGGCAAATCATGCGTGATTCTCATCACCCCCAAAATTAAGCAAAAAGACAAGGCATGTAATTTTTCGAATCCTTGCCTTGTGTTACGATTTTTTGTTCTTGTTTTTTTTCTCGTGAGGCGCCCGCCAGTGGCCGTCCACGGGAATGACCTCCAAAGTAATGAGGCCCTCTTTCAGGCTCGGCCGGACCCAATTTTGGGTGTCCACGGTTGCATCCGACGGTAGGCTGTCCCCCGAAAGAGTCGTAACACGATCAATGGCCGTCAGTCTGAGCATCTCGCTCACGGGCAACATCCCTTCGAGATCCCGAATACCGTCGAGGGCAATATAGCGCCCGTCATTCTCCGTACTCCTGAGCCCCACGGCCGACATGGCCCCGATACACCCCTGACCGGTCTCACCGCCCCACCAGACATGAAGGCCGAGTGCTGCGGCCAGTGCCTTTGCCTCGTCAAGGGAGACGACTTCCTTCTGCGCGCTGGACCCGAGTGACGGCAATTCCTTTGGCACGGCATCCTGGGGGGCAATGCACAAACCGGGATTGGCTCCCTCGTTAAAATGGTCCAGCAGGAAAGCCTTTGCAAGGCCGAACACCTCATCCACGGTGCATGCGTTCATAGAGGCATCGATGCAGGCGCTGCTGTTGTGAGAGGTGTAGGGAATATCCGGGTGGACAAGGAGCTGATGCCTGGTCACACGGCTCTTTTGCACCAGGCCTTTTTCTTTGAGCATGTCTGCCAGCATTCGGGAGAGTCGCCCCGTGCCGATGCTTTCTTTGTTGTCCGTATCATCAATCGCGATAAACAATTTCATCTCTTAAATTCCTTTCGTTTTTTGTAAAGTAAGTGCCCTATCGAAGTCCTCGATTCAGGACATAATGCTATCCGAAGTCAGGACTCGGATTTTCGACAGGGGTATTGCAGGGGACTAAGAGCGAAGACTTTGGAGATGCACCCATTGACTATTATCCGGGTTCCTCAATACCTGTTGTTCTTAGGGAGCCTCATACTCCGCCCGCTGAGCATCATGCCGAGCATTTCGTCCGACAGATCATAGCTGAAAAATTTTTGATAAAAGGCCCTGGTCTCCGCCGCGATGTCCAGATCCGGAAACCGATCCGGATATACGGTCTTGGCCGTCCAGAGGATGGCTAGAGGAATCTCCAGGGACCCCGGGTGACCCCAGCGTGAGATGCCGATGGGCATCTGGTGTACCCGCCTTTTTTTGACCGCTTGGATAGCGGCCCATTTCCTGTCATTCAGGATAGACTTCACGACCCCGGTCTCGTTGGCCAGAATGACCTCCGGATTCCAAAGCATAATCTGTTCGATGCTTGTGTGGGTCTTCCCTTCAAAACGCCTGAGGGTCCGATCGGTTATTACATTGACAACGCCCACCTTCTCCAGCCAGTCAGCCGGAAGGCTGTGTTCTCCTGTCGTTACAGTTGCCTCGGTTGTCGAATGATAGACCCTGATCCGTTCATCTTGGGGAATATTGCGCACCACCGCCTGGACCCGCCGAATGCAGTCCCGGTAATAGGCATTGAATCGTGCGGCCCTTTCCTCTGCGCCGATCGCCTCCCCAATCATGGTGACGGCGGTCATCTGGGCCTCGATACTATTGAACTCCACGACCAGGTAAGGCACATGGAATCGATCAAGCTTTTCCATTTCGGCCTCATGTGCCCGAATGTCTCCCGACACAAAGAGCACATCGGGTCCGGCCCGCAGTAATTCCTCCACGTTGACGGCCCCCCCCGACTTCAGGATCGGGGCCTTGCGGAAGCCGGAGAACATGCGGTTCAGAAGCACATCCCGCCGAAGGCCCTTGGCGATGGCAACGATGTCCGCAGCCCTTCCCATCATGGCTACCGCGTGTCCGGTAAAGGCAAAGAGGCAACCGATCCTTTCAATGTTCAACGGAACGGCAACCTTTCGACCGGTGCAATCGGTGACCGTTTTCGTGCCCAAGGAATGGCCGGCATAGGACGTAGAGTCCCCCCTCTGCCCGGCTTCACCCGAAGGAACGAACAGGGGTCCAAGGATTATCAGGACCGGCAGGACCGCAACGGCCACCAACAAGCTCCGGGGCACCCTGTAGTGAATAAATCGTTTGATAGCCGACATGGCCATCGGCATCCCGGGTGTGCACCGATTCGCGTCTCGCTTACCACACGCCATGATTTTCTGCATTTTATTGAATGATTTCATAAGGTATTCCTTTCACCGAAGGCGAAAGACCACGGTCTCCCTTTAGATCGTGCGTATGGGTATGACCTGTTTGATTGTCCGGCCATGATCAAGGCGGTGAGATACCACGGCAGTGCGTACCCCGTAAAGCGTCTGCATCCTATCTTCGTCCAACACATCTTTAGCGGCCCCCTTGGAGAGGAACGTACCCTTGTGAAGCAGGGCCACCTTTGTCTTGAGGGAATGGTTTTCGAAATAAAAGGCATGGTTCGGCAAATGGGTCGCAATGATGACCGAGATGCGAAGGTCCTTTACCATCTCCACAATGGTTTCGAGAACAAGCAGTTCATTCCGAAAATCGAGATGTGCGGTGGGTTCATCCATGCAGATCAGGGGAGTTTCCTGAGTAAGTGCCCGAGCGATCATGACCAATTGTCCCTCACCCCCACTCAGTTGGGTGTAGGGTCTGGATTTGAGATGTGAGATCCCCACCCGTTCCATGGCCTCATTGGCGATGCGTTCGTCTGCGGCCGAAGGTGAACTGAAGAGCCCGGTATGAACGGTTCGGCCCATTTTTACGACCTCGAGGGTCGTAAAAGGAAAGGTCTGTTCATGATGCTGGGGCACATAAGAGATGTACCGGGCGATCCGTCCCGGCCTGAGAGTTCTGTTTTCCCTTCCCGCCACATGGATCGCGCCCCGATAGGTCCTCAGGGTGCCGAGGATACAGTCCAGAAGGGTTGTTTTACCGCATCCGTTCGGACCGAGGAGGCAGAAGACCTCACCTCTTCCCATTGAAAGGCTGAGGCCCTTCAGGACCGGATTTTCGACATATCCGAAGACAAGATTCTGTACATCCAGCAGCGCCAGCCCTTGGTCATTCATGCGGGTCACCATCCTCCCCCTTTTGTCTTCTTCAGGAGATAGACAAAGAATGGACAGCCTACCAGGGCCGTCAGGATGCCCAGGGGGATTTCGGAACCCGTAAGCGTCCGGCCTAAATTATCCACCAGGATCAAAAAACAGGCGCCCAAGGAAGCGGTGACAGGGATCAGTATTCGGTTGTCATTTCCGACCAGCATGCGGCCGATATGGGGAATGACCAGGCCGATCCAGCCGATCACGCCGCTGACACAGACGGCCCCGGCCGTGGCAAGGGTGGCGCAGAAGATCACAAAGCCCTTGATCAGGGCCGTGTCGACGCCCAGGGTATGGGCCTCCTTATCTCCCATGGAAAGGACGTTGATCCGCCATCGAACGGCAAAGATACCGAACAGTCCCAGGACCATGGGGATCCCGGCGATCAGGATGTCCCGATACCGGGCGGAAGCCAGGCTGCCCATCAGCCAGAAGACGATGGTCGGAAGCTGTTCGTAGGGGTCTGCCACATACTTGACCAGTGAAATCAGGGCCGAGAAAACCGATGAGACGATCACCCCACCCAATACGAGCATAATGGTGAGCGTTTTTTTATAGATACTGCCGATGACCCAGCTCAGGAATACGGCCAGGATTCCCCCTGCAAAGGCAAAGGGATAGGTCGCCGTAATGGAATTGAAGAACAATATGGCCATGGCCGCCCCAAAACCGGCCCCGGAACTGACTCCCAGAATGCCGGAGCTGACCAGCGGGTTTTTAAAGAGCCCCTGAAAGGCCGCGCCACTGACGGCCAGGCTCCCCCCCACGAGGGCACCGAGAACGGCTCGAGGAAGGCGAATATGCCAAACGATGTCCCGAGCCATTTCCGGAACCGTATCGATATTAATTGAAAATCCGTCCTTCAAAACCCCTAATACCTCCCACAGAGACAGGGGGTAACGGCCGATGCAGAGCGTCCCGAATACGCACAACAGGGGCGCGAAGAAGAGCGTCACATGGAGGATTTTTCGTTTAATCGACATGGTCCCTAAACCGGAAGAGCCTTTTGTTGCAAAAATCAAGGATGCCGCGTATTCAAATCGGAAAAATGAAAATAAAGCCGGTCCTGTCAAAGACCGGCTCTTATCGCCCTTTCAATGGATTTTCAATTAAAACTTGAATGCAACCCCTCCGTAATAATAACGGCCGGGGGTGGGGAATCCGTAGCCTTCCTCGTAGTCTTCATCAAAAAGATTATCGATGCCGACATAGAGAGTCAGCATGCCCTTGAGCAATTCCTGGGCGATCTTGGTGTCGACGACCGTGAAGTTGTCGATCTTGATCTTATCGAAGTCCTTGGAGTAGTCATACTGGTCCCTGAGGTGCATCACGCTCATGTAGGCGGACAATCCGAAATCAAAGGCGTACTTGCCTTCCAGAGTAAGCTTGTGCCTTGGGCGATACTGGAGCTCGTCCCTGCCCGTATCCGGAGATTTATCCTCTGAGTCAAGAAACGTATAGCCCGCTCTCAACATGAGATTGTCTATACACCCTGTCTCGGCCGTTACCTCGATCCCCTGAAACCGGTATTGATCATTGTTTATGAATTGTACGTCTATCTTTTCAATATAGTTATTGGCATCGATATAGAATCCCGTCACCCCGAGGGTGGTTTTAAAGGGCAGGGCCTGGGTAATCCCCAGTTCGTAATTATCCGATGTCTCGGCCGTCAAATCGGGGTTGCCCGCATCCGCATCATAAAGCTGTCTCAGGGAGGGAAAGCGGATCTTTCTGGCATAGGACCCCTTCAGACGAGTCCCTTCCCTTAGGTCATAATAGAAACCTGCAAGGTAACTCCCTTTATCGTCGTTCTCTCCCGACTCTTTCTTGAACCAGTTATGGCCATACCCCAGGACCAGCCCGAGTTTATCCACAGGTGAAAAAGTGTATTCAATGGCCCCCAGGTATACCTTGTTTTTCTTTTCATACGCAAAGGGGATATTCTGTTCTTTTTTTGTATTGGTCCAGCCGTTGGATTTCCAGCTCTCCTCGCGACCATTGAGACCGAGAGCCAATGAATTAGCTGATCCCAGGTCGTAACTGGCCTGAAGGTTGGCACCCGTGATAGTGGTTTCACTCTTTTCAGAGTAAGTTTTATTTTTCGTTATGGAATTATACTGCGCGTCGTCATAGCTGTTTTTCTCCTGCTCCATCTGATTGATGTACATCCCTGCCCGGAGATCAAGGGCATCAGATGCGCTATAACTGGCCGACAATTGGGCGGATTCTCCGTCATAATCTTCCGTTCGGTCATATTTGAGCTTGCTGGCGAAGGGATCGTTCTCGCCGTCAATAGTGCTTGGCGGAGTACCATACTCCCCCTTGACCTTGTTGACCACCAGCCCCAGCACCAGGTCCTCGCCAGGGGTAAGGCCCAGATTGGCAAAGAGGTTATTTCTCTTGCTATCGCTGTTCTCCCGCAGTCCGCCGTCCTCCACATCGGGATCAGGCGGGGTAAAATCGTCGGAAAGAGCGAATCCATCGGTTTCGTATGCGCTTGCGCCCACAAAGAAATCAAACTTTTCCTGAGCTCCGCCGAGACTGACCTTGCCGAGTCGGGTGTCCCTGTTGCCGATTTCTCCGGAAACGGCACCTTCAAATCCTTTTTTGCCCTTCTTTGTCACAATGTTGATCACGCCGCCCAGACCCCCGTCGCCGTAAAGGACCGAATGAGTCCCGTAAGAGACCTTGATCTTGGCAACGCTCTCAAGGCTGATAATAGAAGGGTCAAACTGTCCGTCATAGGTCGAGTTAAAGGGGATACCATCCAGCAGAAGCACGACATGTCGTCCGCGAAAACCCCTTAAATCGACCCGAGGAACGCCCTGAGCACCCGCCCTGATATGCAACCCGGGCAGGAGTGCCAGGGCCTCATCCAGGGTTCGTGCTCCCTGATTCCGGATGTCTGCAGCCGTAATCTCATGCACCGTACCGACACTTTCTACGCCTTCCCTCTCGCCTGTCACTACAATTTCTCCCAGTGTGTAGATGTCACTGGAGGGGGATTTTTCCACCTGGGAGAGGACAGGCCCCGGGACAGAAATGATTAAAAATAAGGACAATACTGTAAACAACAAGGACCTGTTATTCATCACACCGACTCCTTTCATCCCATATCAGTTCTAAAGTCATAAGGTACGTAAGTAATGAGAAAGAGCCTTTCCGGTCCTCCTCGCGGATTAATCGTATCAATATTGATACAGGTCAAACCAGATATAAGATGAAAGGTCTTCTGTCAAGGGAAATTTAGTTAAAAAAAGGGTCCAAGTCTCCGCTTGACCCATCCTGCCATTTCTTATAAATAACCAATATGAGCAGATCATTAGGGAGGATGGGGCCTGGTATCATGTGATGAATCGCGGGGGGCAATCTGAGCGGATATTTCAAGGCTGAAATGATGACCTGTTTTTCATTGGTTTACCCAATGACGCGACCGAATTATGGGACATTTGCATAATAACCGCTTATTACCTGATGTCCAGCCATTACCATTTACTCATTCTCACTCCCAAAGACAATTTATCTGGCGCGAATGCCTCGAAAGTGCGGCTTGACGGAGATCGGTTCCGAGTTTGCCCTCAGCCGGTTACAACTCGGCCGGTAACGTCTTGCAGGGATGAGAAAACAACTTCAGAAAAGCCGGTAACTGCGAAAGCGCATTTAAAAAACAAAAAATTCCCTGAAATAGGAACGTTCCTCAGTTTGGAAATTCGCAAGTGTCATGCAGACGATCTGGAAGCGATCCTGGCGATCATCAACGATGCTGCCCGTGCCTACAAAGGGATCATCCCTGACGACCGGTGGCACGAACCCTATATGTCGCAAGCACACCTCACCCAGGAGCTCCGTGACGGGGTGTTTTTCCGGGGTGCGGCGGCAGACAAAAAGTTATTGGGAGTGATGGGCATACAGGCCAAGGGGGAGGTGTATCTCATCCGACATGCCTACATCGGAACAGCGCAGCGGCGAAAAGGCATTGGCACCGCCCTTCTTAGGCATCTTGAAAAAATGACGACAAAACCTATTTTGATCGGGACGTGGGTGGACGCCGACTGGGCCGTCCAATTTTACGTGAAGAACGGGTACCGGGTGCTCCCAAAGGAGGAAACGAGACGCCTCCTGCGCACTTACTGGAGCATACCGGATCGCCAGGTCGAAACCTCCGTGGTCCTTGCGAACAAAAGATGGAGGCCGAAAAAAACCTTGTCGATGACCTTCTGAAGGCCGACCCCAGGAAACTAAAGGCCCAGGTATTTTACTGCCATTTTTTCAGGCCGGGCAAGGCACCAGAGCGGGAGCAAAACCTGATATGACGTTAAAACAATCGATGGATGATCTCCGAGCAAAAAAAAAGCGGGCATTGCTGGGCGGTGGCACTGAGAAAATCAGCCAACAGCATGAAAAGGGTCAATTGTCGGCACGGGAACGTTTGAACCGTTTGCTGGACGAAAAAAGTTTCATAGAATTGGGGCTGCTTGCCTCTTCGGATGTGCCCGGGATGGAGGAACGAACCCCTGCAGACGGGTGGATCACCGGCTACGGTCGCTTGGACGGTCGTCAAGTCTGCATTGTAGCCAATGATTTTACGGTTCTCGGGGCGTCCAATGCGCGGGTGAACACGAAAAAAGCCGCTTTCATTAGGACCCAAAGTGAAGAAAAGGGCATCCCCCTTATCTGGCTGGGTGAAGCAGGGGGAGGCAGACTTCCCGATATTGAGGGGGCCAGAGGCATATGTTCCCTTGCCGGCCAAGGGGAGAGATCGGTATTTTCGCAATATACTCACAACCGCAAAACGCCCTGGGTCACCGCAGCCATGGGGGGCTGCTACGGGGTCCCTACCTGGCAGGCCTGTCTTTCGGATTTTGTTATACAGGTCAAGGGCAGTCTCCTCCTGGTATCCGGACCCAGGCCCATCAAGAGGCTACTACAGACCGCGCCCTCCCCGGATGAAATGGGGGGATGGAAAGTGCATGCCGAGGTAACCGGAATATCCGATCAGGTGGCCGAAGACGAGGAGGACTGCTTCAGATTGATAAAGGAGTTCTTCGACTATATGCCTTCCAGTTGCACCGAATTGCCGTCCACAGCAACGGATCCTCACCCAATCGGGAAGTGTGCGGACCGAATTCTTGATATTCTTCCGGAAAACCGCACCCAGGTCTATGACATGATTGAGATAGTGAAGGTCCTGGCAGACCAGGACAGGTACCTTGAACTCAAACCCTTTTTCGGCAGAGCAGTTGTCACGTGTCTATGCAGAATAGGTGGACGAACCGCCGGCATCATAGCGAATCAACCCCTGCACCAGGCAGGGGCGATGGATACGGACGGTCTGGACAAGATCACCAGTTTCATGTGTCTCTGCGATTCTTTCAACATACCCCTGGTATTCCTCCACGATATCCCCGGTTTCATCACTGACAAGAAGGCGGAACACCACAGGGTCTCCGCCAAGGTGACAAACGCCCTCCTGGCCCTTGCCCAAGTGACCGTGCCCAAAATTTCAATCATAATCAGAAAGAGTTACGGCCAGGCCATGTATAACATGTGCGGCCCAGGTGCCGGCCCTGATTTTATAGCAGCATGGCCTACGGCCGAGGTCAGTTTTCTTGACCCGGATGTTGCAACAGATATAGTCTACGGCAAATACTCCGAGGTGGAAAGAAAGAAATTCAGAGAGAAGATGGTGCGAGATACCGGCCCCTATCCACTGGCCCAAGGCTACTATGTCTTTGATATCATCGAACCCGAGCAGACTCGGGACTACATCATAAAAATGTTTGAAATCATATACAATTCCGCAAGCAAAGGCATGAGTCGACACCTTCTCGCGAACTGGCCGACAAAATTCTAGAACGCCGATAAAACAGGAAAGTTCAGAAAAGATAAGTATTCGTCAGGATCAACGCTTGCCCCTGAAAAGCAACAACCGGGCGGCGCCGCCAATGATAGTCAGGCCATGGATTCCCTCCACGGACCCCACCCCTTTTCTTAGCCGGTTGTACGCGATACCCTGTGCATCCACAAAACCCAAAACGGTGCCGAGCTGGTTTCGCACTTCGCCTTCGGAGTCCACCATGCCGATATTGGCCTTACTGATATTATAGACATGGCCTCCTGCATCGACCGACCCGATAAATTTTCCGTCCCGATTATACACTTTCCCTTCGCTGTCCACCGACCCTATCTCCCGGCCCTGCAAATTGAGGACGGTTCCTTTTTCACTCATTTTCTGCAAATCGGATTGATCCCCTGCCCACACGGTTGCCCCGAAATCCATAAGAACCGTAAGGGCGAAGATCATCACAAGACCTGCCGTGCAGAAACCCCTTAACAGGCAGCGCTGATCCGGTTGTTCTTTTGAACGGGTCATGGTTATCCTCCTGTGTTGTCAGATGGAGATTCCTTCTGAAAGGTCCGATACCCCTCTGCGGCCTCTTTCATCGCATCTTACCCGATGTTGAAACGGCAAGGCAAATGGAAAAGCACTTCCCATTTCAGCTTTGCACAAGCACTTTTTTATCTCTTTTTTTGCAATAAAAGGGCTCATCCTTACACCAGGACTTGCCTTACCGGCCTATTTTTTCTAAAACGGCAAAGGGCGAATTGTGTTCTATCGGAAACGGTATTTATCATATTCTTTCTTCGGAGCGATATGAGCAACTGATTCAAGCCCCCTAGTTTAACGGGCAGATGTACCGGCGCGGGGATAGGCTTCATGCCCTCTCCCCTGATCCACCATCGAGGGATTTCTCCAACCGCGCATTCGGAGACATCATGAGAGTCTGACCCGGCAAAGGATAGTACCCCGGAGTTCTAAATCTCTGCACGATGAAGACAGGCCATTACAACGGATCAGTCGGTGTGGAGGCTTGTCGGTCGCGATATTTTCTCGTAATAGCTGAGTGGATAATTGCATATCTCACAGGGCATATCCGGACGCACATCCAGAGTCGATCCACAGATCTTACACACATGAAAGTCCAGATTTTTCTTCTCGATTTCATGTGACACCGCTCCGAAAAACAGTCCTGCATAGCGTGCAATAAGTCGTATTTCCGTTTCATGTTGGCGATGGGATTTTAACGCGTACATGCAATTCACAATCGCCCTGTCATAAGATTCAACGGACAACCTTTTGAGGAAATCCGGGTAGGTATTGGTGATCTTCTCCATTTCACTGCGCGCCGCATCTTTAAGGTTTTTTTTCGTATTCGAGACCGGCATAGCAGGCTTTTCTTCATGAACAAAAGTTCCCAGATCATTCAAAATTATCGAATAATTATTTGCATGAATTTTCTCCGACACGGCCAGCGCAGCGAAAGTATACGCGATATTCGGAAATTCATCCGAAAGTGCTCTCTGGCAGTATTGCCGGTAACATCTGCTCGCGTTAATTTCGGACTGGTATCCTTCGCATAACACCCTAATGGTGACAGGGAAGCTATCCCCTTTACCCACGGCATTTTCCCCCGCAAGGCTTAGACCTGCAGGCAGGATTGGATACAGCGCTGCCGAAAGAATGGAGATACGAAGAAATCTCCGTCTTGTACATAATATTTCCTGCATATGGATCCCTCCCTATCAGATGAACTTGACGAGTTCCATCAGGTCAGCCTTGGTATTGAAGGCCTTGAAGGTCTCAAAAAATCCGACCCATGAAGAGTGGACAATGGTGCTGTCCGCCGTCCCGGCCATGCCGTGGTAGCCCACCAGGAAGGCCGCATCGAATCCCGAATTCATCAAGCTTAAAGCCCCTTGCTTTTCATTGTCAATAGGCAATCTTTCATCCGGCGGATCAGATCGGTCTCCTCGACATAGGGGATGACAAGTCTGTATTTGGCCCGGGTCATAGCCACATAGAGCAGAGACAGAAGCCGGTCACGATTTCGGGCTGTGGGATGGATATGATCCGCTCCGATCAGGTAGGCCAGATCGAAATCCAGTCCCTTTGAACTGTGGATGCTGATAAGGGAAACCTGATTCTCCGTGGGATCATAACCCTCTTTGGATGCGGCATCCCTTGAGACCCAGGTTGCGGGGATATTCCACACCCTTAATTCTTCCAGGATGCGCATGGGAACGGCCCGGTTGTCATAGTCAAAACGATCGCCCCGGTAAATCTTGTCGTCGTAGATGACGGCAATCTCCGATCGTTTGTACTCCCCTTGATCCACGCCCCTGGCGATATCGCGAACCAGGTAGGTTTCAATTTCACGGGCACTCGAAAGCCGGATGACTTCCGGTGGGCTCCCCCGAAAACCAAAGTCATCCGGAAGCAGTGCCATCTGCTTTTCCTTCCGGTCGGTCTTGCCCAGGAAACAACGGGTAAAGTCAAAAATCTCCTGTGTATTCCGATAGACCCTCTTGAGCCGGTGCGTCCGGCCCCTGGCCTCGATACCTAGGGACCTCCATGAAAAATCCCTTTTATAAAGATCCTGATGGGTGTCGAGACTGATAGTGAGTTCCCCTCCCGTTTTGAGGACCGTGAGGAGGGTTTTCATCATCTCCCTGCTGAAATCCTGTCCCTCATCCACCAGAACCGCATCATAATGAGATCCCATCCCCTGCCCTTCCCCGGCTATCCTATCAAGGCATTCGCCAATCACGGCATCGTAGTAGGTCTTGTCTTCGTTTTCATAACGCACCGGTTTTCCCAGGATCTTCGAGCAGAGCTCGAAGAAATGGAAGACTTCAATGCCATTGTCTCCGATTCCAAAACCCTGCTCTTGTATCAATCGCTTCACATAATTCACCAGGGCTATGTTGTAGCAGACCAAAAGCACACGTTTCATTCGCGGATTGTACCTTCGAAGGTGGCAGGCGCGGTGGACAAGGATCAAGGTCTTGCCGCTGCCGGGCGGTCCCTTGATCAGATGGGGACCGTGCCCCAACCGTCGGGCCGTGCCGGCCTGGACATGATCCAGAATCCTGACTTCCGTCTGGAACCGAAACTTACCCCCACCCTGTCGCGGCGGGATTTGAAATAGCGGTTCGGGAGACAGAACGGAGACCAACTCAATAAAGGCCTTCCGGTCGAGTCCCTTCAAAGGAAAGGGCATGGCCGCCGAAATCCTTTTCTGAAAGGCATGTCCGGAAATATCGGAAAGGAGTTCACTCCCGGGTTCCAGGTCCTCTTTGAACAGGACCCTTTCCCCGGGTATCATCCACTGGAGGCCCTTTTCGACATATTCCTTACGTCCGATACGCGGGAAGGCAACCATCGTGCCCACGGGTACTCCGGAGGAAATCCCGATTCCAGGTCCGTTCGCCCGCTCTTTTGCGCCGCTTGAAATCCGTTCATTCAGGACCTCCGCGCATTTTCCGGCCTTTTTGTCCGGATTTATTTCTCTGATGGTCTTTTTGGATTCACGAAGAGTGAAGTGGTGGGGCGTATAGGATTCTATCCGTCGAATCGTCCAGTCCCTGACCTCCAGGACCAGGATGCCGATGTACCTGCCGAACAGGACAAAATCGGGATCATTCCCCGAACCCCCGATCCGTGGATGAAACCAGCAGACCACATCCCCTTCAGGTCTTGCTGCTTCCCGTAAAAACCGGAAGACCTCTTTTAGCGATTCGGTTTGGTCCCCCGTGTCCGCTATGCGCTCCGGGAACATTTTGACCATGATTTTATTCCGTATTCAGGGCTTTCCGGACGACCTTGAGCATTTGCCTGATTTCGTAGGGTTTGCTGATAAATCCGCGGCCACCGGCATCGAGGGTCTCCCCGGCGGCGCCATTGACGGAATACCCGCTGGATACGACGACCCTGACGTCGGGATCGATCCGAAGCAGCTCTTCCAGGCATCTTCTTCCCCCCATTCCCGGCATAATGATATCCAGAATAACCAGGGAGATTGTCTCCCCCTTTTGGCGATAGATCTCCAGGGCGCTTTCGCCGTCCGGGGCAGTCAGCACCCTGTAACCGAATTTTTTCAACATCAGTTCGCCAAGTTCCCGCAGAGGTTCTTCATCGTCCACCAGGAGAATGGTTTCAGTTCCTCCTTCGGGCATTGGGGCTTCTTGAACCCTTTCCGGTTCCTCGTTGTTCATCGTCCCCTCACAAGGCATATAGATTTTAAAGGTCGTTCCCACTCCCGGTTCGCTGTAACACATGATATAGCCACCATGGCTCTTTATGATGCCGTACGCCATTGACAGTCCCAGTCCCGTGCCGCGGCCCATTTCCTTTGTTGTGTAGAACGGTTCAAAAATGTGCTCAACGGTCTTCGAGTCCATGCCGCAACCGGTGTCGGAAACGGTAAGGAGAGAGAAAGAACCCGGCCTTGCCCCCAGATGGATCCTGCAATATTCCTCCTCAAGGACCACATTTTCCGTTTCAATGATGAGCTTACCGCCTTCAGGCATGGCATCCCTGGCATTGACCGCAAGGTTCATCAGAATTTGCTCTATCTGGGAGGGATCGGCATTGATCACTCTCAGATCGTCCTGCAAAAAAAGCTCGATGTCGATCATCTTGGGCAGGGTTCGTTTTAGGAGTTTTTCAACCTGTCTGATCTCCTGGTTAAGATCCACGGGCCTCAGGTGGCTCTCCACCTTCCGGCTGAAGGTCAGGAGTTGGAGGGTCAATTCACTGGCTCGCCGGGCTGCCTTTTCGATTTGTCCCAGCCGATGATACTCCTTATCTTCCCGTTCCTTTTCCATTATAAGCATTTGCGTATAGCCGAGAATGGCCTGAAGCAGATTGTTGAAGTCATGGGCGATACCACCTGCCAGGGTGCCGATGGCTTCCATTTTCTGGGCCTGCAAAAGCTGCGCTTCCATTTGCTTGCTCTTTGTGATGTCCTCATAAATGATCAGTTGGTCACCGTCCTGCATGCTCACGGATCGGAAACTCACCGTTTTCTGAAAACCGTCATGGCACATCACATCCATAATGCGGGGACGCACCTCCCCCACCTTTGCCTTATCATGATCGCATTTCCAGAAAGCAATCGCCTTTTTCCGGAAATCCGGATCAGGAAAAACCTTTGAAAACCAGTCCTTCCCAGTGGAAATGTCCTCCAAGCCATAGCCGAAAAATTCAACGAACTTGGAATTGACATATTTGTATCGACCGTCCTTTCCAATCAGAGAGACCCCTAAGGGGGCCTTCTCCACCAGGACGCGGAATTTTTCTTTTTCTCTTTTCAGCGATTCCTCGGTTTTTTTTCGTTTACTGATATCCAAAAGGGAGGCAACGGATCTCAAGGTTCCCGGAATCATGCCGATCTTCAGGAGGAGGTTCTTTATGACTCCCTTTTTATCGATAAAGGAGAATTCGTATTCCGAGGGGGCTTTCCATTTCGTTTTTCTTCTTTCCTCATGATAACTCTTCATCTTTTTTAAATCTTTTTCAACCACAAATTCCGTCCACTTCTTTTTTCCCTCGATCTCGGACCTAGGATACCCGCTGAGTTTTTCAAACCCCGTGTTGACCATGGAAATCGTCTTATCCCCTTCGATGATCATCATGGCCGCACTGGAGTTTTCAAAAACGCTCCGATATCTTGCCTCCGATTCCCGCAATACCTTCTCTATTCGTGATCGTTCCACCAACTCCTTTTCCAGGTTCGAGTACAGGACAGCATTGTCAATTGCAATGGAGGCCAGTTCCGCGAATCGACTGAGTTGGGCAATTTCCGCTTCCCCGAATCGTCTTTCGGAATTTATCAGACTCAGCCCTATGACACCCAGAGTTTGTGACCCGGTTTTCAGAGGAACGCCTATGATGGATCGAATATTGTCAAAAGCCCGGTCCTTAGACCGCCCGGGCCAGGTGCGGTAATCATCCACGATCAAGGGTTTTCCCGTTTTCAGAACCTTTCCGGAAAGCCCCTCTCCCGCTTTAAGGCGAAATCCGACGATTCTTTCATAAACGCCGAGACCGACCCTCATCAGCAATTCATGGGTTCCGGGATCCACAAGGTATACAAAGGCATGTGGCGTGCCCATCAAGGATCCGGCTCGTACACTGATGGTCTCAAGGAGATCGTTCAACTCAAGACGGCTCATCAACCCCACGACCGTTTCATGAAGCGAGGAAAGATAGCCGTTTTCCTGCCGAAGATTTTTCTCCATGGTCTTCCATTCGGCGATATCTCGAGCCGTACCGATCATGCCATTGGGCTGACCTGTTTCATCCCGTAAAAGCGAATTGTGCATCAAGGTGGGAAAAACCGTTCCATCGCGTCTCACATGCCATATTTCACCCAGGAATTCGCCTCGTTCCTTGACTTGCCTATTGGCCGCATCCACTTCCGGCATCTGTTCGAGTGTGTGCAAAACCGAAAGATTTTCCCCCGTAAGCTCATGCGACGAGTATCCGTGCATCCGTGCAAAGGCCTCATTCACGTATTCCAAGAGACCGTTCAGATCAACCAGGGCGATTCCTTCACTGCTTTGATCCACAGCCGAGGAAAGAAGGGTCAGGCGCCCACTCAGTCGTTTATGTTCAGCCACTTCTTTTTCTAGCGCCTTGATTCTTTTTTCCAGTTCGGCATGGTTCCGTTTTTTTTGCATTGAAAGCGCTCCGATCTTCCAAAGGATATTGAGGCGATCCGCTGCGGGTCACAGGGAGACGGCCTTTCATCCTCCCCAAAATTTCAAAAATTTACACTAAATCAATTGATTAATCAATAATTTATCTCACCGTTTTCTTTAAAAAAAAAGAAATCCCGCCTCCCCTAACGGGTTAAATGTTTGTCATCATGCGTTTCAAAAACCCAAAACAGTTCCTCATTTGAAACGCAAATTTTGACGGCCTCGTAAAAAGACGAAAAATTCCGTTTTCCGTCATTTCCGTGAAGGCGGGAATCCAGTGTTTTTGGATGTTTATGGACTCCCGCCTTCGCGGGAGTGACGATGATTTTGACTTTTTACGAATGCATCAAATTTTATCAGACGCATCTTTTGGTTTTATTTGCATGCCCTGGCCTTCAAACAGCAATTAAGGCCTCCTCTCTCGAAACCGATGTAGGGATTGGTGCTCATCTTGATCTGTGAATTGTGGGATGTTTAACGGGGAGGTAAACTGCCGAGTGGGTATTGAGTGCCTTTTTTGCGAAGGCCCTTCTCGTGACGATTAATTGGCTAGTCTCTATCTATGCAGTCAGTACAGAAAAGATCATGGAAGCAAGTCTTGAATACTATCTCAACCCTCCTGTTCGTTTTGGCTGAGTTTAGATATGGGGAAGTGGTCTCACTGATTAATTTATCACCTTCGGGTTGGCAAAATATATAAGAGCACTCCACCATAAATTCGATGAAATGCCCTTATAGTTTTTTAAACGGTAAGTTAAATTACTTTGACATTTGCTGCAGCCGGGCCT
Source organism: uncultured Desulfobacteraceae bacterium (assembly GCA_964644375.1). GTDB lineage: Bacteria > Desulfobacterota > DSM-4660 > Desulfatiglandales > HGW-15 > CAYNYM01. Next base: position 12,345 of record CAZXWJ010000018.1, on the reverse strand, counting down.
TTTGCCCCTTGCTCTATATCAAAGGTTACCTTATCGCCTTCATTAAGAGACTTAAAACCCTCTGCATTGATCGCTGAATGATGAACGAATACATCCGGACCATCTTCCTGCTCAATGAAGCCGAAGCCTTTGCTGTCATTAAACCATTTCACGGTTCCATTAGCCATGGTGACACCCTCCTTTCTTGCTTATTTCCTTGGTTCCAAACTTAAGGTTGCCACTCTTGACAAATGGATCTTACTCTCAGAACCAGCTCAACCCCCCAAATGGGCAGGCTTTAGTGATGTCAAGCATAATAATCTGTTTTTTTAAAAAAAATCAAGTTATATCTATTAAATTTATAAAAAGCTGTTTTGCAGAGTAATAAGTACGGGGAATAGGTTTGCCGAAATGCCACTAAAACGACCTTAACCATATCATTAGCCACGGGCACATCATGGCCAGACCAGATTTATTTCCCTGTGGCCAGTGGGGAACGGTCTTTGCCCTTGTCTCTTCCATGGCCCGTCTTCACTGTTCAAAATCCGTTATTACCCGGCAAAGCATTGCCGGCGCCTTCATCTAAATGAGAGGATTCGAGTTTTCCTCTTTGATGCGAAAGTTTAGAGAAAAACCTCTTGTGGATCACGACAAAGAGGGCACAAAACATCAAGAGAGGGGGTAAATAGCATACAATATGAATAGTAAAATTTATTCATGCATATCAAAAGGATAGATAAATTTTTGGCTTTTGTGGTGGTTGTGACAGCTTTTTTTGCGACCGCATCCCTCCTGACGCCCTTCAGGAGGGTCTCGAACAACTAAACTCAGGGCAGAAGTCATCTAAAAAAGCAAATGATAACAAACCTTTTTACCAATCAATTAAACAATATTATCCAACATTATTTTTTATGCCTATTTAGCCTTGACATGATTCTTTGCTATTAGTAGCCTTCAAATGTCAAAGGCAAGGCAGCCCCTTTGGGGTGAGTCCTTTGGGCCACCTTATCCAGGAGCGCTGCGATTCTAAAAAGGTGACCAAACCTGCTCCGACACATCTCCGGTTTATTTGACGGTGTGTCGGTCGTCTTTGGTAAACCTTATATAACGAATTCACCCACCTCCCGCACTTCGAACGCGAGCCCACTGACAGACACAAGGGAAGGCGAATAGGATGAAGCCTACTGACTGAATGCGGATTTTCCCTTTATTTTGTGTGAGGCTGTACCCGTGGGGACCGTCTCAAAAGCCGAAAAGCAATTCAATCAGACTGAAGGAGGAACGTTGATGAATTTTCTCGAAGGATTTACACCTTATAAAAAGGAGGATGCCGACAAATATAATGAGCGTCGGTGGTGGCCGGGGATTACATTCGGCGATGTTCTCGATAGGGCAGCAGATATGCATCCGGATAAAGAGGCCTTCGTGGACGGGGTCAGCCGAATCACATACGGGGAGGCTCGGGAAAAGGCCAATAAACTGGCCCTCGGCCTGATGGATCTGGGCATCCAGCCCCTGGATCGGGTCATGATTCAACTTCCGAACTGGAACGAATTCGTATCTGCCTATTTTGGCGTTCAGAAAATCGGGGCCATCCCGGTATTGTTGATCGATCGATATCGTCAGTTTGAAATCAACCACCTGGCGGGCCTCACGGGGGCCACATCCTGGATCCTCCCATCCAGATACAAAAAGACAGATTACGTTCCTATTATCGATGATGTCCTAAAGGAAAATCCGGGAATCAAGCATGTCATTACCGTCCGGGGAGAAGGGGATCAGAAGCCCTTTTCGAGCCTCGAAAAGCTGATCGAAAAGGCTGAATTGACAGAGGAGAATCTGGCCCGCCTTGCCGACAGGCGACCGGATCCCATGCAGGTGGCCCACATGGGACCGACCGGAGGCACGACCGGCGCTCCCAAGATCGTTCCCCGCACACACAACAGCCTACTTACCGGCATCGAGACTTGCTCCAAGTCCTGGGAGCAGCACTGTCAGGACGTGAATCTGCTCGTAGGACCTGTAGGTCATGATTTGTCATTTTCCAAGGGCTTTATCGGAGCCATTCTCACAATGGGAAAAAGCATCCTTCTTGACTCCGCAAAAAATGAAGACATCTGCGCGGCCATACAAAGGGAAAAAGTGACTTCCATTATATGGGTTCCCACTCTGGCGCAACGAATGCTCCAATTCGAGGACCTCGACAAGTATGATGTGAGTTCCGCGAAAAAGATGCACAGCGCCGGAGGTGCAAGCCACCCTGATCTGGTCAAAGAAGTCACAGAAAGATTGAACATGAAGTTCTACAACGGATATGGCGCTACGGAAGGCATGACGACCATTACCCGTACCACGGATGATCTTGAGATAATCTGCACCACCGTGGGAAGACCCACCTGCCCCTATGATACCTACAAAGTCATTGATCCGGAGGGCAATGACCTCCCCCTCAACACGTCAGGTGAATTGGTTCTAAAAGGGCCCTGCGTATTCACTGGTTACTATAACAATCCCGAGGAGAACAAAGCGGTATTTACGGAGGACGGATTTTTCAGGACCGGAGACGTGGCCAAAATCGACGAAAAAGGCTACATCAGGCTCACCGGCCGCCTCAAGGAAATGATCAACCGGGGGGGTGAGAGTATCAGTGCCACGGATATCGAACGCCTCATCACCCGGCATCCGGATGTCGCGGCTGTTGCCGTTATTGCGATGCCAGATAAACTCATGGGCGAAAGGGTTTGTGCCTATATCCAGCCTAAGGCTGCGGCTCAACTTTCTTTTGACGAAGTCATCGACTTTTTGAAAAATCAAAAGGCCTCCGTGCTTCAACTCCCCGAGCGCATCGAATTTATCGATGACATGCCCCTTACGGGTGCAGACAAACTGGACAAACGTTCCCTGCAGGAAGACATCAAGAAAAAGCTCCAGGAGGCTGCATAGGCCGGGAAAGGAATGGTAATGAAAAATGAACTGACAGGTTCTTCCGTTTAGACGGAAAAAACTGAGCTCATCTGGTTAGTTAAACCGAGGCTGATCGATTTTTCAGCCTCGGTTTTTTGTTTCGAGAGATCGGTTCCTGGTAATGCTGGCATGTCGAATCGAATATCGGGCCTCTCGAGCTCAAGGCCTATATACAGTTGCGTCCGGAGGTCGTTCCGCCACAGCAAGACTCCTGGCCGAATATGAAGATCATATTCGAACTTGCAAAAAGACTCGGTTTAAGAGATCTCTTCCGGGACGATGATATAGAAGCGGGGGTCAACTATCAGTTTGCCCCGTCAAAGGTCACCTGTTGCTCGACACCACCCCCTATCGAGACACTTACCTCGATAGGGGGTGGTTTATTTTAACAGGAAAACCTGGCTCTCTTCCCGTCCCAATGTCTTGTTCCGGGGATCTCATTGACCCCCCTCCCCCTTTTTTTACCGAGCATCTACCCCAAAAAAATTTCGAGGGGCATAAATTCAGTTTGACAGAGGAAAAATTGCCTTCAGAGCGAGAATTGGCCGAGATGTTCGGTGCGAGTCGTCCCGTTGTCAGGGAGGCTCTTCGATCCCTTGAGAATGCGGGGGTGTTATCCATTAAACCCGGAGTGCATGGGGGTGCCTATCTGACCCCCATGACCAAGAAACCCATCGTTGAATCCTTGTCTGTCATGGTAAGGACGGGTCAGGTCAGCCATGAAGAAATCCTCCAGACCCGCCTTCTCATTGAGCCCTCGGTAGCGGCGGAAGCCGCAAAAAAAGTAACTCAAAATCACATCGAACTTCTCGACGAATCCCTCCGAGTACTTGAGGAAGGCTTCAAAACGGGAGATGTCCCCCTTGAGCATAACCCGAATCCGAATCTTCACAGAATAATAGTCGAAATGACCGGCAATCAACTGCTCATCATGATTGCGGACGTATTGATGGATAAAACGATTCAAAGGCAGAGTTCCATCCCGCTGGATAATCACTCGAAAGAAATCATTGCAGCTGACCAAAAGGCTGTTGTGCAGGCGATTAAGTTAAAGGATTCACAGATGGCCTTTGATACCATGAAAATGCATGTTCTATCAGTCTATGAAATACATACGAAACTTGAAAAGAGTTCGATCGATGGGTGACGGGCGACTGGGCCGAGGGTGCATTTCAATGCTTATTGCCGTGTGGAGTCTTTCAATCGTGGGTTTCACTCTATGATCCGATGAAGTGTATCTCACGCATTTGTTGTGACCATAAAATAGAGGAACGACATTCGCCGCGGTACAGGGGAATGCACCCTACAAAGCTAAATTCGACAACATAAAAGTTGTTGCCGTGCTTAATCCGACCGCAGCTTTTCAGTGTTTTATAGATGAAAAGACAGGCCTAAAATCATTCGATGAGATCAAAGACAAGAAGTTTCCACTGCGAATCGGGATCAATAGAAAAGGAACCCTTATGCAGGTTTCAAGCCAAAAAGTCCTTGAGGCCTATGGCATCACGTTTGCTGATATTTCTGAATGGGGCGGGAAGGTGCATATGGTCCCCGGGCCGCAGGCTGCAGATCTCTGGGATGCCGGACAATTGGATGGGATTGTGGAATTTTCTCAATACCCGGCAAGCAGGTTTCTGGAGCACAGCAAAAAGCACAAGTTAAGAATACTTCCCATCGCGAAGGAAAAAATTCCAGGGCTTTGCAAGGACCTGAGTGTAACCCCGACGGTCATATCGGCCAACACCTACCCGTTTCAAAAGGAAGATTATACGTCAATTAATACCAAGCTCCTTCTTACCACCAGTGCGGAACAGTCAGAAGAGATGATTTACAATATTGTCAAGGCCGTCCACAGCAACCTCGATTACCTTCACAAAGTGCACGCAAATTTGAAGGCATTGTCCGCAGAGACAATGGCAAAAGGTGTGCTCGTCGATCTTCATCCGGGCGCCCTGAAATTCTACCGCGAAATCGGAGCGCTCCAATAGGGGTCTGGCCCCAGGTACGCTCTCTTTTTTTACCGGAGGAGAGATCAGGCAAATCTCACGTCTCTGTTTTCGATATCTTCTAAACAAATGAAAAAAAATCAAGAGACTCGGGTCGGCATCACGCCGGCCCGTGAGAGAAAAAGTACAAGGCTGTTGATGCCTGCCCGATTGATGTCGGCCTTTTCCTATGGCTGCTCACGGGCAGGTCGACTGCCTCTCATTTGGATAGAACCATATCGCGCATGGTTTTGTATTTGAAGAACCCAAGCTAGTGCTCATCCGGAAATGACCATTCCCGGACTCGCGCTATCAGCTTTCAGCTTTCAGCAAAAACCTTTAAGAAACAAGTGATTAAGGTGCTCACCTACGGCTGATGGCTGACCGCCCCATCCTGAAATCTTTGATTTCCGGATGGGCACAAACTAAGAGTGGCACTGAAAAAATTTTAGATGAAATAAAACTAAGGAGGCATCGCCGTGTCGGGTAGCGGTATAAATTTTTTAAAAGCAGGCAGACGACGAAAGTTGTCGGCCTTTTGGAACGTCGTAGTCGCCTCCCTGGTTCTAGCCTTTGCAGCGCTGGAGTTTTACGGAGCACCCTTCGGGTATTTAGATTCGTTTTTGCTTCGGGCTATGTTCGTGGGCTTCGTGTTAACCCTTACATTTATCTGTTATACGCCTACCACCTCCGTCAAGTCCGATAAAATACCCACGATTGATATCGCTCTTGCCGCGATCGGCTTTGCCACCGGTCTCTACATTCTTTTTAACGGTGAGAGGATAATAACCCGCTGGACGGGTGTGGATCCGCTGAATTTAGGGGACATATTCGTTACTTTGGCTCTGGTCGTCTTAGTGCTGGAAGTGACGAGAAGAACGGTTGGTCCTGCACTGCTCTGTATCATCCTGGTTTTTGTGTTCTATAATTTTGTGGGAAAATACATGCCCGGATACTTCGGCCACCGGGGCATGAGCATGACGGGATTCCTTGACCGTATGGTTTTCACCTTTGACGGTATCTTCGGTAAACCTATTGGTGTGACCTGTACCTATGTCTACATGTTTGTTCTCTTTGGTCAGGTTTTTAACGAAGCGGGGGGCGGTAATTTCTTCTTTCGATTGGCAGCCTCCATCGCCGGTGGAATGCGAGGCGGGCCGGCGAAAATCGCAGTGATGGCAAGCGCCCTCTATGTATCCATGAGCGGCAGCCCCACGTCGGACGTGGTTACAACGGGCAGTATAACCATCCCCCTTATGAAACGTTTAGGGTACAGTCCCGTTTTCGCCGGTGCGGTGGAGGCTGCAGCCTCTTCCGGAGCCTCCATCTTGCCCCCAATCATGGGTACGGCAGCCTTTCTCATGGTGGATGTCGCCGGCATTCCCTACGTTGAGATTGCTATAGCGGCCGCTATTCCCGCCCTCATCTATTATTTCGGTATCATGCTGCAAGTGCATTATCGCTCAGTGATCAAAGGCATGCGTCCGATCTCTGAGGACAACGAACGGGAAAAGCCCTGGAAGGTTTTGAAGGAGAATTTTCTTTACCTCGTCCCAATCATTGTATTGGTATGGCTCATCGTTGAAAGACTCAATCCTACTGTCGTCGGTTTGATAGCAACCTGCGTGACCGTTGTGATCAGTTGGTTTAAACCGGGATACCGAATGGGCCCCAAGGCCATATTCCGTGTCCTCCATAATACCGGGACCAGAATTTTAACGGTAGCCAACGCTTCTGCTGCAGCTGGGATGGTGATCGGTGGAATCATGCTCACCGGCTTGGGGGGTAAGTTTACCAGTCTGGTCTTTGCCGCTACCGGAGGTAACAGCCTTCTATGCCTCATGATGGTCGCCCTGGTCTGCATTATTTTGGGCATGGGCATGCCGATACCGGCAGCCTATGTGCTGACGGCAAATATTGACGAATTTCGATGCCTGCCTGATTGCCGCAGGGACATGGAAAGAAAGACGCCTTGATGTCCCCGGGGGAGGCCTGGCCTTGCCCGGAGTGTCTTTTCTCAAGGGAGTCGGCCTCGGTCGGCGGGATGCCCTCGGAGAGAAAGTCGTCATCTCAGGGGGAGGCGGTGTCGCGCTAGATTGCGCGTTCACGGCGAAACGCATCGGCGCCAAGAGCGTCCACATCGTCCGTATCGAGGACAGGGATCACATGTGCGCCCCTTCGGATGAGATCCGGCAGGCCGAAGCCGAAGGTATTGTCATCCATAACGCTTCCATGGTTTCCAGGATCATGTATCAGGGCCAGGGGGTAACCGGTGTTGAATTTCTCAAAATTTCCTCTTTCGATTTTGACGAAAAGGGGGGTCTTTCCGTTGAGTCGGACGGGCACAAAAAAGAGCTACTCGAGGCCGATGCCGTTATCGCGGCCATCGGCGTGCAACCGGAACTCGGTTTTTTAGAAAAGACACTTCCATTTAAGGTGACCCCTAAGGGCACGCTGGAGGTCGATCCCTCGACAACGGCCACATCGGTTGAAGGGGTCTTTGCTGCCGGGGATGTCGTCTCCGGGCCATCGACCGTGGCCGGGGCCGTCGGCAGCGGCCGGTATGCAGCTATTGCTATGGATCGCTATCTTAGAGGGCAGAAATCCATTGAGCCGGCCCGTATCAGAATCGATGAAAAGGGTTCGATAGATTTCGGCGAATGTCCGAGCGGCGTCACTCCCCATATTGTGGCATTCGAGGAAATCTGGAATCTTTCATACCATGAAAAAAGGCCCCGCCAAAAAACAGCCGGTTTACAGGCCTCGGAGTCCATACTGTCCTTTGAGGAAATGAATCGAGGGTTTGGGGACGAGGAAGCCGCTATCGAGGCCGGACGATGTTTTCACTGCGGTCATTGCATTTCATGCGGCGCCTGCCTGGAGGATTGTCCCGGGCTCATTCTCACTATGGGCGACAACGGACCCGAAGTGGCCTATCCTGACGAGTGCTGGCATTGCGGATGCTGCCGGATAGGCTGCCCGACCGGAGCCATATTATACGAATTTCCGTTAAATATGATGCTCTAGGCGTGTTCGGAAAACCCACCCAAAAGACGCATGCCGGCAGTGACGAGGCATAAGTAAAACACTGCGGATGAACGAAGCCCGCCCCCTTCCCGGAAGCTGAAGCCTCGGCGGGCCTGTCGCCACCGGCTGCGTCGAATCGTGCAATGTAAAGAAATGGAGGGCCGTTCACAAGAGAAAAACCGTTATCTTCTCCCCCTGGGCCTGCCTTTTTTAGACGATTGATGGGAGCGTGATCCTGATCGGGACGGTTTTTTTCCGGCCTTTTCGTTTTTCCTGCCGGATCGGAATTTCAATTCCGATCCAAAGCGTTTGCCGGAACCTGCCGTTTTCCCCGCAGGGGTTTGTGAACTCACCTTTGATGCTTTTCTTTTGTTGACAATCTCTTTGATGTCCTTGTCTGCTTTCCTTTCGCTGGACGGGTTGTTGGGGCGAAATAGAACAAAGTCCGGAACGGCACTGTCCACTGTATAGCCCTGAACCTTTTCCACCGGGATCTTCCGCTTCAGCAGTTTTTCAATGGCCGTAAGAAGAGCCTTTTCATCCGGACTGACCAGAGAGACGGCAATGCCGCTTACACCGGCACGACCAGTGCGACCGATGCGGTGGATATAATCCTCAGGGACACCCGGCATATCGTAATTGACCACATAGGGCAGATTGCTAATATCAATACCCCTTGCGGCCACATCCGTTGCCACGAGGGTTCGAATCTCACCGTGCTTGAACTCTTTGAGGGTACGCGTCCGATAAGACTGGCTCTTGTTGCCGTGCAGGGCAGCGGCGCCGATCCCCTTTGCGACAAGTTTCTCCGTAAGCTTGTTTGCACCGTACTTTGTGCGTGTAAAAACCAGTGTCTGGGCCCGGCCTCCTCTGGTGAGAAGGTGGGTAAGGAGCGCAAGTTTATTTGACCGCTCCACCAGATGTACCTTCTGGACGACCGATTCTGCCGCCGTATTGCTGGGCGTCACCTCGATATATTCCGGTTTATGGAGCATTATTTTGGCTAGATTCCTGATCTGTTGGGTGTAGGTGGCGGAAAACAGCATGGTCCTGCGTTCAGTTGGAACGAGATCGAGGATCTCGGATATCTCCTCACTGAACCCCAGATCCAACATTCTGTCCGCCTCATCAAAAACCAGAAACTCGATCCGGGAAAGATTCAGCTCTCTGTGGCCGGCAAGATCCAGAAGGCGGCCCGGGGTGGCCACAAGGATATCGATGCCACGCCTCAACCGATCGATCTGGGGGTTTATGTTGACCCCGCCGTAAACCACGGTGCATCGAATGGACACCCTCCTTGCATAGGCCTTGATGCCCTCTCCCACTTGAAGCGCAAGTTCCCGCGTTGGTGTCAGGACAAGGGCCCTGGGGTGTCGCCTCTTGACTTTCCGGTGACTCAGGATTTCAACCAAGGGGAGTGCAAATGCATCTGTTTTTCCCGTTCCCGTCTGGGCTCGGGCAAGTATGTCCCGTCCGTCGAGAATAGCCGGAATGACCCTGGTCTGAATGGGGGTGGGGGCGGTGTAACCATTGGATTCAACGGCTTTAAGCAGTTCGATTCGAAGGCCAAGTTCATCAAATGACATATCATATCCTGAAGGTTCTCTCAATTTCCACGTTTCAACAGCATCAGGGCTTATACCCTAATTGCAGGAGCTTGTCACATCATTTCAAAGATCTACAGTGCCCTCTCGAAGCCCCCTTCAAGGCTGCTGTTTCACACCTGAAGGCCGTGTATTGTTGCAGAGACTCTATCATGGTGAAAGACCGGCTCCCTGTCTCCGGATTTATCTGTGTCATGGGAGAAGAGCAATGGGAATATCTCAGATCAATGCCTTTTTCAGGGGACAGTCTTCTGCAACCTCTTGCCCCTGACGATAGGCTTGCAGGACCTCGACAGATTTTGCGGCGAGCTGCCTGCGGACGTCTCTTCTTTTTCCCTTTACCCGTGCTATATGCATTGAATCATAGGCCGTAGTCTGGTGGCGCATCCAGGCGATAACAGCGGCTTCTGCGCGTCTGGCAATGGGTATTCGTTCGGTCCTCGCCACCGTCCCGCTACCGACAGGCGTTGCATGAGCTGTGATTTTTTCCCCAAGAAGCTTCGCCTCGTTCTGATATCTGGGATGAAAATCAAGAAAATTGACGACTTCAGCAAAAAACGCCTCGACATACGCCTTTTGTTTGGCCTCGCGGCCGGCAAGGTCCCTCTCCCGCCTCCTGCCATATTCAGGGGTTGATCTCCTGGCCTCGATCTCCTTTTGTGATACCAGTATATGCGCCTCTTTTGCCCAGATTCCCGTTGAAATTTGTCTTCTGCCTTTGCGCACCCGCACGACCCAGGTCGTGCCCTTAGCCTTTACACTCTTGGTTATTGCGGCATCTCCAGCCGGAAGAAAGGCCCAGTCCTTAGGGGGTGTCAGCATTTCTCCCGATTCTGACAGAACAGTCCCTTTCGTCCGACCGGGCAGAACCATACGATGATTATACGCCATAATTAATATAAAAGGGCCGGGCCCTTGATGCCTCGATATTCCACTCGCCGGGATAAGATATTTTCAAAATTAATCACCCGCCAACACGTTTGACTTTGTAGCCAAGCCTGGTCAATTCTTTTTCCAGCGCATCCCTGTGATCGCCCTGAATTTCAATGACTCCATTTTTTAAACTGCCGCCACTCCCACACTTTTGTTTAAGTGTTTTGCCAAGTTTCTTCAGCCCTTCACTATCCAGAGGTACGCCGGTAATCAAGGTTACGCCTTTTCCTTTACGCCCCTTTGTTTCCCTCATTAACCTGACGATACCATCGCTTTTAGGAATCGATTGACTTTTCCTGCAAATGCATTGCGCTGTAGATTTATGACAGTTGGGACATATTTTGCCAACCTCGGTCGAGTAGACCAAACCGGCGCCTTTATTCTGAGTTTTCATTGTCATATTTTTTTTGCTCATGCTGATATCTTTACACGATCTTCAGTTTTTTTTCCAGAAGGCCCATGTGACATCTCATTATTCTGACATGCCGTTTTTTGTTGAAACTATCGGATGATTTATATATAAGAATAGCTTAAACAAAATCGAATTTACCGCCCTGAAAAGAGGCGTGATTGTTCGCTTCGCTTTGTCTTTTTCCCTGTTCTTTATGCCCCTCACATACAGAATTTCGGCCCCATACCTGCCCTGATTCAGTGCAAAATATTCTGCGTGACTATGAGGAAATTCAAGCCGATGCTTTCCGCTGTTTTAAGTGCGACCTGAGATTGGAAATGGATTTCATTCATTTCTAAGCGCCCTACTCTACCATCTCGAAAACGGAAAATGATTTGATTTTGACCCCCATATAAGGCCCACCAGATTGATTTCATATAAGGAGGTAAAGACTTGAAAAAGAAAATTATTTTTTGCCTGATTTGCGTGTTCGGCCTAATCGCCACGGTACCCGCGTTGAATGCTGAAGACAAACCGTTGACTATCGGCAAGATACTTCCCCTTACCGGAGACCTTGCCGAATTCAGCGCATTGCTGTTGGCATCGAACTTGGCCGTCCAACATATCAATGCCGCCGGCGGTCCCCTGGATCGGCCCCTGAAACTGATTGTGGCCGATAGTGGTACGGTCCCTGATCAGGGGGTCGCAGCCGCCAGAAAACTTATCAACATTGACAGGGTTCAAGCCATATCCGGGCCTGTTGCCAGCGGCGTCGCCATGGCGATGGCGCCGATCATCGTGCAGAACAAAGTGGTGCTCGTTGCCGACGCAGCAACCTCGCCCCTGCTGTCGGAATATAAAGACGACGATTTCATCTTCAGGACTTCTACTACCGATGCTTTTCAAGGTAAGGCCCTGGCCCTTTTGGCCAGAGAAAAGGGGTATAAAAAGATCGCCATCCTTGCACGAAACGACACTTACGGGCATGCACTGGCCGGGGTTATGGAAAAAAGTTTCACAGCCCTTGGAGGGGATGTTACAAAGACCATATTCTACGAACTGGGGCAAACTTCATTTAAAGCGGAATTGGTAAAGGTCTCCCAGGGCAAGCCGGATAAAATTTCACTGGTTGTCTACCCCGAAGAGGCCGTTACCATTATCAAACAGGCGGTCGAACTGGGGATCACCAATTTCGGCCTGATTCCCGACAGCGCCAAGAGTCAGGAACTGTTCGACAAGCTCGGCAAGGCCCTCGGACCGGAGAAGATTGAAGGCCTGAGCGGGGTAGCCGGCGCCACACCCACGGGCGTTGGCATTGAACGTTTTAGTGCACTCTTCAAAGAAAAATACGGTCATGAACCCTATGTCTTCTCAACCAATGCCTATGATTCCGTCTACCTGCTTACGCTGGCCATCCAGAAGGCCGGGGTATCGGGAACAATCGACGGCACGGCGATTCGGG
>CAZXWJ010000017.1:0-34502 GCA_964644375.1 uncultured Desulfobacteraceae bacterium | reverse complement strand
ACTAGTTAAATCTATCAGAATAAATATAACCCTTATTGAAGGAGAGCTTTGACCAGGTTGTCAACATGCAAAAGAATGACCTTTGGTTACTCAGGTATCTATTTTTTGTGTGGTTTGATCTTGATTTCGATTCATCTTATTGCGGGCTGTAGTGAAAGAAACGAGGGAAATTTGACCACAAAAGAAATCATCCGATTTAATGATATCTCTTCTGAAAGTTGGAAGGCGCTATCCCGGAAAAGAGTGTTTTTTGGCCATCATTCTGTTGGCAGGAACATACTTCAAGGAATACGAGAGATCATGAATGATCGACCGGATATTTCTCTTAATCTCAAAGAAACAGAAACCTTGGCGTTCGTAAATGGTCCTCTCTTCGCCCATTACAGAGTTGGAGATAATCTCGATCCCTATTCGAAAATTGACCACTTTAGGGAGATATTGAAAAATGCTTTGACAAATGGTGGGTTTGATATCGCATTTTTCAAAATGTGCTACGTTGATATCGATTCAAATACAGATATCCAAAAGGTTTTTGATTATTATAAACGTACACTTATCGATTTGGAATTATTATATCCAAATACAATTTTCATCCATTTTACTGTGCCATTAAAGGCCAGTCCCTTGGGCCTTAAAACTTGGGTCAAACGTTTGATCGGTTATCCTGTTAAATGGACGGATCCTCAGAACATACGGAGAAACGAATTCAATCAACTCGTGCTGAGGGCGTACGAGGGAAATAAACCGGTGTTCGACCTGGCCATGTGGGAATCCACATATCCCAACGGGAACAGAGAATATTTTAGAAAAAACGGAGAGAAGCATTATACCTTGGTTCCGGAATACACGTTCGACGGCGGACACCTTAACGAAAAGGGCCGGAGAGTGATTGCCGAGAAACTTTTGGCATTTCTAGGGACTATTTGTGAAGCGCGCAACTAGACGCTCAAAAGATCATCAACCGGCAACATAATCGATGAGAGGCACATGATTATGGGCGGATTGTTTGGGTTCCTTAGACGACATCCTCAGGACTCCGATAGGAACAATGCAATTGTCAGAGCAATGCAGGGAAAAATGCTTCATGAGGATTGGTACGAGACGGGAGGGCTCTACTTAGGCAGGTCTGCCTGTATGGGACTGATAAAATCCCCCGGCAGTCCAAACGAAGGAGTATATCATGACAAGGCACGGAATCAGGTCTTGGCTTTTGAGGGTTCCCTGCATGGCTTCACGAATCCGGAGAAGGAAAAAGGGAAGGGGCATCCCTATGGCAAAGACGCGGAATTAATCAAGACGCTTTCAGATTTCTATGCCCGCTTTGGCGCTGAAGTGGGTCACCGCATGAAAGGCGAATTCAACCTGCTAATCTACCATCCTGACGAGGCGCGAATCCGAATTATCAACGATCGGTTCGGGTACAGAAACCTATATTATGCAGAGACCCCTGAGGCTTTTGTCTTTGCTAGTGAAGTGAAGGCAGTCGTTGAGCACCCCGGCGTGAATATGGGACTCGATGAACTTGCATTAGCGGATTTTTTCAACATCGGATATGTCTTTGGATGCAAGACGCTGTTTAAGGGGGTCAAATTAATGGAACCCGGCAGCGTTCTGGAGGTATCCGCTGCTGGAGTCTGTAAAATAAAAAGCAAGCCGTATTGGGAGCTCCGCTTCGTGAAGTCGGACAGTAACTTAGATGAATTGATAGAAGAGGGCTATGACCTATTCACCCGTGACGTGGAACGAAGGATAAAGGGGAAACAACGCATCTTTGTCCCTTTGAGCGGGGGCTTGGATTCTAGAATCATCCTTCAGGCCGTTTGTAAAGGTGCGGATCCCGGCCGCATCTGGGCCATGACTTGGGGCTCCCACCCCAACTGCATCGACCACCAAATCGCCAGACAGGTCGCGCGTTCGCTCCATGTGGAGCACCACACCTTTCAAATTCTAGGGCCGGAGTTCATTTGGAAATTTTCACCCAAACAAATTTGGCTTACCGACGGGTTGATCCGAGGTACTTCGTCACAGCAACTCTTCCTCGTGGAGAGAGTGGGGAGAGAGATCGATGTCTGGTTGAATGGAATTCTGGGCGGGAATTATACGTTCGGCACATCGAATGTATACAGTGAGGGGGACATTCGAGAACCTCGCTATGAAGGTGAGCTCGAGGACCATGCCTATGAGCGCTACCGAACCGAGTGGGGTTTATTTCAGGCCCCTTTGAGGGACCTGGTGCTCCACAAGGATCTGGCAATCAGCCTGGATGGCCGGGTTCGGGAAAGCATTCGGGACGCCGCTAAGTTTAGCCTAAGCAATTCGCTCCTCTGCGATCAGAAAGTGCACTTCAAACACATGAACATGTCAAGGAGATTGATGAATAACGTGGCCGTTCAAAAGGGCTATGTAGACGACCAGAAGGTCTTCTATGATTACGACCTATTGGATTTTTATGCCGCCCTGCCGCCCCTGCTTCGGACCGAACATCGATTTTATAAAGCGATGATGTTGAAGAAGTGTTCCTCCCTGTCACGAATACCTTGGCAGAGCACCCTGCGGCCACTGGACGATCAGAGGACCTTCCTTTCCGTTTGGCGGGATTTTGAGGAGCGGTTCAAGCGGCGCGTCCTAAAAGAAACCCGGGGATGGGTGGAGCCGATCAAAAGGCGGGAGTATCTTGATTTCAATTATTGGTTTCGGAGAGATAAACGATTCCGGGAATATTTAACAGGCGTTCTTATGGACAAGAGGGCGGTCGACCGGGGTATTTTTAAGCAGTCTGGGATTCTTCGGCTCTTTGATCTTCAGATGCGGGGGGCGAACCATATGGGTGAGATCTTCGCCCTATACACCTACGAGATCTTCGCGCGGCAGTTCTTGGACAGGGATCTAAGCGATGTGAAAAGGACAAAAATCGGCCCCTTTATTCGCTGTTAAAAACCTGGTCCTTAGGGCCAGGTCAGAGACAGTTGGCTCTGCAGGTATAGATTGATGGGGAATATTGGAAAGTCGAAGATTCCGTCTTCAGCGGGATTGGAGTATTGGAATAAAGGATTTAGTAGCATGAGAGTTTTTTCCCTACGACGCAGATACACAAAAATAATTTAATTGGAGATGCTCTTTGTTTTTCAACATTCCAATATTCCATCATTCCAATTGTTATGTGAGCATGTAATGTGGGCATCACCCCTATGGGGTGCAACCAAAGCCTGGTCCTCTGGGCTAGGATTCTCGGGCCGGCGGGGCGGGGTTTTTCATGGGTGCGAGCCCTTCATCATTCCCAAGTTGGAGGCATGAGCTAAATGAAAGAACATGGCTTCTTTTTTGATCACAAGGGGATGAAACTCTATGGTTTTTTTCATCCCGCAGACCTTGAGCGGAAGTCCGAACCGGTTGGCTATGTTTTCTGCAGTCCCTTTGCCGAGGAGAAAGTGCGCACACAGCGGATGTTCGTGAATTTTGCACGATGGCTGGCCCAAGGCGGAATTCACGTGCTTAGATTCGATTATGGCGGGCATGGCGATAGTGAGGGAGAATTTCAGGAAGCCACGTTTCGGACACAGGTCGAGGATATCCGAAGGGCCACGGATGTCCTAATCGAAAAAAGCGGTGTTAAGAAGGTCGGACTTTTGGGTGGAAGACTGGGCGGAACACTGGCACTCCTGGCAGCCGAGGGGGATCCTCGGGTTTCTGATATGGTCGTTTGGGATCCAATCATTGACGTGCATCAATATTTACTTAAGATCTTAAGGTCTAACCTCTCTAGCCAGACCATGCGCTACAGAAAAATTCTTTATGATCGGAAACGGTTAGAGGAGATGATTATCGCCGGAGAATCCGTGAACGTAGATGGCTATGAGCTTACCAGGGGGTTTTATTTGGAGGCCATGAATTGTCACCTCATACAGGATATGCGGAAGTACACGGGTTCCTGTCTCATCGTGGAGATCTGCTCTAAGGAACTCCTCAAGAAGCCACCACTCGGCGAACTTCAGGAAACCCTCAAGAGAACCGGGGAGTGCCAATACATCAAAGTGTCTGATTCGGTTTTCTGGGAGACTCAACGGTATTACAATCCCAAGCCTGCTGAGTTATTTAAGGAAACGTTTGATTGGATTAAGAGACAGAATGGGAAAAAATGAAAGAGTTAGGGTTCCATGCCTCACCAAGGAGATCGTCAGGGATCGGAGAAGTTTTGAAGGAAAAGCCAATCCAAATACAAAACATACAAAAACACACATTGCACGGCATCCTGCACCAACCAAATGCCCCATGTGAACCGAAAGTAGGAGTTATCTGTCTGAACACGGGAATGCAGTACAGGGTGATCTGGCACCGCCTGAATGTTAAGATAGCCCGGCGCCTATGCAGTCAGGGATATTTCGTGCTCCGTTTTGACACTCATGGGATCGGTGATAGTGAAGGTGATTTGGAAATCAAGAGTGAAAACTTCGAAGATTTCCACGACGCGATCCAGACCGGGCTTTTCGTTCCAGACACCCAAAGCGCAATCGAATTCTTTCGAAAAGAGATGGGGTTGGAACGGTTGTATCTTATCGGTCCATGCGGAGGTGCTCTGACCGCTATCATCACGGGCGCACGGACGGATGGTGTGGACGGTATTATCTATATGGCCGGTCCGGTCACAATAACCTCATCGGAACTCACATTGGATATGCACCCGCGGGACGCACAGAACAGGATGAGGTACTATCTCTCTAAAATATTCAATCCAAAATCCTATTTTACCTTTCTTTCAGGTAAGAGCAACTACAGGGAAATTCTCACCGCAATAAAGATTGTATTCAAGACCAAGGTCCTGAGAAAAGAGTGGATGGTTCAAGAGCAAGAAGGGGGTGAAAAGGCTGGCCTTCGCTTCAACCGGATCTTTTTCGAATCCTTCAAACAATATATTCAAAAGGACCGGCAGATCCTCTTTCTTATGCCGGAGCATGATCGGTCCTCTTGGGGTTTCCGCGAGCTGTTTGAGAAGCGCTATCTGCAACCCGGGAATCCTTACGCGGATAAGTACGAATTGCATTACGTGGACAACGCAAATCATATCTTTTCAGATACCCAGGCGCAGAACTATGTGCTGGCGAACATCGAACGGTGGCTTTCCCAGAGAGCGTGTGCGCCATAAAAATTCATGATATATCGCATTCGAACGCAAGTACTGAACCCCTACAAAGCCTATCATAAATTGGGGAAACCGGTATACGATGCCGAGACGTTCAGGCGGCTTGTCCGGACCCTTCCCGGGTACGAGAAAAGGACCCTTCCGGTTTCCTGGTTCATAAAATCCATCTCAAACAGGTTCTTCTTTCATCATGGGGAAGGCCCAGTCGGTCGAATGAAAGAGTCCATGGGCCCCGATGGCATAGACCGTATCGTTCTGGAGGCGGACATGGTGATAAGCCATGTTTTCGATCTGCTGGGATCCGGCCCGATCCGTCTGGGGAGGGACATTAATTGGTTTCGGGATTTCAAAAGTGGTCGGATATGGCCTCCGGCACCTCATAGAGAAACCATCATTGACTACGAAGACGACTCCGACATCAAAATTATCTGGGAACTTTCCCGCGGATATCATCTGGTCGCGCTGGCCAAAGCTTTTCGCCTTACTGGCGAGCCTCGATACTTCCGAGAATTTCAGGACCAGATAAAAAGCTGGATCGCCGAAAATCCTGTTGGATACGGCCCCAACTGGGCATGCACCATGGATGTGGCGATTCGGGCCGTCAACTGGATGTGCAGTGTATACCTCTTCTTCTGTGAAGAGAGCATGGAACAATCGGATTTTTGGTCTGATGTCTTTGCGAGTCTCTTAAACCACGCGCTTTTCATATGCAATAACTTGGAGGTAAGAAGGGACCCGAGGGGAAGGGTTAACAATAATAATCACTTTATGTCCAACGTCTGCGGGCTCCTTTTTCTCGGCATCCTGTTTCAAGATTTACCACAGGCTCAGAAATGGCTGTCCCTGGCTTTTCGCGATTTCTGCAGCGAGGTGCTGCGACAGATCAACCCGGACGGGTGCGACTTCGAAGCCTCCATCTCTTACCACGGGCTGGTCACCGAGATGATAGCCGTTAGCACACTGCTTCTGATGAGGAACAGGGTGGATGTCCCCCCTAAAATTTTGGAGAGACTTTTTGCTGCGTTTCGGTTTATCAACAGCTACACGCGCCCGGATGGCAAAGTCCCTCAAGTCGGAGACGGTGATGACGGTCGGTTTCTGGCTCTTGGGTTCCTTTTTGATGTGGAAACATCCGATCATCGATATCTTCTCGATCTAGGGAGCGAAATTTTTGATGTCTCTTTCGAGAACAAGAATGCTATGCCCTCGCCTTACGTCCTGTGGTTTGATCCATCCTTCCTTTTGAATCGATCAACGCGTATCCGACTGAGCAAGACCGGCGGGAGAGAAATGAGTAGGATTAATGTGTTTCCCACGAGTGGCTACTATATCATGCGTGGAGGGAACAACTTTACCATGATCTCCACGGGAAAGGTCGGGACTCTCGGGACCGGGAACCATACACACAATAATGTGTTCTCTATAGAGATATCGATGCGTGGAAAGCCGATCATCGTGGACCCCGGTACATTCGTATACACGGCCGACCGGGACACACGGAATCTATTCCGCTCAACGTTCTATCATAACGTAATCCAGGTGGACACCTCGGAAGTCAACAGCCTTCCCGATTCGTCTGTCTTCGGGTTGTGCGAAGAAGCGAATCCCGAGGTGATTGATTGGCGAGTCGGCCGCGGGGAGTGGCGATTTTGTGGTGTTGCGGGGGGATTTCGAAGCCTCAATTTAGGGCTCCGGCACCAACGCATAATCCGGTTCTGGGAGGAGGCGCCGTGCTGGTTGATTCATGACAGGCTGGAAAGCGGAAAGAGACATGAAAGCAGCCGGCATACGATCAAACAAATTTTTCACCTTCACCCAGGTGTTCGGGAGGTGCGGCGAAGTTTCCAGTCTGAAGAACGGAGGATGTCCGAAATTCGAGAATTCTTTCAGGACATTCATTTAGAGGGATCGGAGAAACTATGCCTGGAGGCGTGCCTGAAATTTGAGTGGCAAGACGTGCGTCTGTGTTTGATGACCTTAGATCCGGTAGTGACAAAAAAGCGCCTCGAACAGGGTTGGGTATCCCCCCGTTATGGCGTCCGGGAACCATCCCTTATTGTGGTTTTCGAACAAACAGGTGAGTTTCCAATAGATATCAAAACATTGATCTATGAAATTGGATAAACCGAAACGATTTGCAGCTTCAGACCTATTCCAAGAAAAATTCAAGCGACCGGAATGACCAGAGGACATCGAATTTTGCATTTCGCGCTCAGCTTCTTTCCCGTTTTTGGTGGCGTGACCGCGCGAATCTTCAATCTGATGCACGAGGATGGGAACCATCACACTTTATGCGTTCCCAAGTCGCCAAGTCGGTATATTCCCTCTGATCTGGATGTTTCCAGGAAGTCGGATCGTTATGGAAATATCCATGTGCGAAGAGTTTACCTAAAGGAACGTTGCATCATAAATTTATCCGTTCTTGACTATGTCGGTGAAAGGCTGAACATCGGCCTGAAGGCCTCAAGATTGGGGATGGCCGCAGGCCCTTGCCGATACGACTTTGTTTACGGTCACGGACCATTGGAATTCGCCATCGCTTCGGGAAAGTATGCTGAAATCCACCGTCTTCCATTCGTCTATGAGGTGCACGGGTTGGTAAACGACAACTTATGGCTCCCCCCACACGGCTGGAAGGGATCGTATCACAGGGCGCTTCAAAAGTTGTTCACCCGGGAAGAAAGGAAAATCTTGCTGGCGGCAAATGCAGTGGTTTGCCAAACCGAGAGCATGAAGCAGCGACTCGAGGATCTCTATGGAATCCATACCTCGAAGGTCATGGTGGTGCCAAACGGGGTGGATGCCGTAAGGTTCGATCCGGCGAAGTGGCGGGGACGGGGCCTAGAGTTGAGAAAGGAGCATCGATGGGAAGGTAAGACGGTTTTCATGTACTCGGGACTTTTCGATCATATCAACGGCATTGATCAGTTGCTAGGGCAGTTGCGGCGGATACCACCGAATTTACACCATAGACTTTGTTTCGTTCTTATGGGTAGAGGGGGGCTTCAAGATAGAGTGCTGGAAGCCTCGAAAAAATATTCCTTTGTTCAGTATCTCGGAATGGTGGACTATGAAGAAATTCCCGGATATATGAGTGCCTGCGACGTCTTCGTAATACCGAGACCCAGTAGCCTTCCGGCCGAAACACTTGTCCCCATGAAACTTTTGGAGGCCATGGCGATGGGAAAGACGGTCCTGGTGAGCGATGTGGGCGGGATGGCGGAAGTGGTGGAGGACGAACGTAACGGCCTCCTTTATCGGAAAGGTCATCCCAAAGAATTCATGGAAAGGGTCATCCGACTAACGAAGGAGGGTTCCTTGCCCGTGTTGTTGGGCGTCGAGGCGAGGAAAAAAGTCATTGATCGATATCCTTGGGATAAATCGAAAAAGACGCTTCAGGGACTGTATGGGCGAATTTCCGGACTATGCTTGAAGCATTGAAAGACATCGCGAAGCACTCTATCGTCTACGGTTCCGGCACTTTATTGCGGAAGGCCATCGGGTTTTTCATGATCCCGATCTATACACATTTCCTGATGCCAGAGGATTACGGTATTTTGGAAATGCTTGAACTGTTTACCTCTATCTTCGGCATTCTGGTGTTCATTGCCATTCGTTCGGCCATTACACGTATCTATTATGAATACGATGGGACTGAAGAAAGGCGAGAGGTCATTTCAACCGCCCTTCTTTCCACCCTCGTGTTTTGCGGGGTTGCGGTGGTGTTGGCCGTGGGGTTTTCGGATGGTATTTCGAAGCTTATCTTCATGAAGGCGGATTACGGTGGATTCGTAACCCTGGTTCTTGTCACGTTCTACCTTCAAGCCATCGGAGATATCGGTTTTACCTATCTGCAAATTAAACAGCAGTCCGGGCTCTTCACTTTTCTCTCGACGGTGAAGGTCATTGTTCAACTTTCACTGAATATCCTTTTCCTGGTGGTGCTGAAACAGGGGGTCAAAGGGCTTCTGGTGGGCGGCCTCATCGCCTCGGCCCTCGTAGCGGTATATTTTTTCGTAACGGTCACAGCGGAAACCCGGCTAAGGTTTTCAAAGAAAAAGCTTATTCAAATCTTGACCTTTGGCCTACCGTTGGTCCCTGCAAACATGGCCACATTCGTTGTAAACTATATCGACCGCTATCTTTTGAACTATTACGGCTCATTGCGTATTGTCGGCATTTATTCCTTGAGCTACAAGTTTGGTATGCTTCCCCAACTCTTGATAACAGGGCCCTTTATCAGTATCTGGATACCAAAACGGTTAGAAATTTTTCGTACGAAAAATGCCGAGGAATTCTACGCAGTGGTTTCTACCTACTATTTTTTGCTTGTGTGTTACGCTGCAACGGCGATATCTGTCTTTTCTTGGGAAATCATTAAGATCATGGCCGATCCAATATACATCGAAGCTTATAGATATATCGCCATGATCTCTTTCTCATATGTATTCGCGGGGCTTGTATACCAATTAAATATTGGCATGCACTTCATGAAGAAAACGAAGTATATCTCTTATATCAATGTTTCCACAGCCGCCCTCAATGTCATATTGAATCTCATCCTGATTCCCCGATTTCACATCTGGGGGGCGGCCATATCCACACTCATCGCCTTCGCCGTCAGAACAGTTATCTATTACATAATGAATCAAAAAATTTACCCGATTCCGTTCGAAAACCAGCGAATGCTTAAGATCGCCATTGGAAGTGCTCTTGTCTATTTTCTGTCCACTACTGTACATTTTTCAGGCCTCGCGATGAATATCGCTGTGAAGACTATGCTGATGATACTCCTCATCGTTGGCCTCGGGTTACTAAGATTCTTCACAGAAAGGGAGATTCGGGCGCTGAAAATGCTGTTCCTCAGTATGAAATCCAAAATGTGTTGGTAAGAACTTGAAAAGCCGGAAAAAATGTTGCGAAATATTTCATGATTAAAAAATATGCTAAAAGATCGCTCTATCGATTCTTTTGCCTGGCAGGAATTGACAGACTGATCGAAAGGATGAGATCCGCAACCGGACGGAACCACGCTACAATCCTGAATTTTCACCGAGTCACCGACGAAATTCCCGAGAACGGCTTGACGATCGGAGTGGCAAAATTTAGGGGCATCTTGAGATTGCTTAAACGAGATTTTCAGGTCATCGAACTGCAAAAATTACTCCTGGCGTTGAGGGACGGTATTCCGTTCGAGAAAGGTTGGGTGGTTATCACTTTCGATGACGGGTATGAGGACAACTACATGAACGCCTATCCGGCGCTCATGTCCGAAGGATTTCCTGCTACATTTTTTATTACTACCGGGTTCATCGATTCTGACAAGCGGCCATGGTGGGAAGTGAAGAAGGGCTACAGGTCGAAATGGATGACGTGGAGTCAGGTTCGGGCCTTACACCATAATGGATTTGATATCGGGTCACACACTGTAAATCATATCGACCTGGGGGCTTGTAATCAAAAGACTGCCAAAGAGGAATTGAAGAAATCAAAGACGGTCATTGAGGAAAAAATTGGAAGATGTGTCCGGCATTTCGCCTATCCGTACGGTGGCGAGAAGCAGATAACCGAAACTGTGAGGGAAATGGCGCGGGCTTGTGGCTATCAATGTTGCTTGTCCGCCTTCGGGGGGCATGTCTTTATGAAGGACAAATCTCTATATTTGAAACGAACGCCGGTTAATGGATGGATCGGAAATGCTGAAGAACTGGGTCTTGAGATCAAGCGGTTAAGTACCTTGTGGGCATTCGGAAAATGAGACAAAAGAAACAAAAAAAGAGGATTCTTTACATCGAATTTAACAGGGACGGCACTATTGGTGGTTCTTACTTCAGCTTGCTTTTTTTAATTCAAAGTATTGATCAGTGTCTTTTCGAGCCGTGCGCCGGATTCTATAGCGCGAATGACCTGGAGGGCGAATTTCGAAGTTCCTGTGCGGAATTGTACCGTTTCGACAGGGCCGATGACAAACCGGTGCGATCCCCGGAGAGTAAGCCTTCTAGGATCGTCTCATCCGCCCACGACTGGGGCATGCTCATCGCCCGGAATATTAGGTTCCTTAAGAGAAACGATATTGACCTTGTTCACTTGAACAATAATATCAAAACTGGTTGGGACTGGATGATTGCATCCAGGATACTGCGCATTCCGGTAGTAACGCATCATCGGGGGTATTTCCCAAAATACCGAGTCGGAGACCGGCGTGTGGCAAGGGGGTTACTTTCAGGAATTATATGCATCTCATATTCTATAAGGGATCATCTTATTGAAAATGGCATCAGAAACAACAAAATGGTCGTTGTGCATAATGGTTTGAATCCTGAGCGTTTCTGCCCAAAGCGGCCCAGAGTGGATACAATGGCTTCCCTGGGCCTTATGGAGGAGGATTTCCGGATTGGAATCATCGGCAATATTCGGTCCTGGAAAGGACAGGATGTTGTAGTGCGGGCTGTCAGGTTGCTTAAGGACAAAATCCCTCATCTGCGCTGCCTGATCGTGGGGCAAGCCGGTTATGAGGATAGCGACTATTTTGAGGGAGTTCTTGATCTCGTGGAAAAGGGAGGTCTTCGCCGACAGATAAAGCTGACAGGGTATCGGCGAGATATCCCGGATATAATAAACTGTTTGGAGATTGTGATACACGCCTCACGCAAGCCAGAACCGTTCGGAAGGATTGCACTGGAAGCCATGGCCCTTAGCAAGCCGGTGATCGCAGTAAAAGGGGGCGGGATACAGGAAATAGTGGCGCACGGTCAGACAGGATTGCTTATCAAACCGGATGACCCGGAAGCCTTGGCCAAGGCCGTGGAGCGCCTCTATCTCAACCCTTCTGAAAGGGTTTATTTCGGGAGATCCGGGAAGAGAAGGCTTGATGAGCTTTTCTCCCTCAATAAAAATGTGGCGCAAACCGAGTCGCTTTACAGAAAAGTTCTGGGAATTGGATAGATGAAAGTTTTGATCACGGATGCGGATCAGAGAGGCAGTTTGGTCATTTTACGCGCCCTATCGCAAAACAATGTGGAAGCGCATGTTGCCGGACATCAGAAGAAAAGCATAAGTTTTTATTCAAGATACAGTAGGAAACGACACCTTTATCGCGACCCGTTCAAAGACGAGCAGGGGTTCGTTCGAGATATCAAGCATATCGTTCTGGAAATCGGCGCGGGCCTCATTATCCCTACCACGGACCGCACGCTGATACCGTTGAGTCGGCATCGTGATGTGTTTGAAGGCTTGTCCCTATTGGCCATCCCCTCGGATGATTCACTTTGGCAGACGTTGAAGAAGGAGCTTACGCTAGCCCTCGCAGAGTCACTGCACGTGCCCTTTCCCAGAAGTTATGTGGCCCGTCGTATCGAGGACTTGAAGGGATTTGCGCGTCACAGGTTTCGGTATCCCGTTGTTGTTAAGCCCAGTCAATCTAAAATTTGGAAGCATGGGAGGGGATGGGAAACGAGCGTTCGCTATGCACATCGAGCCGAGGACCTGGAAGAGGTCGTCAGCCGTACTATTCCGCTGTGTCCGGTGATCTTGCAGGAATATACTTGCGGGGTGGGCGTCGGCATAGAAATGCTTCGTTGGGACGGTGAAATCGTGGCTGCATTCCAACACAGGAGAATCCGGGAGTATCCTTTAACCGGTGGGGCGAGTACACTAAGGGAAAGCGAAGCTTTGGATCCTGTGCTTCACGATTATGCAGCGAGGTTGATGGATGCCCTTAGCTGGAATGGTGTGGCCATGGTAGAGTTCAAGCATGATCCTGAAAGCAGAAAGGCCTATCTCATGGAGATCAACGGTCGGTTTTGGGGGTCTCTGGCTCTCGCAATCGCAAGCGAAGTGAATTTTCCATGGCTTCTGGTACAATTATATCAGGGAATAAAACCACAGACGGTCCGGACCTATAAGTATGGTCTACGGTGCAGGCATTTGGAAACTGATCTGCTCTGGCTCAAGGACTTCGTCCGAAACCCGGCTGCTCAATATACGTATGGTTCCCTTCAGGAAGGATTAAAAAACTTCTTTCGTATGTATCAAAATGGGCTGGATCGATTCGATATTCAGAACCTGAAAGATCCCAGGCCCGGAATTGTCTCTCTGGCCAGGTTGATCGTAAGGGAGACGAACTCAGCGATCGTTTCGATGTTCTGGGGAAAGCCTTCCGGCGACCGACCATCCTTTAAACAAGGGAACCAGTAATCAGAGAAATGAAAGAGAAGGATCGAGGGATGTTCCCGTCCACTGATTATCGAATTGGGCACCAATGGGGATTGATCATCGTGTATCTTTTCTTTGAATATGTTCGACCCCAAGATCTTTTTGTTTTTCTGCGTATACTGCATTTGCCGATGATTGTCCTTCTCTTGATTTTGTATGTTACAATCCGAAATAAGGCGGATTTTTCGTTGTTTTCCACAAAGGCTTTCCTGGCATTTCTTGTCCTCCTTGCCATTCACATCCCTTTCGCTGCGAACAATTTTTATGCCTATCTGACGTCACGCTCCATGCTCCTCATCTTCATCGTCTACCTTGGGATAGTGACTCTCCTAAAAAAAGAAGTCAATATATTAAAGTGCCTTCAATGGTGGATGGGGATCGCCATAGTTTGCGCGGTCAAAGGGTATATGGAAGGTGGAAAAATTGAGAATTCTGCTTTCCTGGGAGATGAAAACGATTTTGCAACCTTTGTCATCATGATGGTTCCGTTTGCCTATTTTTCTATTTTTTATACGAGGAAGAATTTGTTGCGAGTAAGTTACATCATTTTTGTCATAATTCTTTTAGCCGGAGGCGTCTCTTCCATGTCGAGGGGAGGATTCGTTGCGATGTGCGTGGTGAGCCTGTTTTGCTGGTTTTACTCTGCGAGAAAGGTGCTCTCTTCTATTTTAATTATGGTCAGTGTCGGCGCATTTATCCTCTTGGTACCACCTGAATATAGTCGTGAAATTAAGTCTATATTTGATAATGATACCTATGAGACCGGTACGGGAGGTGTAAGGTTGCATTTATGGGGAGCGGGTATCCGGATGTTCCGGGACCATCCCGTGATTGGAGTGGGGGGGGGGAATTTTCCATGGCGAATCATTGAATACGAACAGGAAGGGTTCCGTGGTAGAACGCATGGTGGAAAACAAGCGCACTCAACTTATTTGACCCTCCTGCCCGAACTGGGGATTGTGGGTACGGTCCTTTTCGTCCTTTTAATTTTAATGCCCACTTTGGAGCAGAGAAAATTGAATTGTCGCGTGAAGCCTTGGATAAAAAGAATGAAAAGTGACGGTCCCTTCGGAAAACAGGAAATGCGTCTTTTCAGCAGGCTTGAGCAGGTGGCCCTCATCCAAAGGGGCATTTGGGGGGGGCTGGTTGCCTTCTTGGCCAATGGTGCATTTCTTTCCATGCTTTACTACCCACATGTGTGGATTCTTATCGGTTTGATGGTCGCTTGCAATATGGCCATGAGGAACATACTTTCAGAATTCGGATTTCTCCAAGGGCGCGAGGAAATCGAATCTGGAGCCTCGACATGAGCCGAAGCCTGAAGTTGAAAAAGGCGGTGTCATCCGGAGTCTACCGGCTTCCGTGGCGGGAGGGAATTATTCGATTCATGCAACGCAGCGCTGGCGTTATTCTCGCTTACCACAGGGTGCTCAATCATCCGGAGGATGAAGTGTATCCCGTTCAGAAGGGTATGTATGTTACAGGGGAAGACTTTAGGAGCCACTTGTCATTTCTGTCAAGCTATTATGATATTATTTCTCTCGAACAAATGATTGACCGGATTCATGAAGGGGCCGGGCGTTCTCTCCAAGGTACCTGTTCCATTACATTCGATGATGGATGGAGAGATAATTATGTGAATGCGTTCCCAATCATCCGGGAGTTTCATGTTCCCGTCACCATTTTTTTAAGTGTGAGGCATATCGACACAGGGGAAGTGTTGTGGCCGGAAAAGTTCGGGTACCTTTTTCGCAGAGTTGAGTGTGAATCGATCCTCGATTGTGGCCTGCAGGATCGTCTAGGGATCCTAGGTTTGAGTTTCCACAAAGAATCGGATGCGGTTATTGACGCCCTTAAAGGGAGCAACGAGGAGGAACGCAATCAACTTCTCCATCTCATATTGGAACTGAGCGGAGAACATCTGCCAAACAGGCGCTTGATTATGAATTGGGACGAGGTGCGAGAGATGGAACTCGCCGGGATAGCGTTCGGTTCCCACTCCATGAATCACCGCATCCTGACCTCTCTTCCTGAGGAAACGGTACGTCAGGAGATAGGGAACTCCTTCGCGCGACTGAAGGAGATGGGCCTAAACCCTTCGCCGGTATTCTGCTATCCGAACGGAAACTACAGTCCAAGAATTATTGAGCTGGTGAAGGAGGCCGGGTATATCGGGGCCTTGACATTGGAGAGACGATATATAAACAGGCTGGACGATTGCTTTGCTCTCGGTCGAATCACGATGCATCACGATATCAGCAGCACTGTCCCTTTATTCGCTTTTCGGATTTTTAGCGGGCTGTCATTTTGAAGGTGATCGTTCTGGACGGGGAACAGAGATCGGCCCTGGCCGTGACGCGGTCTCTTGGACGGATTGGGGTCGACGTTTTCGTCGGCGCTGAAACGAATCCTTCGCTGGCCGGAATATCGAGGTATTGCAGAGGGTCATTTACCTATCCCTCACCAACCACCCGGAGCCTCAATTTCATTAAATGTCTGGAGCGGATCGCGCGTCTCTATGACGCTTTTGCCGTGTTCCCCATGACGGATGTAACCACCTTTGAGATACTGCAAAACAAGTCTCGAATGGAATGCGTAACCCGGAT
This sequence comes from uncultured Desulfobacteraceae bacterium, assembly GCA_964644375.1. Classification (GTDB taxonomy): domain Bacteria; phylum Desulfobacterota; class DSM-4660; order Desulfatiglandales; family HGW-15; genus CAYNYM01. The sequence continues at coordinate 18,545 of CAZXWJ010000017.1, read as the reverse complement.
TCCAGGCGTTTCCCTCGAAGTGTTCGAACGAGTGAGTGATAAATTTTGTTTGTTCCGGGAGGCGGAACGAATCGGCGTGGCTATCCCCAAGACCTTGTTCGTTAAGGATTCCCGGAAAATGTCGAATATGCAAAGTAAAATTTCTTTTCCTGCCGTGTTAAAGCCCGGGAAATCGAAGATCCGTGAAGGCGGGCGCATGATAGAGGGAAAAGTTCGATATGCAGACCATGTTGAAGATGTTTTGGAAATATGTAATCGAGATGAAGCTTTTCGGTTCCCGTTCGTTATCCAGGAACGGATCGAGGGGCCCGGAATAGGCGTATTTGTATTGATGCATAGGGGCAGAACCGTAGCGCTTTTTTCCCATAGACGAATTCGGGAAAAACCTCCATCGGGCGGTGTGAGTGTCTTAAGGGAGAGCGTTTTGCCAGATCCCGTGGCGGCCTCGGCGGCTGAAAAACTGCTCTGTCATTTTGGTTGGGAAGGTGTGGCGATGGTGGAGTTCAAGCAAGACCGACGTGATGGAATCCTTCGCCTTATGGAAATCAACGGACGATTCTGGGGCTCTTTACAGTTGGCTGTTGACAGTGGTGTGGATTTTCCAAGCCTATTGCTTAAGACCCTTCAGGGAAAGAAGCTGGAACCGGTCACTGCTTACAGATTAGGAACAAAAACAAGATGGCTCCTGGGTGACCTGGATCACCTCTTGATTAGACTTTTCCGAAAAAAGTCCGAACTGCATCTCCCTTTAAAGTACCCATCACGTTTCAGATGTCTCCTTCAATTTTTTAACTTTTTTGACAAACATACGCATTTGGAAATTTTATCCAGTGGGGACCGCCGACCATTTTTTTTTGAATTGCAAACATATTGTAAGGAACTTTTAAAGAAAAAAAGATGACATCGCTTCAACCAAAAGTATCGAGTGGTTTTTTTGAGATCGTTTTGAAAAAGGTGAAAGATAATAAATAAGGTCCGAGGTTGTGTCTGGAAAAATTTTATACTTGATTGAGACAGGAGGACCTGGTGGGGCAGAAAATATGTTTCTAGATCTGATCTGCTTCCTTCGTGAAAGAGGTTACGAGCCAAGAGTCGTTCTATTGAAAAAGAAATGGCTTTGGAGACAGCTCGAGTCCCGTGGAATTCATCCGGTGCTCATCGAGAGTAGGCACTCATGCGATTGGAGGTTGATTGCCAGGATCGTTCGATTCATGAAACGAGAAAAAATTGATCTCGTACACTCACATTTGCTGGATATGAACGTATACAGTTCGCTCGCAGCGAGAGTCGCCGGTATTCCACATCTGGCCACCGAACACGGGGACATTCACCATGCATGGAAAAATGAAAAAAAACTTGTGTGGAAGATGAGACTCCTTTTTACTCTCAGCAATCGAATCATTGCGGTTTCAAAATATACGGCTGGGAAGGCCCTGGAAATGCCCGGTGCAAAAAGAACAAAAATAGATGTGATCTACAATGGGATTGAATTAGATCGGTTTCGGCGGAAAGTAGATAGATGTCAAGTAAGGCGGAGCCTCGGCGTGCCAACTGGTGTTCCCTGGATCCTGAATGTTGGGAATCTCTATCCGGTCAAGGGACAGTTGCACTTGCTTCGAGCATTCGCCTTGACCCATATGGTTTCGCCGGATGCGGTCCTGTCAATCTTTGGCAGAGGGGCCATGGAAACCGAACTTCGTTCCGAAATTCAGAAGCTTGGTTTACAGAAACATGTCTTCCTGCACGGTTTCAGAGAGGATATTGATGACCTTTTGGGGGCGAGCGATCTATTCGTTCTGTCCTCTCTATCCGAAGGGCTCCCTCTTTCTCTTCTGGAGGCAATGGCCTCAGGTGTTCCGGTTATTGCTACAGACGTGGGTGGCATCGCTGAGATCGTTTTTCCCGGAAAGACGGGGACCCTAGTTCCTGCCGGGAAAGAGGTGCCCCTTGCGGAAGCCCTGACAAGGGCGATATCAAACCCGGATGAGGGACACGCCATGGCGGAAAACGCCTCGCGGCTACTTGAAGAGTATTTCAGCTTAAAGGTCATGTGCGAAAAGTATGAGGCGGTGTACAAATTCCTGATGGGCCATTCACGTCCTGTTGCCGAATCAAAAGGGCATTAGACAACGGAATGATGAAAATCCTGCATCTTAGGGACAGTGGAGGAATTTTCGGCGCAGAACGCATCTTGCTGAGCATTGTGAGTAACTTGGACAGGCGGCGTTTTACGCCCTCCGTCCTCTGTATGGTCACAAAAGGTACGGAAGGTCAGGCTCTCATGCAAGCGGTGAAACAACACGGCATCGAAGGGCACAGTTTTCGGGTCCGAGGTCGGTTTGATCCGAGAGCTATTGTGGCCTTACGAAAGATGGTTTTAGAGACGCAAGTTGATGTGATTCACTGTCACGACTTCAAATCCAATTTTTATGGTCTTTTGGGCACATTGGGTACGGAGACCCGTCGGGTAGCTACGGCGCACGGGTCCACCTTGAACCGGAGCCTCAAGTACTACCAGTTGGTAGACACCTATTTCACTCTCCGCTTCTTTCACAAGGTTATCACCGTTTCGCAAAAATTGACTGAATTCTATCGAGATAGGGGATTCCCGAGGAAAAAGATTGTGGAAGTACTCAACGGACTCGACGTTCATCATTTCGAGACCAGGGTACGTGAGCAGAAATGGGTGGGTAACTCTCCGGAAATCGCGATTCCAGAGGGGAGAACGGTTCTTGGTACCGTGGGTCGCCTTTTTCCTGAAAAAGGCGTAGATATTTTATTGAAGAGTTTTTGTAGACTTCAGAAAATGTTTCCGGATCTATTTCTTTTAGTAGTCGGAGATGGGCCCGAACGGGGCCGTTTGGAAAGCCTTTCCGAGTCCTTGGGGGTTGGAGATCATGTTTTTTTCACTGGCGTTTTGGAGAACGTTGTCCCCGCATTCCGCGTAATGGATATCTTCGTGATACCTTCTTTGCGGGAGGGCTTACCAAACGTGATTCTTGAGGCCATATTTTTTGGGAAACGGGTTGTGGCAACAGATGTGGGTTCGGTTCCCCTTGTAATCGAGGACGGTAAGACAGGCATGCTCGTGAAACCGGGCAGTGTAGATAGTTTAACAAAAGGGATTCAACGATGTCTGGAGCAAGAGGCGGAAACACTGGAATTGGTTGTCCGCGCGAGAGAAAGGCTCGACTCCGAATTCACTTCGGAATTAATGGTCGGGAAGACTGAGAAGATTTATATCGAAGTGATGGAGAAAAAGGATGAAAACTGATGATAAGGCGTTCATTTCAATTGCGAAGGTCTCCGGAGCCCCAGCCGCATACCCGGATATCAAAAAGGTCTTCCTTAAGCAACTGGATGACCTAAAGCCACGAATTAAATTGTTTCCCCAGGCCGTGGTCCTGATCAAGATCAACCGGTGTCTCCTCCTAGGACATGAGACCGGAGCTACCAATGACCCAAGGATCGTCCGATTTTTTTGTGATTGGCTGATGGACCGTTTCAACGTCAAAAAAATTTATCTGGCCGAGGCGGACGCTACACACCTGAGTGCGGACATGGCCTTTAGGGCATTGGGGTGGGAAAGGATCTTTGCAGACGCAAAAAAGGTGGAACTGCTCAACGTGAGTCGGGATGAACTTAAAATGGTGGAGACAGGAGGAACCTTTCTGAAATCCATTGAAATGTCACGAACCCTGATGGATGCGGATTACCTTGTCTCCTTTGCCAAACTCAAGACCCACACGACGGCCAAGATCACGTGTATTATGAAGAACCAGTTCGGGGCAATTCCTGAAAAGTACAAAGCACGATATCATCATCGACTTCCGGAAGCCATTTGCGACGCAACAATGGCGAGGATTCCTGACCTCTGCGTTGTAGACGGCGTGATTGCGATGGAAGGATATGGGCCCGTGAATGGCACCCCAAGGCGGTCAGGTCTATTGCTTGTCAGCAATCATCCCGTGGCAATGGATCATGCGTGCGCGCGCATTATGGGATTTAACCCACGACGGGTTCCCCACCTTCTGGAAGCTCGAAGGCGGGGAATGGGGGGAGCGATTTACGATATTCTCGGTGATGCCTATGCATTAAAAAATATGAAATTCCGATTTGTCCCTGCGTGGAAGGTCGCCATTAAGAACTTGATTAAATTACTTGCGATCCGGATGAAGGGCATAAATTACCATGAGGAATTCTAAGCTTCGTATCGGCATCGCCGGTCTGGGAGGTGTGGCGAGAAACAATCATATTCCCGCCCTGCTGGAACGCGATGACGTGCAGATCGCGGCATGCGCTGAGAAAAATTCCGAGAGAATCGGTAGGATCAAAGATCTGTTCGGCTTTCCGCTCGTGTTTCAGGATTACGTTCGGATGTACGAAGAGGCAGAACTGGACGCCGTATACATTTGCCTTCCTCCTTTTTTGCATCTGGATGCGTCCATGAAAGCGATGGAACGCGGCCTGCATGTGTTATGCGAAAAACCGGTAGGGCGGTCTTCGAACGAGGCATCCGTTCTCAAGCGTGAGGCAGAGAAACGTGGCGTCATTTTCCTTCCGGGTTTTAAGTTGCGCTGGAACAACAATTTTTCGAAGGCCAGGCAAATCCTGAGGAGCGGCATCTTGGGTAAGATGATCCAGGTCGAAGCGACTTACATAACCCCGGGACCCTACATATCGTGGGACCCAAAAAGCGAATGGTACCTGGAGAAGTCGAATATGGGTGCACTCTCCGATATCGGCAGTCATCTGATCGATTTGTTGAATTACCTGCTGAAACCCGGTGCCGTGAAGCTAAGTGCTATATGTTCAAAAGGATTCATCGATTACGATATCCCTACAAACATTGCTTGCATGTTACGTTTTCAGGATGAAAGCATTGGCAGTTTGAATTTTGGGTGGAGAGGAGCCGAGGATATTCTGCGCCTGAGCTTTCATGGCATGACGGCCTCCCTTACTGTGACCAAGAGGACCGTGGAGGTTCTTTACAAGTCGACCGATCCCGTTGACCGAACAGTGCAACACTTGAAATGGGCGTTTGATGAAATGAACACGACACTGCATAAGATTCGTGACAGAATTCAGGGAAGAAAGGTCGGTCCTGAAGACAGGAGCATGACAGGGGATTTTCTCAAGGCCGTTCGAGGTTCACGCTGCCTTCGTACATCGGGGGAGGATGCCATTTTTGTCCATCGGGTCACCGAGGCTATTGCAAAATCCTTGGAAAGTTGGGATAAGGTTGAGATCTAGAAGGTGAAAGTAAACGTGGAAAAAATAGATGTGATTGTAGTCATTCCGTGTCTAAACGAGAGAGCACACATAAGAAAAAGTATAAATGCCCTTTTGAATCAGAAGCAAGGAGTTTTGAAGGGGAGAATTGTTGTGGTAGACAATGGCTCAACGGACGGAACGATGGAAATCATTAAAGGATTTGGGGATAGTATAAAGCTTTTTTCCCTTCCCGGTGTTGGCATTTCTGAGTTACGGAATCACGGTGCTCAAACTGCAGAAAGTCGCTGGATTGCCTTTGTTGATGCAGATGTTGAAGTTATGCCAAGCTGGCTGGATGCCGTTGAAAGGAGGATTCAGATTCTTGGCCAGGATTCCGAGGGGGCTGCCAACACCATATTCGGTTCAGTTTACGAAATTCCCCAAGATTCTACTTGGGTTGAGAAAACTTGGTACGGGCAACTGGATGCCAGGGACAAATTTACAGAACCGCGATATTTGAACGCTGGGAATATGATTATACATCGCAGTCTTTTTAATCGAATCGGCGGTTTCGATAAGGCTTATGTGACAGGAGAGGACGTGAAGCTTTGTGCCGATGCCAGGGCCAAGGGAGGGAAAATTCTGCAAGACCGGAGGATTTCAGCTGTCCATCACGGATATTCAAAAACCCTTTGTGCGTTTTTTCGCAGAGAAAAGTGGCACGGAATCGGAATGGAGGGTAGCCTTTTGCGACCTTGGAAATCCAAGCCGTTGATGCTGGCTTCATATTACTTAATCAGCCTTGTTTTTTTTGCTATAACTTGCATGTTCTGGCAGAGGGATCGTTTTATTATTCTGGCCCTCTTTTTCCTCACTATCACGGTGCCTCTAATTCCCCTTGTTGCAAAAAGGGGAGGAAAAACGCTTGGTGGCAAACTACGATTGATTCTATTGTATGGGGTATATGGGTGGGCGCGATCAGTGTCTCTATTTGAGATCCTGTTACATCGATCGTTGAAACGCGCGCGCGATCTCTTATCTTTCAAGAAGGGCTAATACTCTATTATCGTAGAATCCCGGAGGTGAATTACCCTTCACCATTACCCTAAAAAAACCGGACAGTACATCAAGGTGAATGTAAGGGTCGGTCACAGAGCCCGAAAGGAGGCCCGCACGATGGGATGCACGAAGTGATACAATGCTGCTTTCAAGGACAGCGTTGGTTCTGCATGAACTGCATTCAATTGTCAGAGTATCTTTTTGTTGACATAACTGCCGCTCCGGATATCTTTGTTTATTTGGATTTGCGTTTAAGCTTTTGGAATGATGATATAATCCCTCTTCTGGGATCAAAAGGTCGTTTGCGCGGGTGCTCACTCGAGTTGTGCGTGGCATTTATTTTGCATTATTTTGCGCTGAGGCTTATTGCGGTAGGATGCTCAGTTTTTTTTGTGCTCCTTTCCCCATTAGGTATCTCTTATTCGAACATAGGGTGGTGCACAGGAGGAATTCAGCATGAAGATGTTTATAGAAGCCTTTATCCGTTTAAAGGGTATTTGTATGTTTTTGGTCTTTGCTGCATGTTTTTTAAATCCCTGTCCTCTTTTTGCATGGACACGGTCATTGGGCTTTGAAGATGGGGTCGTTGAGAAATCAGGGGTGGACAGTGCTTTTGATGATACCTATCACGGTAGTAGTGATGCCCCATTTGCCTTGGAGACGGATCGGGTGCATACCGGGAGATACAGTTGTCGGATTAATTATCCAGCAGGGAGCGATGGTCCTGATCTTAAATTGGATATTCCCGGTATTAGTAGCGGGAATCTTTGGGTAAGGGCTTACTTGTATCTGCCTTCAGGCTGGAAATGGGGACCCTCATGGGTCAAGCATATCCGCACGTGGTATTCTAATAATTCTGGTACCTATCTTGGGTTCCACAGTTCAGGAAAACCGACCTTGATGACAGAATCCCCAGGAGCCCGATACGATCAAAATATGGGCAATGATTTCACTTCAGTAGGAGACAATACATGGCACAGCTACGAATATTTTGTAGGAAATGTGGGGTCATCGAATCAAACACACCGTGTCTGGGTTGATGGCATTCTGATTCTTGAGCAAATCGGTATCAGTCCGGGTGCCGGTTCCAGTATTACAAACATCAAAATTATGGATACTTGGAACGACGGAACCACCCAGGCTCAAACTTGTTATTATGACGACATTGTGATCACCACAGATACCCCCACCGGAAGAGATTCGCGCGGAAACCCCATGATTGGTCCGGATGGGGATGTGCCCTTATCCAACTATCCTCCATCGGCCAGCGCCGCAGTTCAGCCATCCAGCGCTGAGATCGGACAGGTGGTCACTTTTTCAGGAACAGGCGCAGATGAAGATGGCACCGTCCAATCCTACACTTGGGAATTCGGTGATGGCGCCTCTTCAGAAATCCGGAACCCGAGCCACGCCTATGCACAAGCCGGGACTTACGTGGCGAGCCTCACTGTTACGGATGACGATGGGGCCACAGGGACCGATAATGTAACCGTAACCGTGGCAGCGAAACAGGATGAGCAGGAAGCCTGGATTATCTCAGATGATTTTGAGTCCGGAACTCTGGATGTCTGGGATGATGACCTTCGACAGGGACAGCTCTTGGTCCAGAGTGCTCTAATGCACGCAGGCAACAACGCCCTCGTCTGCAGGCACGACCCCACGGTCAACGAGAATTCGGATTATTGGGGTGCACTATTTTTGGGGGACCACGTTGGCATAGACGGAGACCTTCAAAACGAGATCTGGATCGAATACTGGACTTATTTCAGTCCTGAATTCCAGTGGCCGTCCTTTGGTCAAAAGATGTTTATCCTCGCGGCCTTCGAAAGCTGGTCGGCCGGGTACGCTAGCCCAAATTCATGGAGCCCCTACTACGTGACCCTATACGCTAATAGCAGCGGACAGATGACCGGAGAATTGAATAGAAAGGTTGGGACCGACCCTGGATGGAGGACTTTATCCCAGACCATCGGCACACCGGTTTCCTTCCAAGGTGGGATGTGGTACAAGGTAAAGTGCCATATGAAGTTGAATTCTGTCGGGGCTGGCGACGGTGTTTTTGAGCTGTTTATTGATGACAACCTGAAGGCACAATACACGGACGTGGATTACCGATCCGACTACACGAATTTCGGATTCAATCATTTGATATTGTCTACCTATGCCGTAAATTCAGTCCCGAAAGCACAAGAGCAGTACTGGGACGATATTAAGCTGAGCAACGCGGAGATCCAGCCGGACACGGAACCTCTTGAAGTTCCTGGTCCGCCCGCAATGCTTACTGTCGCAGAGAACTAATGATGACTTCGGAATTGCGATTTTGAGCCGAGAAAAGGTGAGCGCTGACGAACCGGCAAATAGGGCCTTTCACCAAGACGCTATGCCGCCCTCGAATTTGTTCGCCTTTTTTTATGCTTGAGAAATGGATTGAAAAACGGGTAGTTGTAAGAACAGACTGAAAGCCAAGGTGAAAAATTTCCTCTGGGAAATCTACGGCTACCCACTTCGTCGCTCCATGGCTGTGTGCGAGGGAACGTCGTTCCTGTTTGTATGCCTGGGGAATATTTGTAGAAGTCCTTTTGCAGAGCGCTTGGCGAGAGAAGTTACCCTGAACAATGGGTTATCCGGCCTGCGTTTTGCTTCCGCCGGCCTGAAGGTCTCCCGGCCCGCCTCGTCGCCGGAGAATGCCCGCCTCGCAGCCGAGCATTTTGGTGTGCGACTCGATGATCACAGGTCCCGCAGGATTGAGCCCGATACGTTGGGGTCTTACGACCGGATTGTCGCTATGGAGGCGAGGCATGTGACTGAGCTCAAACGTAATTTCCCGCAGTTTGCTGAAAAGATCATGTTACTCTCCCTGTTGGATCCAGAGCATGGGAAGTGGGGGCAGGGGTTCTTGCGTTATAACATTCCGGACCCCTACGGAAAGGATCGAGACGCCTTCCTTGAATGCTATCTCCGGGTGGAACGGTGCGTTTTGGATCTCCTCGAACACCTTCGTGCCCTCTGAATCATGCTGGGCCTATTTTTCCTTTCTCCCAGCGCTATCTTGCTGCGTAGAGTGATGGGCGAAATTAAGGTATTATACCTGAAAGCAATCAACTCATCGGTTCTGATTCAAATAGGGCCCCCCTAATAAAAAGTTGGAGATTTTGAAATAAGTTTGTTTGTTTTGTGTATGCCTTCTGTAGTGATAAATATACAGAGGATTCTCAGGTAACTCGAATCAATATTCCTGAAGGAACAATGTTTCTAAATAAATCATTGTTGTTTTGGATCCTGATTCCCGCCAGCACATTTTATTTATCCTGCCTTTCCCTTGTCATGGCCGGATGGGTCGATCATGAACCTGTTCCGGTTAATTCAAGGTCAAATCCGGGGTTCGTAGATCCTCACTCAAACAGTGGTGGAAGACGTATTGTCCGGATCGATAATACAACAATCGTGATCTGTCCGCACCAACAGGGGGAGCGCACATATCGGTCAGTTGACAATGGATCATCTTGGAAAGAAATAGACAGGGTAGCTGGGGTGTTTTCTGGCTGTCTAGTCGCTGGTCCTGAACGGATGGTTTATCACTTTTACATGGTTGGTGATAATATTTATATGGTCAAATTCAGGTACAATGAACTACCTTATGCGCACACCCTGATATACACTCATCCAAATCTGTCTGAATCAGCTACGGGAGTTTATCGGGCAGTTAATGCCATTGTTGACGCAAAAGGCGTATTGTTCGTTGCCGCTCATTGGGGGAACCCTGATATTATTTACTTGTTTCGTTCCTTTGACGGGGGCTACACATGGGATGGCCCACATGAAGTGAGTTCAGGTACTGGCCCCTGGTATTACCCTCACCTGGAGCTCACAAGTGAAAATATTTTGATTTGTACCTATTCCCGTTTCGGTGTCGCGCGAAACCATGTTTTCTTTGCGAATTCGGGGAACCAGGGATTGACTTGGAAACACGTCTTGATCAGTCATGATCAGACTTACAATCCGTCATTGCTACCAGTTAGGAAAGACAGACTATTCGTGTTTGCCCAGAGCAGAGAACCATCTCGTAAGGGTTTGGTATATAATCGTTCAGACGATAAAGGGGCAACATGGAAAGGGTGGTCATTAATCGATTCGACTTGCGGATATGCAGATCCTTCACCGGCGTTAGGAGATGATGGCAAGACGATATATGTAGCGTACCGAAGTAGCAACGGAACAGGTGTGACTTTCGGAACCTGCGGAAATAGGAGCCGATCAAGGCTCGCGATGTCCAGTGATTTTGGTAAGAGTTGGACATTCCCGGACCGTTACTACGAAGGCGAGCGTACAGGGACAAGGAGCCAGTTGCGTTATCAGACTTGGTGGAACTATGGAGGACCTTTGGAATGGATATGGCTGCAGTATGAGAAGGGGGGAGGCCATAGAGTCGTATATTATGAAATTAACATGGATGTGGAAATTTGCGACATTCAGGCGTTCAATAAAAGAGGACATTAGGATTGTGGCCCGCCTGGCAGCCATCCAAAGAGGCCTGTAGCCATTTTGCAGCTGTTGGGAGTTCACTATCCCTTTTTGGTTTCAACTTTTCGGAGAATTTCATGGCCATCTTGTTCGAAGCCGGTGAAGCGTTGACCCGGGAGAGTGTTGACACGAGCCCGGGTGTCGATGTGATCCAAGTGCTTAGCAGACCCTATTTTTTAGATCAAGATGGCGAGGTCAAAAAGAGGCTGGAACACTTCCTCGGTGAAGATTAAACGGCGACAGGGGAGCGCAGGCGGCGTTTTTTCGGGAAAACTGTAGGATCTTATGAAAATATGAACTCAGAATAAACGGTTAACAAAAAATATGGTCAGGGCCGAAAGGTTAACGTTTTTTTATGCGGTCCCGATGGATGCTTTCGAGGAAGAGGGGTTGTATTTTTTATGATACAGATAATTGTACGCAGCCGGCAGGATATGAGAGGCAGAAGGGATCTAACAGGGAAATGAAAAGAAATATTGAACGGGCCTGCAGTTTTGTAAGGATTCCTGTTGGGAATTTCCTCCTATTTAAATTTACCAGTTTCAGGCGGTTATGCTGGCGGTGAATAGCCGACCCCTATAATGTGAAGGGAAATCCATTCACTAAGGCTGTAGGAGCGGGCAGTGTATAGATATACAATCGGTTAAGTACCTGGATGAAGAAAAAAATTTGTACGTTGATCTTCTAATTATCAATTCAATTGAGTAAATTTTTGCAATTTAGTGGTATCTAACTACACACTAAAGTGGTAAAGGGTTACACGTTTTCGGGCTGGTTTTCTATCCCTGTCTCCGAAACGCAATCCATGTGCTCTAAGTATCTAATATTAAATGTGAAAATATTTCCATTCTAAGTTTTCTCGGCGCCTTCCTTTGGCATGCTTTTTGCTCCATTTAAATGTCTTCCTATTGATTATAAGGATTATGCTCATTCCCCGAAAGTTGCTCCTATCAATTTCGTATCTTACCGAAACCATTCCTAATACCCCGTCGAATTGCAGCGAAGCGTAAAGTTTTAGTGAAAGATTTTTATTTTACGTATACTGCTAACTGCCCATTCAGGTGAAAACGGCATGTCATTCCGGAGCATCCCTCCATCTTGGTCAGTCGGATTGCGGCCCCATGAGCGGGGAAGGCAGAGCGACGCGACGCTTGAATCCCTCTTATTTTCCATTGCTTATCTTGCTGTCAAGGTTGAATGTAATTTTCTCGCAAATTTTCCCTTCAAATCGATCTTGTGTGCATGGTGTACGAAACGATCCAAAATGGCATTAGCGAGGGTGAGATCCAGGATGTTTTCATACCAGTATTCTATGCGCAGGTGAGTGATCACAGTGGTGGAAGCGGTGCTATGCCGGACTTGTCCGGTCCCCCAGGAGTGAGGTGCCCCATTGTCTTGACAAAAATTGGAGTTATGTAAGGTGAAACAACCGTTGAGTCTTCCCCGGGTTTATGTTCCGTGCGTTCTTTGTAATAGACCTTTTGGAAAATACGGTTCACCAGCGAGAATTGAAAACTTACCGTGTTGTAAACTTGAAAATACCTTTCTAGGCCGGTATCGGCCTCTCTGAAAGGTTACTAATCCTTGCCGAATACTTCCTTATATCTGACCGTTCGCCACAGAAGCACGGTGAAGATGTTTTCGAATACCCGTCCCCGACCGTCCATGCTGATTAGTATACCTTGAGGCACAAGGCAATCGACGAATTCATTACTCGTGCGCTGACTGTCCTGTCCAGTTTTTGGGAGTCATTTGTTTGATTTCGTAATGACAATTTCAAGAGGTTTATATCAGAGTATGGATTTTTTCCTATGCCTGTATGATTCGACAACCATTTGCCGCTGACGATGGCTGTGTGCCAGGTGATGAAAACCCTCCTCCTCTCTCACATCACGACGAAGAAAAAATGAGAAATTAGTGCTTCAATATGTGCGCACGATAACAACGGAAAGGGTTCCTTATGGCGAATGCATTCGGTGAACATAAACTGCATAGCCATCATGACAATTGCCATATGGGGATCCCAAGCTTTCCATTTCCTCATTTGGTAATCGGACAACCTCTCGAACTTCTTTACCTCTATGAGCTACCTGATAGTTTGATGCAAAACGGCCATGTTTATCCGCTTGCATGCAACAATCCGAATCCATCGTCCACTCTTCAGACAAGTAAAGTCTGGCATCAACCGGTGCACAAAAACTCCCATTTGCAAGGGCTCCAAATACCGCCACTTGGCCGTTATCCATCTTGCCCACCAGGCCCTAGCAAATGCACAAGACTCGAACCGTCCCCCGATCCTGTTTTGCTAAATCGCTTTCACCTATCGAAAGGCAAGCAACGTGATCATCGACCAAAAGTTCATCAGCTTCATGGGCAACTTGATCGGTCACCTCTCCTGCATCTTATTGCGAGTGGGTAGAAATTGTTGAGGTATGGAGTTCGGCTCGAACCCTGCCATACTGTCCATGTTTTTTTAACTGAAAAAACGACAACCATCCTTACAAAGTCAAATTATAAATTTCGGAACGACAATCATTTTGAAAGAAAGAGGGGGATACCATGAGGCAAAAAAAAATATCTTTTTCCCTTATAGAAGCAGATTTGAAACTTATTATTTTTCTCGCGATCGGGTTTTTATTGTTTATGTCTTTTATCCTATTGCCGCAGAGAGCATTGGCAGAAAGGACTGACGGCCTTGTGCTGGTTAACTCTGCCAGCGCTGAATACGATGGTTTTCAACATTACATCCAGCCCTACTTGGACAACTTTGGCGTGCCATACACAGTGCTCGACATCGCTACCGAAAGCATTGGATCTGATGTGGCGAATTACGCCGTAATTATTGTCGGGCATCGACAGCTGGACCCGGATGGCTTATATCTGGACACCACCGAGGAGGACTATATCTCAGCTGCAGTCAGCGCCGGCACGGGATTGGTCAATTTCGACAATAACCTGTCAGATGGCAGCACGCCATATTATCAGTATGTGGATGACATCTTCGGCTTCAGCTACATGTCCCCGCCAACTGGATCAGGAATCACATTTATCTCAGATGGAAGTACAAGCATCCGCATCAATTGTTGGGAGGATGATCACCAGGACCCGGTTTTAACGACTACTGAAAACACAACGGACTTGGTAGAGGATGACGGCCAGTGGACCGAGTTCCTTTACACGCCCTCTCGAGACTATCCCAGCATCCTGGCTGGGGCAGATGAGGAGGACCATGGCTTGCCTGTGTTGCATTTTTACGCCAGTGGCATCCCAAATGGAGATTACGAGATCCTCGCCAATTTATATACCTCTTCCACCGGCCGTGACATGCGCTATTATTACGGCTTCAACCCAGGCGAACCCAAAGCCCACTATGTGGATACAGTAGGGGGCGCCGGGGGCTCTGATCAGCATGAGGAGTATAGTCTGGGCACAATAAGTATTACCGATGGCACTATAAATATCTATGTGCAGGATGCTGATCTGTTAGCCGGTACCTATGCTTTTTTCGGTTGGGCCTGGATCAGATTGGTTGAGGTAGGTGCTCCCCCTGCCGACATGCATTACATAACTGAACGCCACGAGGCCGGAGAATTTATCGGCACGGGAAGCATGACGCTGGCAGGCGTTACCTTGCCGGAAGACGTAACCGCAATTGCGACAAGCGGCAGCCAACCGTTTCTTGCTGTTACCACAAGCGGTGGGGGCCGCGCCGTACAATGGGGCACTTACGACTGGATGTCCAATGCGGTCAAGGGGCCTGTTTATGGCCTAGATGATCTTGTGTGGCGCAGCATCGTTTGGGCAGCTCGCAAGCCGTTTGTCATGCAGGGAATGCCTCCCTTTGTCACCATGCGGGTGGATGATGAATCCGGTCCCTTTGATTGGATACATGTGGCCAATGATTTTGGTTTTAAGCCCTGGACCGGCCTTTTTTTTCATAATATCGACACATCTGAAGCTGCTGACCTCTCAGCCCTTGTATACGCCGGCATGGCCACTGCCTCCATCCACGCCTTCAACGGAGGCTTTTTCTATTTCAACCATTCAGGTTCTGACTGGCCCGATGCGACGATAGATGCCTACTATGCCGAAGGCACCCAATGGCATTTGGACAACAATATCCCCATCTCTAAGTTCGTCTTGCCCCATTATTATGAAATCGGCACAAATGCTTTTCAGGGCTTGAGTGATTGGGGAGTGGAATTCATCGGTACCGTGATGGATCCCGGCACAGGCTACGGCGCGGATTGGCTCGTTAGCGGACCCTATCGGCTTTATGAGCCGAGACAAACAAGCCGCTATGCCGGTCCGTTATACTATGCTGATTTTATTTCCGTACCCGGACATCCGGAATTCGATGGGCAGTTTTTTAATTGTGTTACCGAAATCCGCGATGATGCCGGCTATGAGTGGTTTCCCAGTAGTGATGTCGCAGGCACAATCGACCGTGGCACGAGGCAGACCAAACGGGCCTTGGACAGCATGGTGCTCGCCACCCTTTTTACTCACGACCAACATGTGAGTCCGATTAGCATGGAGAGCTGGCGTGAAATTCTGCGGGGTATAGTCGATAATTTGGCGCCGTATAATCCTATTTATGTCACATTAGATCATGCCTGTCAGTACATTCGCGCCATGCGTACCTCGGAAATCCTTGCAGGTGATTATGATCCGGTCAGCGGACAGCTTATGACCAGCTTAACCGGTGAAACGGATATGCCTACGATGTTTTACGTGTTCAGCGAAGAGGGCGGGATCATTCAAGAGGCGATGGTAGATGTGCCTATTTTCAGCGGTTCTACCGATGTTGTCTATACCTTTCCCGGCCCTCTCGACCATATCGCGGTAACCCCGAATCCGGTTATAGTAGCCTCTAACGGTACACAGCAATTCATGGCCCAGGGGTATGATGCCGACGAGAATCCTATCTACGGCCTTCCTTATACTTGGAGCGTGAATAGCGGCGGGGGCACGATCGACAGCAGTGGTCTTTTCGAGGCCGGCTCTGCGCCGGGTGTCTATACCGACACGGTCGTCGCGTCTTACAACGGCATTGAAGGCTACGCCACAGTCGAAGTCGTCGTGCCAACCCTGGATCACTTTACCTTCGAAACAATCACCGGTCCCCAATACGCCGGTATTCCATTCCCTCTGACCATCTCTGCCCGTGATCTTTCGGGCAATCTTCTAACCGGCTATACCGGCCAAGCAACTCTTAGCGACAGCACGGGGACCATCAATCCTTCTGTGACGGGTGCCTTTAGTGGTGGTTATTGGTACGGTGAAGTAACCATCGGCCTGGTGGCCAGTGGCGTCACCATAACAGCCGGCGACGATTCAAGTACCGGCATTAGCGGACCTTTTGAGGTTCAAGCTGTCCCCAGTTACTACGAAGTCATCTCCCCTTCCTACATCCAAATGGCGGGCACACCCTTCCAGGTTACAGTCAATACGGTTTTTGAGGGCACTATCAATTGCTGGGAAGACAACCACCAGGACCCGGTGCTCTATACCTTCTACGATTCATCTCAATTTGTGCCCGATGATGATCAGTGGGATGAGTTTCATTACAGCCAACGCGACTATCCCGGGGTATTCGCCGGTCAGACCGAAAATCCACCGGTCATGAAGTTTTACTCAGTGGTGCCCAACGGGACATATCGGGTGATAGCGAATCTGTATCGCTCCAACGATTTCCGATATTATTATGGTTTCGATCCCGTTACTCCGAGGGAATTCTCAGTGGAGGTCACAACCGGCCCGATTGGGGATTTTGCCGAGTTCGACTTGGGTACGGTTGCGGTCACCGATAACCGTTTCGCTCTTTACACGGACCATGCGGATGTGGTCTATGATTCAGGATCGTTCCCCTACTATGGGTGGGCCTGGGTCCGCCTGGAGCCCGTGGCGCCTGGTCCGGACGAGGTCCTTATCAACTTATGGGAGGACGACCACCAGAACCCTGTACTGACAACGACCGAGGTTGTGGCCGACTTGGTGGCGACGGACGGCCTGTGGACCGAGTTTCTCTATACGCCTATTCGAAATTATCCCACCATTCTTGCTGATGCTGATGAGGAAAACTATGGTTTGCCAGTGATGACTTTCTCTGCCGATGGTATCACCGACGGGAAGTACGAGATTATCGCAAATCTTTATACCTCGAGCGTCGGCCGTGATATGCGCTATTACTATGGTTTTACCCCGGGTGATCCCAAGGCAAACTATGTGGATACTGTAGGAGGTGCAGGCGGATCCGACCAGCACGAGGAGTACAGCCTGGGTACGGTGGAGATCACGGACGGCACCTTCAACATCTACGTGCAGGATGCGGACATGCTGGGCACGGGTTACAATTTCTTCGGTTGGGCCTGGATACGTCTGGTCCCGGTTATTGGGGTGCGTATCAACTGCTGGGATGACAGCAGCCAGAATCCTGTTCTGACGACGACGACCAGCACGGGAGATCTGGTGGCTGATGATGGCCAGTGGACCGAGTTCCTTTACACGCCCTCACGCCCTTATCCGTCAATCCTGGCCGATGCAGATGAAGAAGACTTTGGCCTGCCAGTGATGACTTTCTCCGCCAGTGATGTTCCAAACGGTATGTACGAGGTCATCGCCAACCTTTACACCTCCACTGCCGGGCGCGATATGCGCTATTACTATGGTTTTGCTCCGGGCGATCCCAAGGCAAATTACGTGGACACTGTAGGAGGTGCAGGCGGCACTGAACAGCACGAGGAGTACAGCCTGGGCACGGTGGAGATAACGGACGGCACCTTCAACATCTATGTGCAGGATGCGGATATGCTGGGCACGGGCTACAATTTCTTCGGTTGGGCCTGGATCCGCCTTGTGCCGGTCGATTCTACCAGCGGACTGACTATGAGTTCCAGTTCGTCGACCATGGTTTTCGATGGCGACGAAGACGGTATCTTCGGCGAGCCTGGTGACGATATCAAACCACTGTTAAACGGTACTATGGACATCATGGCATTGGATACGGCAGCCGGGACGGAAGTGAGCATCATTGCCACTGACGACCTGGGTCATAACGGTTCAAATAATTACAGCATATTGCCCGCACTCCCGCCGGAACCGACATTCATCTCGCTGATCCCGGCCGATCATACGAGTTCCGTTGATGTGGCTGCAAATTTTACCCTCACAGTCGGTGATGGTGATGGTTATGAAAATATCAGCAAGGTTCAATTCGTCATAAAGGATGGTATCGGCACGAAAATAGAAGAAGATTCGATAGGGCTGGAGTATTATCGATGGGATGGGAAAATCTTTGTGAGGATGTATAATTGGAGTACGGGAAGATGGGTCAGAGGAGTACCGTCATCCGACATTGTCATCGAAAACGATCTTTGTACTCTCGATGTTTCACAGACAACGGTTGAAGGCGATGAAGGATTCTTAACCATCAACTGGAATATTACACCCAAGGCAACGTTTATCGGAAACAAGAGGATTTGGATCCGGTTAACAGATTTTGACGGTCACAGACCCGAGAGCATGGAGGTTGGTTCGTGGTCAATATTTGTAGGGCAAGCGTATAGTCTGACCATGGGGGCTGCCCCGACAGAAGGCGGCACCACCTCCCCTGCAGTTGGTGCGCATTCATACAACGAAGGTGAAGAGGTTTCCATCACAGCCACAGCCAACACGGGGTACCGGTTTGTGAGCTGGTCCGGGGATGTGCTTGACCCGAATTCATCCAGCACCTCGGTTGTCATGGATAG
>CAZXWJ010000016.1:0-34595 GCA_964644375.1 uncultured Desulfobacteraceae bacterium | reverse complement strand
TTGTTCCTGCACCTTTTCTGCAGAAGGGATATCCTGCTCCAACTGCCACTTTCCTTTCAGAAAGACGGTCAGGACATCTCCGGGCGATCGGCTGAAATGAATGTCGGCTTTATTCGTGTCCAAATTGGCACCTGATGAGATTCTTGATATTTCTATCCTAATATCTTTTTGGCGGGTAGGCATCCCCCTAAAAGGGTTAAAAATAGGGGATTTCTTTTGCTTTAACCTCATCCAGCCTTTTCCGAGGCGTTTGATGCTTTAATTTGAAAGATTTTTTGCCCTTCGGGAGTGCTGATTTTGTTAAATCTGCTGTGCTTGTGCGCCTCAGGCTCGTTATAAGGGGTTCGCGGAAAAGTATTACAGCTTCACCCTTTATGCCTTACATCTTCAACAAACCTGGCGCGTGCAAAATCCAGGTTATATAATCTGCATTTGAGGGTCGTAATCTTATTGTTTATAAGTGTAACTCACATTTGCGAATAATCAAAAATAAAAAGATAATGTCTTTGGATCGGGGGGAATATCGAGCTAGTGCTCATCCGGAAATTTCCGGCTGTGCCGGACGAGAGGAAGCCTGGTCCTGTTCATCATGGGCAACGGCCGGTGTCGACAGGAAAAAATAGGAGCTGTCGCTGGTCAAAGCAGGGTTAGATCGTGTCCATCCAGAAATTAAAGGTTTCAGGGTGGAGCGGTCAGCCATCAGCCATAAGCGATCAGCTTAATGACTTGTTTCTTAGCGGTTTTTGCTGACGGCTGAAAGCTGATCGCTGATAGCGAGAGTCCGGGAATGGTCATTTCCGGATGAGCACCAGATCATTCCTCATGGCACCTTTGATAAATCCTCTCTCATTCCATTTCTGCTTATTAATCAATTTCCTTTTCCTGCATGTGTGTCCCTTCCAAGGCCGGCCGCTTTTGTGAACGCCTCGTCGAAGTGCACGTCGAGTTGTGGGTGCGCAATCACGATGCCCGCTTCCTTCAGACCCCACCAAATGGATTCGTTGAGCAATACTCGCCGCTTGCCGGCATCCCACGGGTTTTCGATCCAAACTCTGGTCTTGAAGTTCACCGCAGAGTCCCCAAAACCGGACAGAATTACCGCCGGCTTATGTTGCGACGATGTCCAATCGAATTGGTCGCAGGCGCGCTCGAGGACCTCCCGAACCTTCTTGAGATCAGAGGAGTAGGCAACTCCGATCGTCGTCTCAACGCGGCGAACCGAATCCCTGTAGGTATAGCTCGCGACCCGGTCCTGAACGAGTTGTGAGTTGGGGATCACCAGGTCCCTTTCGTCCTTGGTCCTTGCAATCGTCGCGCGAAATCCAATTGATTTGACCCTTACCATAGCGCCTTCGGTCTCAAGCACATCGCCGGGTTTGATGGTTGTTTCGAGTCTGAGCATCATGCCCGAGACGTAGTTCTCGGATATGTTTTTCATGGCAAAGGCCAGCGCAACCGCAAACAGGCCGCTTGTGGTGAACAAAGAGGACAGATTGATGCCCAAAACGTGCACGGCAATGAGAATGCCGGGCAACATGACAATGAAACGGGCGATGTTCTTGTATGAGCTTATAGTGGCTTCGTCATTATGGCTATCTTGACTGAGCAGGCGATCAATGAATCGCTGCAGAATCCGCGAAATCCAAAAGGCTGTCAGGAAAATGGCTGTCGCCGCCAAAATCTTTATTCCCATCGCTTCAATGCTTTTTACATTGATGAATTCGAGCCATTCTCCAAACAGTTGCGATGATTTGTTCATTTCAATCCTCGCCATATTTCCCGCGGCCGCTTCCGTAAATGCGAACCAGATACTACAGCGTGTTCTTGTATACCTTGCCGATCTTGTTTCCGACCAGGACGATATCCTTCCAGGTGATCAAATTCTCTGATGTGCCATTAAAAATATTGACATTCTTGATCAGCACCTTGCTTTCAGAATCGGCTGCAATAGCCGGCATGGCCAGCGCTGCAACCATGGCGATGGCGATACATAGTCGAACCAGTAATTTCGATTTTTTCATGTTTCTATCCTTTTTTTCAGGGGTCATTTTTTAAAAATAGGGGTTCCAGGTCGATCATCCTCACCGGTTAAAATCGCTTTTTAAGGCGTTTGCTTCGATCTTCCACGCGGTCGACGGCACGGCCTCTGCGATCCTCACGCCTGTCCTGCCGGTTCTCTACGCGTGCTTCAGTGCCCTCACCGATCGATTCGCGGCGCTCCTCCCTGAATTCCTGACGGTCCTCCACCCCATCGCCAATGTTCTCCTGACGATCCCCGCGTCTGTCCTGTCGCGACTCCATGCGTTTTTCCACCCGCAAACCATCAGCAACGGCGTTCTGGGGGATAGACCATAAGACACCGACCGGGATCATCAGCACGAAGACCAGCAAAATAATACGTCCCGATTTTTTCATGAATTTGACCTCCTTTATTCGCTGTTAAAAACCTGGTCCTTAGGCCCAGGTCAGAGACAGTTGGCTCAGCCGGTGTAAATTGACCGGAAAGATTGGAATGTTGGAGTATTGGAATAAAGGATTTAGTAGCATAAGATTGTTTTACCTAAGCCGCAGATGCTCTTTGTTTTTCACCCTTCCAATATTCCATTACTCCAGTATTCCATTGGCGTTGAAACCCCAGTAAGAGAAATGCCCTCCGGGGTAACCAACGCCCAGTCCATTGCACCAGAATTCTCACTTATCTATTTTTGTAATTTTCGTGCCCTGCAGACCGGCGCCCGCCATCAGGCCTCTTTGATCGAAAAAGAAGGCATAGATCTCCGACTGCAAGGTCGTCGTTGTCTTCGATGTGGCCACACCTTCATCGACTATGACGATGCTTGGGCCGACGCCTATCTCCCAGCCGTCACTCTTGTCAATCCAGTCCATCGCCTTGTCGGTCATGAAAAAGAGTGCATACCCATGTTTCTGTAAGCCGGCCTGTAGTCCATAAGACACCTGGACCGTGTTGTAGTAACCGTTTGTCTTTCCGCCCTTGAGGAGCGCTCCCTCACCGAATTGTCCCCCCACAACGAAGCCTCCCTTGATGATGCTCGGAAATACCAGGATGCCTTTTGCCTTTTTTTCCATGGCCTTGGCTGAGGGTGAGTCAGCATACAATTTCTCCAGGGCCTTTTTGGCGTCACGGTCAATCTCTGCTGCGTCGGCTGCAGCGGCGGAATCCGCGCCGATCCATGTGGCTGCGGCGAACGCCAGCACCAACAGAATAATTGTCAAGTGAAAGTATTTTCTCATTTTGGCCTCCTTTATTTATTCGCTGTTAAAAAACTGGTCCTTAGGGCCTGGTCAGAGACAGTTGGCTATGCCGAAAAAATGATTTGGAGTGTTGGAGTAATGGAATATTGGAAAAATGACAGGCAGCCGTGTGATTCTTAAAATGGTGGTCATGGCATTTTGCCTTAGCAGTTCGGCGTGTTTTTCCATCACTCCATCATTCCAGTACTCCAACACTCCGGGAGTCTTGAAATTCACATAATATAAACCCCTTAAGGCTTAGCCCAAAGCCGGGCCCTCCGGACGCGGATTCTTTGCCTGTGGACTACTCGGGATTCTGGATGAGGGGTATCTTTGCAGCGAGTTCATAAATCAAAGCCGCATTGATCTTGTTTTCGATCTGGAAGTAGCGCACGACCGTCACATCGGGCAGAACTTTCCGGAACTTGGTGAGGAAGGTATGACGGAGTTTCAGTCCCAGGGTCTCGATGGTCAAATACTCATCGAGCAGATTCTTCGCAGTACCGCCGGTCATCTTTTCATAGGCCCCTGCATAGTCATCGATCAATTTCATGGTGCGTGCACGAAGAAGAAAGAGTTCATCCTGATATTGTTCATAGACCGGCCAGAAGGTTTTCGCCTCAACCTCAGTGAGCTGCATGTTTTCCGCGACGAAGAGCCTCTTGTCTGCACGGATCTTTTCTACGACAAACTGCATGTTATCGGCCGGCTTGTCCTGTGCGACGGCCGATAACGGCCATGCAGTCACCCATAGCATCAACAGGATGGCCACTTTGCTTTTTATATTCATTGATTTCCTCCTCTAGATGTATTGATTGTTTTCTCATAAAGGTCGCGAAGCGATACCGCAACTTTAGTCACTCGACACTTTAGTCACTTGTAACTATTATCTTATGTGTCCATTCCGGATGAGACATCCCCACAAAGGGGTCAAAAATGGGGGGTATTTGAGAACGATCTGGTTTTAAGAAGAGGGCGGCGCACCCTGGTCTTTGAGTTAGAATCATCAACGGTTCCCAGGTATCCAAAACGGAAAAACCTTATCTCAGGTTCGTTCACTGGAGACGCAGAGCCACCAGAGACCTACAAAAAATCATTAGAATTAAACAAGGGTAAAACCCCGGGTATACCGGGGGACTCCAAAAGTTTGACATTTCCGGGATTAAATGAAATTTTACTCCATGTGATCTTTCAAAAAGACAAAAGGCCAGAGTCCTCAAGGTCGGCAACAGACGACCGGCGGCAGATGAGAATGGCCGTGCCGGCAACCGGGAATCCAACAAGAGGGTTACTCGGTCGTTTCGTGGGGCCGCAGCATGACCGATTCATCGACACTGCGAAGGTGGAGATCCTGCTGGGGAAAGGCGATCTCTATGTTCGCTTTCCGGAAACGCCGGTCGATTTCCTTGTGAAGGTCACTCTGAACCTTCAGCCTGTGATCGGCATCCGTCACCCAGACACGAAGCTCGAAATCGAGCGAGCTCTCCCCGAAACGCAGAAACAGCACCTGAGGGGGGCGGAGAATGGTCACCATTTTATGGTCCTTGGCACAGGCGGCAAGCGTTTCCATCACCAGCGGAACGTCGGAACCATAGGCCACTCCCACCGGGATAATGAGTCGCACCTGACGATTGCTGAGCGTCCAGTTGGTCACCTGGTTGGTAACCAGATCGGCGTTGGGAATGATCACATCTGCCTGATCGAAGGTCTGAACGGTTGTGGCCCGAAGGCCGATCCTTTTGATTTCAGCCCACTTCCCATCGATTTCGATACTGTCGCCCACCCGGACAGGGCGTTCGAAAAGAAGAATAAGGCCGCTGACAAAATTATTCACAATGCCCTGGAGGCCAAAACCGATACCGACTCCAAGAGCACTCAGCATGATGGTGAGTTTCGTGACATCTAACCCGAGTACCGAGAGCGCCAGCAAGAAGCCTACGAATATAATGACATAGTGAACCAATCGTGCTATCGAAAGCTGGACGCCCCTTTCCATTCGACGCCTGACGAACGCTTCATCCATGAGCAGTTTTTGGAGAATCCAGGATGTGAGAAAAGATCCATAAAGGATGCCTGCTGAAACAATCAGCAAGCCGACACTGATCCGCTGGGATCCCAGGTTGAAACCAAGTGCCAGCAGACCTTTCGTCGCCCCCTCCAGGGTATCGTAAACTCCCCAGATCATAAGTACAGCGGGCAGCAAAACCAGTCCCCATATGGCGACATCGATGAAGCGTGCCATTCGGCGAATGACGGCATCGCTATCACCGCTATGCAGGGCTACCGCCCGGCGGAGAGGAGAGGTGCGGAATAGCCATTCCAGGCCCCCGTGAATCATATACATCAACAACATGAAGGCAAGGGCACTTGCTATCGAGTGAATCAAAGATACGAATAGATGTAAGGCCAGTCCTTTTTTCCCCATAGCTCCGCAATCATGACGGCGCCAAAAAATAGAGAACCTAAACGAAGCGCCCATGCATAAAGGCCCGAATCTTTATGGTTATCGCTTTTTCCGGCCCACCGCAAACAGAAGACAAGACCGACCAGCGCTGTCAAAATCGTATACAGTCGGAAAAGAGGAAGGGGAAGGTTGAGCGCATCCATGAGCCCGGTGACGATCAAAACGATCATTAACCCATAAACAAACTGCCTTTTCCATAAGGCTTCAATCAAGCCTCCTGTCACTCGGGCAAAGGAGATCCCGGTAACACCTAGATGGGCCATTTTCCATATAGCTGGGGCCCCCTGATATTCATAAATCAATAAGGTCGTCATACAGCCCAGAAACAATCCTGCGGAAATAGGCCGTGCCGCAAGAAACCGCCAGCGCTTTGATTCGTTCAAGACTTCCCGCTTTCGGTAGACGGCGATGATCACGAAGAGAGAAATGAAACCCTGAAGGAAAACGACCCATCCCTGTCGAACAAAGAACCGCCTCCCCGGCCATGAGATCGTATTCAGGCTGTTTTGCGCTGCATACCACAACTCGCTTGAGAATTGAGAAAAATATCGGGGGGAGAACATCGGGGGAGATTTGTCAAGCCGAACACTCAGCCGCTCGTCCAAGATCAGACCGTCTAATTCGGCGGAAAGAGCGATTATTTTCGTCTGGATATGACCGGCTTTCTCCTGTACCGTCAGTATCGCCTCCAGCTGCGGAAGGATGAGGTTGAGGGCGACATCAATCGTGTCATTTGCCTTTTCAAAGGTCGATTTGAGTTGATCGATCGCGCCCTCTTCGAGCAGTGAAGACTGCCATTCATTCCAACGTTTCTTCTCCGTCAACCACTCCTTTCTCCAGGTCTCAAGCCGACGAATGGCATCGGTCAGGGGCTTGCTGATTTTTTCGAACGATTCATTCTCTTCCTTGATCGTCTGACCGAGTTCCAAAAGCTTATTGTATTTGTATTCTTTCGAATCCTTCAGCCGTTGCAATTGATCTTCAGGGCCTTTCAGATTCACCTCGATCCCGTCGTACTTCTTTTCAAAGGCAGAGATATCCAACCCACCCTTGATCTTATTTTCAAGGGCCGTTAAATGTCCGGTCAATGTTGCAGCTGAGGGTATGACATCGGCCAAATCCGGCGCTGGAGATGGTGCTTTGCTTTCAGCGCCGGAGGTTTGACTGCCATGGGGTTGCTCCCGGGCCGGAACCCGGCTTGATATCAGAAGGACTGCCATCAGAATCACAACACATCGGATCGTCTTGGCCGAAAGTCTCATGATCTCCTCCCAGTCACGGACAACGAAAAATAAAATTTAAATTTCTTGTTTTTACAGCAAAGTAGGCGGGGATGACGATGTCTTAGAATTCGACTGCCGGCATCTGCAGGTCGAGCAAAGCAAGAAATTCACGAACCTTTTGAGCGTATGGCTGTGCATAACCGCCGATCACGATATCGAACGCAACTTCCTTTCGAGGGTCTCCCAACAAGTCAAGAACACCCGCTTTACGCAACTCCGTGAGCAGTTCGACAAAACGCATGAATCGTGGATCAGCCAGAGGTCTGCCAGCCTCAGGACGGCTGACAAGCACTGACACCTGAAACCCGTCTTCTCTACACCACCAATCTCACATCAGCCGGCTTGAAGGTCTTGTCGTAAAAGGCCTCCTCGGGACCGTAGACACGAAACATCAAATAAGGAATCTTGTCTGCTGTCGGGGTCCATTTGTCTATATATTGTTTTCAAGATCATTCGCTTCCTCCACCAATCGGCACCGCCAGGGTGAGCCAGGCGTTCCAGCATTCCGGCCGGTTCTCGGCGCCGAATTCCCAATACCCCTTGAGGTTCACATAGGCCTGCCACCGCCGAGAACTCACGTCCGGTCTTCGGGTTGAAATAGGTGTAGCCGCCTCCGGCATCCGCCGACCAGTGATTGGTGCCGATATTGGCCAGGCGTCCTTCCTCCTTATCAATCCTCGACAATCCGACGTCCGATTATTCGATTAGCTCAAAGTCATTGAGTACCCAGGTTTTTTCGATATATCCCTCGAGTGGTCCGTAGAAGCGGAAGACCACAAAGAAGCCTTTTTCAGGATCGGTCTTGATCCAGTTGCTCTCATGACCCGTCGGTGCTTTCGGTTCGAAGTAGATATCGACCGAGCCGTCCGGGTTGACATCGGGTTCACCCAGGCTGCTGACTGTTATATTGCCTCCAGAGTCGAGGAGGCTGCGGCTCAAAGGATTGTAGGCCGTGACCGCCCAGAAACGCTTGACCGGCGGGTTGGCCGGTACGCGAAGCCGATAGTTTTTGTCACCGAGAAGATAAGCACCGGTTTTGTCCCTGAAGGACGTGAGGTAGGCCGTGCCCACGCCCGGCGTGGTGGAGAGCAGGTTCGGTGAAACGCAAATGGCCTGGTAATGCCAGAGGGTACGGGCGTCGATGTCGCTGCGCCCGTTACGAATGAACTCCGTGTTGCGAATGAACATCTTCTCCCAGTGCCGGTCGGGCCAGTAGTTGATCTCCGGATCCCGGGATGCGTAGACGATGGCGCGGGACATGGCGACCCCCTGCTTGGCCGCCTGGTCGAAGATACTCTTCATTCGGGCGTCAGGCACAAAGGGCTTTCCCCTTTCAATGCCGAGGGATGCCAGACGCCCCCTTTGCTCGATGCTGAACAGTTCGGAGGGCTCGTACTGGATAATCTCGTCGAGCATCTCAAAGGCGGAACCGTCTTCCGGCGGCAGGGTATTAGCCCCCATGCCGGAGGTATTGACCGCCTTGTTGTCCCGGGGGCCTGTGGCCAGGGGGTAGACCTTGAGGCGCTGTTTGAACCAGCTGACCGCCTGATCACCGGTGCCGACTTCACCGAATCCGCGCATCATGGCCCAGATCCGGTAGCCCGGAGAGCGGATTACGAAATATTCATTTGGCGCATCTCCTTTATGATCAGGCGGCAGAAACAGATACTTGCCGCCCTTGCCCTTGTCGGGTCCGGTGTGTCCGAAGTCGTTGAGGTACTTGAAGATGGCGTCATTTGCGTTGCCGTACATGCCGGGCGGGATCTCGACCACAGTCGGGCCATCCACCTTCAGATCAATCGAAGCAAAGGCATAAACAGTGACATCGTTTCCTGTGAGGTAATTCTCGCTGGGTTTCATGAAGTCGGCCATGACGCCCACATCCGAGGAGGATCTGAACCCGAAGTCCCGGATCTGCGACTTGACGATGCCGTAGAGCGAAAGGGCCGGAAAGAAATCCATGTAGGCCTGGGTGGCCCGCTGTAAATCAAGTTCATCATAGATTTTCTGAACCGATTTTTCCGTTGGAAACGCGCCGCCCTCGAACTCCAGAGTGCCGAAGTTGGTTGTGATTTCATCCTGCGCTGGTTTGAAGTCCTTGTCGGTCTGTTTTGCCCCGGGGTTCTCAAAGATGTTAACGGATTCCAGGGGTCCGGCCGTGCCTGCTGTCACCATTCCTACGGCCATTAGCACAGCCAGACCAACTGTGAGTAAATGCTTTGTTTTCATTGTGATTTCTCCTCATAATTAAGATTCTCGCTTCAGCGTTCCCCGTTCAGGATTTAAAAGGGATTTTCCCATATCAAACCTCTGAACCTTTGAACCCAGAACCTTGAACCTCGTTTTATTCCACCAACTCGACATCGCCTGGTCGCCATTTGCCGTCGATCCATGGTTGTTCCGGTCCATACATGCGCAAGCAGACAAAGAAGCTCTTGCCCGGCACGGTTTGCAGCCAGTTGCTTTCCTTGCCTTTGGGCGCCTTTGGCCCAAAGTAGATGTCATATGAGCCGTCCTTATTTTTCTTCAAACCTTTGGTGTACGTATCCAAAGTCGGGAACTGCTGATTGGTCTGCAGCTGAGAACGGGTCTGTGTGTCGTAAAGGGTTATGGCCCAGAAATCCGCAACCGGTACATCAGGGGGCAGGGTCATCTGGTAGGTCTTGTCCCCCTTGAGAATATTTTTTTCCGTATCCAGGGAGGCAAAGACATACTCTGATCCCTTGCCGGCACCCGGGGCCTTGGCCATGGCAGGCGTTACCACGATACAGTTGTAATGATAGTAAAGTTGAACCTCGATCTTCCGGGCGCTGTTTTCAATCCAGGAGGAATCGTGATCGGCAAAGGGAACCACCCAGGTGCCCTCGGTATCTCTCCAGGCATAGGTGCCGGCATAACGCGGATAATAGGTCACCGAACGGGCCGTGGCTTCGGCAATCGCGGCGGCATCGGTGAGAATCTTCTTCATGCGGGCATCCGGATTGAAGGGCTTCCCCTTCACGATGCCGATGGACCGCAGCAGGCCGAGGATTTCAAGATCGAGGAAGCCTTCCGGCTCTTTCTGGACCACCTCGTTGATCCGATCAAAAAAGGTGTAATCCGTCGGAAGAATGGTGTTCATCTCTTTGCCTGAGACATTGATGAATTCCATGACCGGCGGGTTCTTCGCCAGGCTCAGCGGATAGACCTTGAGGTTGTTCCGGATATTGTCCGAGGCCGCTTTCACGCCCTTGTCCAGGTAGCCGCGCATGAAATTCCAGACGTTATAGGTCTTGGACTGCACGACGAAATAGCCTTTGGGAACGTCTCCTTTATACCCTGGAGGAAGCACCAGGTACTTGCCGCCCTTGCCCTTGTCGGGTCCGGCCGCGCCGAGATCCGTCATATGGAGAAACCCCATGTCATTGAGCACGCCGAGCATGCCCTGGGGCAATTCGATCACGGTGGGGCCGTTCTTCTCGAGGTTAAGGAATCCCAGTGCATACATGGTGGAGGTGTTCCCGGTCAAAAATAGCCCCTTGGCGTCCATCAACGTGTCGAAGATGCAGATCTGGTTACTACTCTTCGCGCCGACCGCGGCCTGGCCCCGGCGCAGTTCATTGATGGAAACGGTAGGGATCGTGCTGAGAAGCGCTTTATAGGCATTGACCTTGTCCAGGAAGTCATAGGCCATTTCCGTGCTCTTCTTGGTGGGCACGCCATCGAAAAATTCGAAGGTTCCGATGGAGGTTTCCACTCGGTCCGGCGTGGTAATCGATTCCGGAATCGGGGTGGTCATCTTCATCTTGGGTGAACCGGCCCAGGTTGGAGTAACCAGGCTGGTTGCCATGAGCAAAGCTAATACAGTTGTAACGAACTGTTTTGCTTTCATTTACGTTTCTCCTTTCGAAATGTCAGCTTTCGGGTGTCAGGTGTCAGGGACAAGAAAGAACAGCTGAAACCTGGACACCGACACCTGAAACTGTTTTTTGCTATTTCACGCGGACGATTTCACCCTGACGCCATGCTTTGTCGTACCAGACCTGGGTTGGGCTGTAGATTCTCCAGAGTACGTTCCACCCTTTATTCGGAATGGTTTGTACCCAGTTGACCTTGCCTTCCTGCTTTTCAGGGCCGAAATAAATGTCATAGGAGCCGTCTTTATTCTGTACCACATCGCTCTGGATACTGGTCACACCCGGTAGACGTTGGTCCGTCTGCAGCATGCAACGGGTCTGATTGTCATATACCGTGATTTCCCAGAAGCGTTCCGCAGGCACGTTGGCCGGAATGTGCAGTTTATAGGTTTCGGAACCATTGAGAATTTCACCTTCTGAATCGCGAAGGCCGATCACATATTGAGAACCAGCTCCAACCGGCGGTTTCACCATGACCGGTGTAATACCGGTTGCATAGTAATGGAAGCGGGTGCGTTCATTGATCAAACGGACGCCGTTGTGATCGAAGGCATGGCTGCCGCCGGCAAAGCCGATTTCCCAGCTTTTACTGTCCGGCCAGATCTTCACATTTTCATTCCGGTTGC
Source organism: uncultured Desulfobacteraceae bacterium (assembly GCA_964644375.1). Lineage (GTDB taxonomy): Bacteria > Desulfobacterota > DSM-4660 > Desulfatiglandales > HGW-15 > CAYNYM01. The sequence continues at coordinate 23,074 of CAZXWJ010000016.1, read as the reverse complement.
GCCAGATGATGGAGCGCTGTGCAGCCGTGCCGACCACGGCCGCTTCGCTGAGGATTTTTTTCATCCGGGCATCGGGCTTGAACTCTTTCCCTTTTTCAATGCCGATGGAGGCGAGCATGCCGAGAACTTCCGGACTGAACGCGGCGTTGTGTTCTTCCTGTACCACTTCGTTTACTTCATGAAAGAACGTAATGTCCTGCGCATGCAGGGTGTTGATGTATTTATTGGATACATCGTAATATTTTACCGGTTTAGGATTTTTCTTTTCGGCCAGCGGGTAAACCTTGAGGTTATCCTTGATGTTTTTAACTACGGATGCGTTGTCATCGCCAGTCGGGAAACCGCGTACGGCCAACCAGTTTCCGTAGGTCTGAGACTGCTTGACAATGTAACCATCCGGAGCCTCGCCTTTATAGTCAGGAGGAAGAATCAGGTATTTTCCACCTTTTCCACGGTCTGGCCCTGCATTACCGATATCGGTGACATAGTGGAACCAGAAGTCATCCAGGATCGCCAGGACATTGGGCGGAGTTTCCATGACAACCGGCCCTTCTGTTGTGTTGATCCACATGAAAAGATAAACCACGGTTGTGTTGCCGGTGAGCAGGAGGCCCTTTGAGTCGAGGCGTTTTTCCCAAATAATGGCTGTTTCGTTGTCGGGGCCGTATTCGCGAATACCCCGACGGAAACCGCTCAGTGACGCTGCCGGAGTGGTGAGAATCATACATTCGACGGCTCGCTGGAAGTCGAGCTGATCCCAGACCTTTTGCGCGGTTTCCGCAGTGGGCACGCCGTCAAAGAACTTCAGGGTTCCCAGGCGGGTTTCTACTTCATCCGGTATGAGCACATTTTCAGGGATCTGTGTGGTCATTTTGTATTTGGGCGGCGTCGCCCAGGCCGTGGAAGCCAAGCCCACAAACATCAAAATAGCTATGGTCATAACGAATACGTTTCTGGTTTTCATGATTTTCTCCTTTTGAAACTTAAATCTTCAATAAAAAGCTAAGTGATTCTTTTCTACTTCACCAACTCCACATCATTGGGCATCCATATTTTTTCGTTGAAGGCCTTGAGAGGACCGTAGTAGCGGATGTAGGCAAAGAACCCTCGATCGGGCATGGTCGGAACCCAGTTCTGCTCCGGGGCATCCGCCGGCTTTTTGGGACCAAAGTAGATGTCCACCGAGCCGTCGGCATTGACTTTTGGTATCGGCGTCTGCTGGCTGCTGATGCTCGGGAATGGGCGGCTCTGCAATTCACACCGCGTCCAGGGGTCATACAGCGTGACCGACCAGAACAGCGCAACCGGCACCTTGGGCGGCATATTCAGCTTGTAGGTCTTGCCGCCATCCAGATAGTCGCCGTTGGCGTCTTTGTATGCTGTCTGGTAGCGCGACCCCTTGCCTTCCGGCATCTGCATCGCCATTGCTGGCGTGATGCCGTCGGCAGTGAAGTGGAAGGTCGTGCGCGCTTCCAGGTTGAAGTAGCCTTGCGGATCGAAGGTCGAGCTGTTGCCGATGAAGGGGCTCTCCCACATCCGGTCCGGATAGATCCGCGCCTCGGTCTGGCGGCTCTCGTAGGCGATCACCCGCGACATGGCAATGCCCTGCTCGGCCGCTTTAGCGAAGATCTGCTGCATGCGGGCATCGGGCGCGAGGGGTTGGCCCTTGATGATACCCACGGAAGCCAGCCGCCCGAGCAGGTCCTTGCCGAAGACCTCGGCCGGCTCGTAGTCGATGATTTCGTGCATCCACTTGAACGCGACGGCATCTTCGGGCACGAGCGAGTTCCAGGGTATGCCGCTGACGTTCTTGACACGTGGTAGGCGAGGGCCGGTCTTCAATGGGTAGACCTTGGTGTTCTTGCGGAAGAACTCGAGCGCCTTGCCGCCGAATCCGACCACGGCGGCGTTCGCGCGGATGAAGGAGAAGTTTGCGTAGGTCGGTGACCGTACGACGAGGTAATCGTCGGGCACCTCGCCCTCATAGCCAGGCGGCAGGAGCAGGTACTTGCCGCCCTTGCCCTTGTCCAATCCAGTAGGGCCGATGTCGGCCACGAAGAGGAAGTTGTGGTCATCCAACGGTCCCATGACGCCCGGCGGCACCTCGAAGACCGTCGGGCCGTCTTTCTTCAGGTCGAACACGGCGAAGGCATAGATACTCTCGGTGTTCCCTGTCAGGACCAGGGCGCTCGAGTCCAGGCGGTCCGCAGTCACGCAGATGTGTGAGCTGCCGCTCATGCCTAGGTCTCGAATCCAACCCTTCATCAGGCCGTGCGCCGACAGCGCCGGATACATGTCAAGGTAGAGCTGTGTGGCGCGTTGCAGGTCAAGTTCGTCGTAGACCTTCTGCACGGTTTCTTCGGTCGGGTAGCCGCCAGGAAATTTCAGGGTGCCGAAACGTGTCTGCAGGTTCTCAGGGGCCGACTTAAAATCTCCCGGTTTGTATTTGGCTTCGGAGCCGGCGAGGTCGAAGATATTGATCCCGTCGGTCCGGGCCCACCCCGTGCTCACCATACCGTTCACCAGGCCGATCGCCCACACCCCTGCCAAAATATGTAACAAAAAGGTCCTTCTTTTCATTTTGCTCCTCCTTTTGGATCGAAAAAAACCTGACCATCAGTCAGAACGGCCTCAGGGCTGATCCCTTCATCAATATTTTCAACTCTCAGGATGGGCAGATGAAATTCCGCTAAACCGTTCAACACCCCTGTCAATTCCGCTTGGTCCATGAGGCGACCGGTCAGACAGGTAACGATGGTGTCATCCGTCCTTTTTCGAGAACGGATTCGCATCCCCGCAAAATGGTCCGACCAGCTTTCTTCCAGCAATCCTTCCACCTCAATGCGATAGGTTGCAGGCTCCCAGGGTCGCAGATGTTCCTTTTTAGATTTCTCTGACATCGATTTGTATCCCCTTTCTCTTTTGTTGGGAGGTATGCTTGAGGCTATTGTTGTATCTGATGATATGCGTTCCGGAGTGGCGGCACATCACCCAAAAGGGAGTATAAATGGAGTAGCATAGACGTTTTTGTCTTTTCTGCAGGACTCAGTGCCTGAATACTCACTTAATTGAGGATATTTTGGACTTCGTGTGAGGGGTAAAGGGGTGGCGTTACATCAGATACGCAAGATACCCAGTTCGCTGGATTTTTTAACCGCCTGCCGTCGGTTTTCGACACAGAGCTTCTGGTAGATGCTTTGGAGGTGCGATTTGACCGTGAGTGGCGAGATGGAGAGTTTCTCTCCGATCTCTTTGTTTTGCAGACGCCTGGACAGCAATTCCAGGACATCCAGCTCCCGGTGGGTCAAAGGCTCTAACAGAGGCTGAATGGGGGTGGATGGGCGGACCGGTCTGCCGGCCGATGCAGCAGGATCTTTCACAGGGGCTCCCCCCACATGAATGTCCCCTTCATCCCCAAAAGCGGCCAGGATTTCTTCAACATAATCCACAGCGGTATTATTTGTGAGAAGCCGATTCAGCAGATCAAGAATGGGTGGGCCTGCCTCAACAAAAGGACGTACCCACCCGCCGGGGCGTGACAGGCTCACGATTTCCTCAAGGGCGTGACAGGCCTCTTCGTTGCGGCCTAGCTTTTCCAGCGCGAGAGACTGCAGGACCCCCACTTCGATGATGTGGCAGGTGAATCGGCACGCCTCGCACAGTTCCCGGATAGCCTGAAGCAGCCGGGTTGCATCCAACAATTTCTGATGGGATCCAGCCGCTATCAATACCCTCGCTTGCGTAATAGAAGGCGCTTCAAGCCACGAGAACAGTTCGGCCGGCGACGGTGATTCGTCCATCGAGCGGCCCCACTCCAAGGCCGAATTCAAATCCTTCCGCAGCAAATAGAGGCGGGCCTGGCAGGATTGGGCCACTGATAGATAATTACGTTCGTTCAGCTCCCGGGCGAACTCCCGCAACAGGCGGCAGGAGTCCTCCGCCTCGTCGAACAGCCCCATGAACTGCTGTGCCAGCACCAGTCCCGCCATGGCGTCCACCGCCCCCCTGGGTTCCAGCACATAACGCCGTTTGGCGGCCTGCGCAAAGTGATGCGATGCAGCCTCAAACCCGCCTGCCTGCAGGTGTGAGCAGCCCAAAAAGTAATAACTCCAGGCCTCTGCAAGGCCCAGTTTGTGCTCAAACGATACGGCCTGCAGGTGTTTCGCTTCATTCATGGCCGCATGCCTATCCCCCCGGAGTTGGTGAATGAAGGCCAAACCCGCGATCAATCGTGAGCGCAGGTAATGCTCAGACGAGTCGACCTCACGAATCCGGGCTTCCAGACCATGGATCGCAGGGCCTTTCCGGCCGGCCATGAAACGTGCCAGCCCGAGCATGAGTTCGGCCTCCCCCAGAAACGGAGACTTCGTGCCGGCAAGGTGTGATACCGAATCTTCGAGATACTGCAGACTTCGTTCGCCCTGACCTTCGAAGTAGGCCGTGTATCCACGAAAGAAGGCGACCTCCGAAGAAACCGTGGGCCCTTCCGTCCGACTGGGGAGCAAAGCCTCGGCCTGGTCAAGGAGCATCGGAACTCGGTCCAACTGATGCTGCAGGTTCCGGATCCACGCCTCGGTCACAAGCAGCTTCGGTCGCTCGCACCTGATTTGAACCGGGAGCAGGGTAAGCCAGCGCTTAACCACATACCACCGGTCGGCGGTGAACTCATTGTCCCGGTGTCTCTCAATGATGTCGACCGCGCGTCCGGTATTCCCGGCCGAAAGGGCATGTTCTATAGATTCCGTGATCAGCGACTGGGATTCGAACCATTCGCTGGCCCGGTTATGAAGTATCGCGATCTCTTCAGGACTGCGTTTCCGCTTCAACTGGTCTTGAAGAAGCTGCTGAAACAAGTGATGATAGCGAAACCACTGATTCTCCATGTCCAGGGAGATGATGAATAGATTCTCATGCCGCAGCCAGTTGATAAGTCCCTCTCCGTCAACGTCACCCGGCACAGACAACTTGTCCGCATCAAGCAACGTATCACACAACCTGTCATTGAATCGATTGAGGATGGCGGTACTCAGAAGACAATGGCGGATCTCTGGCGACAGGCCATCTAAGACCTCGCCCATCATGTAGTCCATCACATAACGGGTGGTCCCCTTCAACTCCAGCAGTTTTCGAACAGGATCTTCCTGCCCGCGCATGACCAGGGCTGCCAAACGGAGACCGGTCACCCATCCTTCGGATTTTTGCGTCAATGCTTCTGCTGTGGGTTTCCCCATGTGCTCTCCCACGGCTTTCTTCAGGAATTGAAGCCCTTCGCTGGGTGTAAAGTGTAGATCACGCATCCGGATCTCGGTCATCAACCCTTTGGCACGCAGGGAAGCCAGTGGCAATATCGGATCCCTCCGACCCACCATAACAAGTTGCAGGGGTCTCGGCGGCTGGCGCAGCAGAAAATCCAAAAATTCATGGACGGGCTTTTCCCGAATACAATGAATATCGTCCAGTACCAGCACAAAATCCTGCTCGATACAGTCCAGCTCATTGATCAGGGTAATGCCAAGGACGGGTATGGATGGCAGGTTCGGTCTCTGGATCAGGGACTCTGTGTCGCGGATCCCTTTATGAAAAATACTCTGCAGGGCCGCCACAAGGTAGGAGAGGAACTGACGCAGGTCGTTGGCCGTTCCATCGAGGGAAAGCCAGGCAAAGGGTCTGTCACAGATATCCAGCCAACAGCTGACCAGCGTTGTTTTACCATACCCGGCCGGGGCTGAAACCAGGACTAGCGGCCGATGGGGGGCCTCCTCAAGCTGTTCCAACAGTTTGGATCGATGTACATGATCCGCAGGCACCGGCGGTCGGTACAGTTTGGTGCGAAGCAGGGAGATATTTGTATTATGCGTCTCCATCTCGGATCTCCTCCGGTCGCCGGGTATTGTCGAGGACGGGCTCACTGACTGTTTCGATATTTAGCTTTTTCATCCTTGGCCGGTACATTGGGCGGCAGATGCAGCTTGCAGGTCTTGGCGCCGTCCAGCGTCTGGTGTTTTGAATCCAGGTCGGCGATACCGTAATCCGAACCGACGCCGGGTTTGATACCGGCCATGGCCGGCGTCACACAGACAACGTTGTAGTGCATCCACAGACGCGCATCGATCCGACGGATGCCGTCCTTCAAGAAGAAGGCGTCCTTGTATCCGGGAGGCAGCACGAGATACTTGCCGCCTTTGCCTCTGTCGGGGCCGGCTGCGCCCATATCGCTGAGATAGCACATGTTACCGTCATCGAGTATGCCCAGGACATCGGGCGGAAGCTCGATGACCGTCGGTCCGTCTTTCTCCAGATCCAGAAAACCCCAAGTGTAAAGAGATGTATTGTTGTAGGTCAGCACCAGAGACTTGGAATCCCCTAGCTGCTCCCAGAGCACAATCTGGTGACATTCGGTGGCACCCATATCCCGGCTTCCCTTCCTCTGATTAAATATTCAGCATTCCCTGTTGGGTGCCCTTTTCTCGACCACCGATACCGTTTAGATTGATTGTGCAAGTTTCCGAAGAAAGGCACCTCCCCTTAAAAGGGTGAAAAATGGAGGGTGCGATTTCTGTTTGAGAGGGGATTAAGGGGTACCTTTTATTCTAACCGATAAACCCTTTTTCTCTAAGCAATTTATAGATCAATGGCTTTGCCATCTGAACGACTTATTGACTAATAGAGGTGTCAGGTTTCAGGAGGGTAGGGGCTGAGTCCTGGAACCTGCATGCTGTTTAAACAGGTCAGGTCACGGTCTTCTGCCGTATTTTGATAATCGTTGCCTCATGTCGTGAGCCTCGGTCGGCACAGTGGTTGAATTTAAGCTGAACCGATATTTGTTTTCGAAGAAGGCGTTTAAACCTGACACCCGAAACCTGAAACCAGTTGGCGCAAAGGTGTTCTGTAGTTCACTGAAGAGCCTCCAAAATCCGTCAGCAGGACTTCAGGTGCATGTTGCTCAGACATTCCGGTCATTTTGGCACAGACGGCTTCAAGAACTTCACGGACTTTGTTCAGGTCGGAAGCATAGGAGACCCCGACCATGGTCCATACGCGACACACCGAGTCCCGGTAAGTATGGTTTGCGACAGGCCTCTGAACGAGCTGTGAATTGGGACCTCCCCTCAATCTGTTTTCAGCTTCATGGTCAACCATTCGGGAACGGATAACTGCCAATGGATGGCGGCCGCACGCACCCCAAAGATACACAGGCAGCAGCAAACCGCACTGATGAACCGGTATTGGGGAAGGAGGTACAACAGGACAAAGTAAAGGGTGCATCCGAACAGTACAGGGGTGGCATAGAGCTCGCGTGACATCAAAAGGGTCTGGCGTCCCGCCAGCACATCGCGGATGAGACCGCCGCCGATGGCTGTCACAATGCCCAGAATGACAGGCGCAAGCGGCAACCCGAATCCCAGGCCCTCAACCTTGTCTACAGCCTGGATCGCAAACAAAGCCACACCAAAACCGTCGACATACAGCATCAGACTGTAGATCTCTTTGCGGGTGAATAACGAATTCGCTGAAAATGCCGCAATACTCGCGCCGAGGGCGACCCAGATGTAGTTCAAATCAGCGGCCCAGAAGACCGGTACCTCAAGGATCAGGTCTCTGACGGTACCACCTCCGATCGCCGTAATGATGCCCATCACGCAGGCGCCGAACAGATCGATACCCCGAGGAGCCAATGCAAGTACGGCCGTGACGGCGAAGGCCACGGTTCCGGCCATACCGATCCAGTAACTCAACGTTTCCATGTTTTGTTTCCTCCACGGGTATCCTCTCCGAGCAGGCGGATCAGACGGAATATCGGCGATTGCGATTCGTCCCCGGTGCCGATGCAGCCGTCAAAGGTATGCTGCAAGGCGTCGCTGTCGCTTCCAGCCTGCGAAGCGATCATGACGATTTCCGACCGCGGCGTCAGCGCCCCCATGGTTCGGCGTCGCCAATGTTGTATCGTTTTCACACCATCTGCAAAACAATCCGGAGCGAAGGCAATTCTTCGAGGTACACGACGCCCTTCGCCCGGTAGATGGTGTCCGGCAGCGCTTCGATTACCGAACGCAGCTTGGGAAGCGACAGGGGCGGGTCGCTGGTCCAGTGCCAGGCTGACCGTATCGCCGTCAACACCCACCACGAGCCTGGCGTCGATGTTGATGGCGCCGAAATCGTTGACCAGCACACCGGCCCGCACGCCATGATTTTCGTTCAGAATCTAATTGAGCAGTATCGTCTTGCCGGCATCAAGAAACCCGTCGATAATGATGACAGGAATTGGTTTCATGTCTCTTATTTCACTGTTTTCAATTCTTGTGGGAATCACCAGGCAATCAAACCTGCCCTCCATTCGTCAATTTCCTGGTCTCGGCGATTTTTCGCATCACCTTCAGGATCGGAGATGCGGCCTCATCCCCAGTGCCGATGCAGGACTCAAATGCGTCTTTTAGCTCTTTTTTGTCAAAACCGTCCTGTGCTCCAATCAACACGATTTCCGTTCGAGAAGGTTCAGAACCCCACGGATCGCCGTTAATCAAGCTCGAGCGTTTACCGACCATCTGTAAGATTATGCGGTAACTCGGCAATTCTTCGATATAGACGATACCCTTGGCCCGATAAACAGTGTCTGGTAACGCTTCGAAAACTGACCGCAGCCTGGGCAGAGAGAGGGGTCGATCGCATGTCCAGTGCCATGTTGAAAAAGGATGTCCATGAAAATGATTGAAAGCGCCCGACGAAGGGATCGCCCGGGCACACTCCGCTACGCGCTTCTCGCAGCCCAGCAGCAATTCCAATGGCACCCGGCCATAACGAGCCTCAATGACCCGTGACCCTGGAGCAATGTTGCAGATTTCATTCCTGACGACGTTTAAATCCTCATTGCTGACCAGATCAACTTTGTTCAACACCACCATATCAGCGGCTTCTATCTGTAATCTAGCCAGGGCTGAATCCTCTTCCCGGAGTCCTGGAAACTGTTCGGCATCAACCATGGCGATAAGCGTGTTTAACGCCAGCAGTGATTGGAGTTCCGGCATCAGGAAAGTGTTTGCCACCTGAACCGGGTCCGATACTCCGCTGGTCTCAATGATTAAGATATCCGGCGGGTCTGCTCGCCGCAGTAATCCCAGGCGGGCACTGATAAGGTCATCACGAATAGTACAGCAGACACAGCCGTTGGCGAGATTGATGGTCTCGCCCTCAACGCCGACTACCAGCTTTGCATCGATATTGATTGCACCGAAATCGTTGACGATAACGGCGGCATGAACACCGTGATTCTCACTCAGAATATAGTTAAGCAGGGTTGTCTTACCTGCACCGAGAAACCCGCCGATGACAGTGACGGGTATCGGTGCCTGCACCGCTAACTCCGTGATGGAAACATCTGGCCTCATCTACCTCAAACCTCTGTAACCGGCCGGCGGACCGGTCTCCCCGGAAAGATTCCCTCGACGATTTCGGAGTCACGAACCACCGGGATACCATTAACGATAACATGCGGAATACCCGTTGAAGCCAAAGCCCCGTTCTCACGGGTGGCGTTGTCAGTGATGGTGTCCGGATTGAAGATGGTGATGTCGGCATCCGCCCCCATCTGTATACGCCCCTTGGTCGCCATCTGCGGTACACCGCAGTCTTCCATGAACTTGCAGAGTAGGAAGCTCGATTTGGCCACCGCGGTCATCAGGGGCATGAGCTTATGCTCGCGGACGTAGCGGAACACCTTGGCATTGGTGCCCGAGCCGCGTGGATGACCATGGGCCTTGCTGGCCGGAGTGTCGTAGGGGACGGTCGTGGCGCCCTCAGCATCGTGCGTGGCGTTGGCGTCGATGTAGGGCACGGCATCGGTGCCCACGCAGACGCTCGGCCACTTCATGGCCTTGACCATGTCCTCCTCTTTGCAATGCTCGAACATGATGGTGGCCCCGGGCTCCCTCTTGATCTCTTCTTCATAAGTCTCTTTCGTCAATGGCTGCATCGTCCTGACCAGCGTGATGTCTCCATAGGTATGCCCCATGTTATTCTGGTAATTGTCGGGATGCAGGTAGTCAGCCATCATGACCGAGGAGCCGAAGGTGTAGGGGTACATTTCCAGTAGCACCTTCACGCCGTTCTCCCTGGCCTGGTCGACCATCCGCGCTACATCCTCCACTGCCGACAGAACCTGGGCGTGATAGTGGTGGACCAGCAGGCCGGCGCCGAACATGTTGGCGCTGCCGATGGCTTCCAGGGTGCCCAGAATGCCCTCCGTGGGTAGTGCCATGCTTGAGAAACGCCCGTGCACAGTCGCAAACAGGCCATACTTGCCCGCCAGTCGCCAGGCCTGGTTCACTTCGTAAGCAGTGGGTCCTGCGGTCGCGTAGCCAATCGGCGTACCCACGCCCAACCCACCCTGCCGGATCCCTTCCTCGATCTTCTCAAGAATTTTTTCCAATTCTTCAGGTGATGCTTGATGGACCGACCACTGGCTCTTGGATTTCCACATCTCCAGGAAAAGGTTTCCGGTGTTGGTGACGATGTTGCTGAACACGTCATCACGGATGGCCAAGTGGCCGACGGTTGCGCCGTAGTTGGCCTGGGCCTTACCCTCCCAGCGGTCGAACCAGCGGTCCACCGGCCAGGCGCCGGCCTCAAGATCCAACTGGGTGGTACGCCCGTCCAGGATGCCCATCTTCACGCTGAAGGCATCGGTCGCCCCGTGGGAATGCGGATCAATAAATCCGGGAGCTACCACATGACCGGCAGCATCAATTGTTTCCTTTCCCTGAATAGGCTGCTCAGTAATGATGTCGATCTTGTCGCCCTTGACGCCAACATTTCGAACGGCGTCAAGGCCGCTCTCGGGGTCCATAACGCGCCCACCATTAATGACAATATCGTACTCTTTGTTTTGTTGAGTCATTGTTTGGTCTCCTTTCTATTTTTCAGATAAAGAGTTTAACCCTTCAACATCCAGTACTGAGTTCCCTTCACAATCTATACGCTTGTATTCACCGTTACTTTGCTGTTGTTGAGAAGCTTATCAATTTTCTTATAGTTCACGGTTCCTTGGTGGCTAATGAACCCCAGGCGGGTTTGTCCGGATCCATTTGTCCCGCTGCCATGCTTTTCAATTCACCGAAGATGCGCCAAAATCAGTAAGCAACGTCTCGGGGGCATGTTGATCCGAAAGCCCTTCAAAATTGTCGCATACGCCTTCGAGAACTTCTCGAACCTTCTTCAGGTCTGATGAATAGTGAACGCCGATTAACGTCCAGACACGGCAGATGGAATCCCTGAACGTGTAGTTGGCAATCCGTTCCTGCACCAGATGTGAGTTCGGTATCAAGATGTCCTTTTCTTCCTTGCTTCTGGCAATTGTGTCGCGAAACCCAATTTTCCTGATCCTTACCATGATACCGTCGACCTCCAGTACATCTCCGGACTTGATGGTCCTTTCAGTCCTGAGCATGATACCGGCAACGTAATTCTCGGCGAGGGTCATCACCCGGTAGAATATGGACTATTGGTTCGTATTTTGGAGCTTCAAACCATGACTCCTTTCTACGGATGCTCTCCCGATTGGGTACCGGTTGCCTGCGAATCAGTTTGGGTGGGATTGGGAAAATACACCCTCTGCACTGCGGCAACGACCACCGCCGTTGACAATCCGAAAATAATGATGCCGTTGGCGGCTTCGAAGGCCGCCATCAAACGCCAGTTTGAATTGAGGAGGATATCCCCGTACCCCAGCGTGGTGAAGGTGACTGTCGAGAAATAAAGTGCCTTTTCGAGGTTTTCAACCGCACCGACATAAAGGTAAACGAGAGCCCAGGCCAATATTTCTATAAGTGAGAAAATGAACATCAACAGGACAACGCTGCTGATAGCCCGCATTCGAACAAAAGGGTGCCGAGGCGCCCAATGCTTTTCATGCGTTTTAACAAGGAATACCACTAGGCTGATCCCGCCGGCGTGAACGGCGGTTGTGGCCATCATCATTAGCGATGCGATGGTGATGTTCAAAAGCATATGCGTTACCTCCTTGGTTCAACCTTGAATACACAGCGATTCCCGGTTCAAGGGTGGGTGTTATCTGTTGGATTGTGGACCTTCACCCTTTTATAAACCTTACAACGCTGAACCCTGAGCCCTACTTGGTCTTAAAGGTTTTCTCCCAGTAGGTGGTTCGTTCGAGCATCTCCTGCCGGGTCTGCTCGGTAATCAGGTCAAGGGGCTCCTGGCTCTGCCGGAGTTCCCAGCCGCCGCCAATCGACTTGTATACATCGACAAGGTTTGTGACTACCGTCCCCTGGATCGCGGCAAGCTGGTCCTGCTGAGATAGGAGTGACTGCAAGGTGGTGATGACGGTGTTGAAGGGCACCTCCCCTTCCTGGTACTGCGCTGTCGATACGTCGGCCGCACGTTGGGCGGCGTCGGCCGCCGATCCCAAATCCGCAAGTTGCTGCTGGGATTTAAAAAAGGCGACAATCGCATTCTCGACCTCGCCCTGGGCCTGCAGCACCGTCTGGCGGTAGTCCTCCAGCAATTGCTGGAAGATCGCGTCCTGCAGCCGAATGTTGTTCTTGAGCCGGCCGTATTGGAAGATATTCCATTGAAAAACACCAAAGAGGCTGTAGCCAATGGTTTCGGGCCTGAAAAGGTCGCTGAAGTTCAGGCTGCCATTGGTCGATACGCTGGTACCGATGGAGCCGCCCAATCCGAATTGCGGATAGAGATCACTGATCGCGAAACCGATCTGGGCACTCTGGGCGGCCAGCTGTCGCTCGGCGGTGCGGATGTCGGGCCGCCGGCGGATCAGGTCCTGCGGCATGCCCACTGCGATCTCTGGCCTCACAGTTGGAACCGGCTGCACCGGCCCAAGCAAGACGCGCATGTCATGGGGCGGCCGGCCGAGGAGAATCGCCAGCGAATTTTTGGACTGCTGCAGTGACAGCTCGAGCGAAGCCAAGGAAGCTTTGGTGTTGTAGAACAGGGTCTGGGCCTGTTCTATATCTAGGACGCTGATCTCGCCGCCTTCGTATTTGGCATTGGTGATCCGCATGCTTTCCTGCTGGATCTTGAGGTTGTGTTCGGCCACTGTGAGGCGCTGTTGGGTCGTGCGGACGAACAAGTAGGTCTGCGCGACATCGGCGATCAATGACACCATGATCCCATCGTAGTCGCCCACGCTGGCGTCAAGCGCAGCCGACGCGGATTCGATCTGGCGTTTAAAACGGCCCCAGACGTCGGCCTCCCAGGACAGGTTGAACCCCAGGTCGTAAGTCTCATAAGCCGACGAGCTGCTGACCCCCGCGATACCCGCCTGGCCGCTGATTTGCTGCTGCTGTGGATACTGGTTGCCGATGGCGATGGCCAACTGCTGGCGCGCCTGCAGCACCCTCAGCCCGGCCGAACGCAGGGAGAGATTCTGGGCCAGTGCGGTCTGCACAAGTTGGTCGAGGACGGGGTCATTGAAGGCCGTCTTCCACCATGCCGCTGCCACCGGCCTTGTGGTTTCCATCATGGGATCTTCGTATTCGAGCCAGTTATCCATGACCGGCGCCGTCGGAAAATGATAGTCGGGGCCCACCGTCGTGCATCCGGAGGCCAACAGGGCCAACAAGGCGGATAAAACCAGAAATTTCAATGGACGTCTCATCGTGATCTCCTTACTGTAGTGCCCTGGGAGCGGCAGGGAGCGGTTTTTGGTGACCACCATCCGCACTGCCGGTCATCACCAGGACCGAACAAGTAGTTCCAACCCTCAGTTGGATCTCTTTGGGCACATCGGAGAGATGGATACGAACCGGTATCCGTTGGGCCAACCGGATCCATTCAAAGGTCGGGCTGATGCTGGGCAGCAACTCGAAGCCCGTGCTGCCGTCCTGTTGAGCAATACCCCAACCGAGGCTATCGACATGACCATAAAGAGGGGTATCGGGGTAGGTCATCAGGGTTACCACCGCCTGGTCTCCGGCACGGAAGTCGGCGATGGTATTCTCTTTGAAAAACCCGTCGATCCAGTAGCTATTCACGTCGACCAGGGCCAGCACAGCCTGATTGGCGACGGCCTGGCTGCCCAATCTGAGATTGAGATTGGTGATGTAGCCATCCACCGGCGCCTTTACGCGGGTAAACTCAAGATTGAGTTCGGCCTGCCGGACCGCGGCCAACGACGCCCGGACCTGGGCGTTGGATTCCCCGACGGCCCCGAGTTGCGCTTGGGATTCGGCTAAACCGGCTTGGGATTCGGCCAGCGATGCATGCGCCTGGCGAAGCCCGGCCTCGGCACTGATCTTCTTCTGCAGCGACACCTCATAGGTGGCCCTGGCCTGTTCAACCGCTTTTTGCGAGGTGGCTCTTTTGGGCAGCAGACTTTTTTTGCGCTCGTATTCGGCCTTGTTTTTAGCGATGGTGGCGTTAAGCTGGTCGATCGCGCTTTGGGCTTGTGCGATGGCGGCCCGCGATGAATTGACCCCTGCCCGAGCGACCTCGACCTGCTTTTCGAGGGCCTGTACACTGTCCCCGGTTTCGTCCAGCTGAGCGCGTGCCTGATCGAGGCTGGCCTGGTAGGTGCGCGGGTCGATCTCGAAGAGCAGGTCTCCGGCCTCGACGAACTGGTTGTCCCGGATCGGCAGGTTGACGATGGGACCGGAGACCTGGCTTGCGATCTGGACGACCTCGGCCCGCACCTGCCCGTCTCGCGTCCAAGGGTTGGTGACGTAGTCCCGATATTTAAAAACTATCGCGCCAACGGCAATTAAAACGACGACTCCTGTCAGCATATATTTCTGATATGTTTTCATGCTACACCCCAATAATGAAAGTCCCAATGAAGACCGAATAAATGATCATCAGCGATAGAAACACCAAAGGTGGATAAAAAAAGTACTTGGATAACCGGTAGCGGTTCAGCAGACGAGCCGTCACAACGGCTGCAACAGCGCCGATCAAACAGGCGATCAACAACGGCGGCATGTAGACCCCGCCGATGGCTAACTCACTGGGTACGTTCATTGAAATACCTCCTCGCGCCACTGCGCCCAGTCGATCGAGGCGGCGGCGCCGGTGTAGGCGAGGGCCGCTTCGGAAACACCTCGGAAACCGCCCAGCAATCGATAGAAGTTTTCTCCGTCCCGGTCGTTGAGAGTGGCCGGATCGGTTTGCTCGAGCACCTCGTCAATCTGCTGCTCCAGACCGGTCAGCCCCGCCTGGATCCGATTCTCAAGATCGGCGGGGCTCGCACCGGGGCTCGTCGACCACGTATCGAAGGTGGACTCGATACCCGCTTGCCAAGTTCGGAGATCCTCGTCCATGGCCCGCGCCAGCGACCCCGCCTGGCCGCCCTCGCTGGCATCCAGCAGTTCGTCGATACGGCCGCCGAGGGCCCCGAGGCTCGCCGTCAACGCCTGCACCTGCTCGGGCGAGGTGTCGGGGAAGAGCGTGCGGTCGATCGCCCGACCCCAGGCCGTGACCTTGTTCGGCAGGCTCCGAACTTCGTTCACGTAGAACGCGGTTTTCCATCGCGTCAACAAAGTGGGCGTACGCTTCTGCTCAAGCGTCACCTGAGAAACCAGGAACTCGGCGGCGTGGAAGAACCGTCCCAGCAAATGCAAAACGGCCTTCTCGGGTCGTGGCGAACGCAGCATGTACGACATCGCGAATACGAACATGAATCCCAATAATGTGAAAACGAAGGCGTTGGCCATCGCCGCGAAGTCGTAGGTCTGCTGGTTCTGGACCGAGATCTCGTTGAGGATGCCGATCGTGCCGGCAAGCTGGGCGAAGCCCTTGAAGAAGAAACAGTTGATGAACATACAGAGGAAGATCAACGAACCGAGTCCGGCAAAGGTTGACAGTTGCGGCATGATGAAGACATAGGCGGCGAGGATGATCACCGAAGCCAGCCCCACCGGTTTGATGAACGAACTCGTTTTCAACTGCTGTGTGCCGGCGACAGCCATCGCCAGCGAGCCGGAGAACTGGAACCAGCCGGCGTGCCCCGGCGGGTTGAAAAAGAACCAGATGAGGATCCCGACGCCGACGGTTATCGCCGCGAACGTCGCGCCCCGCAGATGATCTAGGTCGAACACCGGCAGACCGAGGCTCCGGCTCTCGTCGCCGTGAGGGGGCAGCGGTCTCGAGGCTCCGGAATCTGTGGACTCCCCCGTGATGGCCCGGCTGCAGTCCAGCATCGCCGCGGTCAGAGCGTCGAGGTTTTTGAGCTGTGTGCCGGTGACTGCGAGGGCGGCGCGATCAAGGGCGGACAGCTTGTGCAAGGCGGCACGGTCAAAGCGCGGGTATACCGTCTTCGGCTCGTGCTCGGACAAGCCCCCGCCGAGCACCCGATGGATCGCCTCGAAGCGAGCGTCGAGCTCGGCAAAGAAGGCCGGCAGATCGGGCAGGACTGAATCGACATCGATCCGGGCGATCTCGGCGAAGCCGGTCTGCCACCGGTCGATGGCCTCCCTTAGAGCCCCGGAAAGGTCGCTGAGTCGCTCCCAGAGGTGGCGAAGCTCATGCACCTCGTAGCTCTCGGAGCCTTCGGCCTGGAGGGCCTGGGCGAACTGACCGAGCTGCTGGGCCTCCCGGGTGGGGAGTTCCTGGAGCTTCGTCGGCTCCCCCCGGTCGATCATCGCATCTCGACCGGTGCGAATGCGCTCTCGTTGGGTCGCCACCAGCTCTCCTCCGGCCTTCCTGATCGCCCCCGCGTTGGTGCGCGGCCAGAGAAACACGGTGATGAGCGTGTAGACCACGACCCCCATCGCGGTCTCCACAGTGCGGAACACGGCGTGCTCGAAGAGGTTCTCCGACGATCCCGGGCCGGTCACGGTGATGATGAGACAGACGAAGCCGGCCACGTTCCAGAAATAGGAGGAATTTTTGCTGTGGAGCATCATGGCGGTGGTGAAGAAAATCCACCCACACGCAAGAAGCGCGAACAGCCACCGGCTCTGCGGAGCGAAGGAGAGAATGGCGAGCCCGGCGAGACAACCCGGTATTGTTCCCGCCAATCGAAGCATGCCCTTGTGGATCGACTGGCCAGCGGTCGGCAGGGCGATCATCGCGACCGCCCATGCGGCCCAGAAGGGATTCATCCAGCCGACCTTCAAGGCGATGCCATAGACCATTGCCAATGCAAGAGCCGTCTTGACCGCTTCTTTTGCTTTTCTGGAAAGTGCCATTATATGATCTCTTGGGCCCTAAGCCTTCTCATTCAGCATGGTTTTTCCTTCGGAACGTTTGATCCTCGCCCCGAGTGCAGCGACAAATGGATTGGCACTCAGGCCGTGGGCAATAATACTCATCAAAATTGTACAGACCACGGCCATTGATATCGTGCCGCCACCGGGAAGGTGCTTGTTGAGGACAATTACGGCGAAAACGATACTGGCCAGCCCCCGGGGGCCAAACCAGCCCATGAACAGTTTTTCATCGGCCCTCAGACCCATTCCGGCGAGCGTCAGAAAAACCGGCACCATCCGGACCAGGGTGAGGCTGAGTAACGCATAAAGCAAGATTCTCCAACTGAAATAGGGGGCAGACTGCCCCACAACAGCGGCCCCGAAGACCACCCAGGTAATCAATGCCAGCGTATCACCCGTTCCTTCCGCGGCGAGCAGAAGTTTGGGTTTGTGTCCTTTGGCAATCCAGCCGAATAAAATGCCGCCGGTGAAGCAGGAAATAAATCCGCTGCCACCCAGCCATTGCGCCACGGCGAAGCAGGTTACCGCCAGCGCCGGAACGGAGAGCTGCCGCCATGTGTCGATGACCCATCCTCGGTCGGCAAACTGTTTGAGCAGCCACGCGCCAACGATGGTCAGCCCAACGCCTACGGCAACCCCGATACCGATCGCCTGCGCCACCAATTTCAGCGCGAGCATCGTGGTGCCGCCTTCGGCGCCCGCACTCGAAGCAAGAGCGAGGAATATGAACAAGATGGGTACACAGATGCCGTCGTTCAGGCCGCTTTCAACATTCAGGCCCTCGCGGATGTTCGATGGAACGGCTGCATTCGTCACCACCGCCTTTCCCAAGGCAGCATCGGTGGGCGCCAGCATGGTGGCCAGAATGGCAATCTCCAACAACGTCAATCCGTTAAACAGGATAACGCCGGTTCCGAAGCCGAGAAGAATAGTTAGCGGAAGACCGATCAACAGCAGGCGCAAGGGGATATAAAAGGAATGTTTGAGTTCGCCGAGATTTGCATTGGCGGCGTCCGTGAACAGGACCAGCGCAAGGGTCATTTCGGCCAGGGTGCTCAAAGCTTCCGCATCCACTTTCAGGACCAGAAGTCCCAGCCCGAGGGGGCCAAAAACCAGGCCTAAAAAGACAAACACGACCGCCCCGTTGATGGGTGTGCGCTCGAGCCCACCGCATGCAATACTGTAAAGGAAAACGAATACTGCTAAGATGGCCATATTTTCATACATAATCTCTTCCCTTCAGAAACGATCAACTTAGGTTGAAGTAAACCGGTGGACGGCTTCGAAAACGCTGTCGTGAATGTGATTGCGCCCAATTGTCCGGTCGACGCCGTCCCTTTCTATCATCGACATGACCGCCTGTTTTACACGGGCAATATGAATGTCTATGCCCGCATTTTTCATATCCTTGGTGACGTCGCCCAGCATATCGGTACCTTCAAGGTCAATATAGTCGACGCCTTCCATGTCGATCAGGATCTTTTCTACCGGTGGCGTCACGTCAAGTGTCACGGCTCTGACCTTATCGCGCAGGGCATTGGCGGTCGCGAAGAACAGCGGGCCGTCGAAGCGAATAATGGCCAGTCCGGGATAGGTCTCGCTGCCCGGATTGCTCTCCAGACGATGAAAGACCCGGGTGCCGGGCAGTCGTCCCAAAACAGGAACTTCAGGTTGGGAAGATTTGGCCACAAAAACGGCCAGGGACATCAAAAGGCCGTTGATCACACCCTGCAGCGTGCCGAAGGTCAGCACGCTCAGCAAAGCGATAATCCCCACCCAGAATTCGGTACGGTTGAGACGGTAGACTCGCTTCATCGTCTTGACGTCCATCAACCCGAAGACAACCGCCTGTATGGCGATTGTCCCCGACACGGCTTCGGGCAGGTTCGCAAAAAGCGGGGCAAGGACCAGGAACGTTAAGATCACAAAAGCTCCCTGGGCCAGCGAGGCCATCTGCGATTTGGCCCCGGAGGCAACATTGACCGAACTTTTGGAGAGACTGCCGTCGACGTTGATGCTCTGGAAAATACCCGAGGTCAGGTTGGCCATGCCCTGGGCCAGCATCTCCTGATTGACGTCGATATCGTAGTGGAATTTGGACGCGTACTGCCGCGCCGCGGCCAGGGATTCAGAAAAATCGACCGGCACGCCGCTGATGGCCGCATAGCCGAGGGCCTGGGGCACCATCAGTGCCCAGACGGACAAGCCGGCGACGATGTCGCCGGTTAACCATGATTTAGAGTAGTGGGGCAACCAGTGCAAGATCGGCATATGCCTGGATACAAAGTCGGGACCTTTTTTCTCATTATGTGTCATTTGGGGCATCTTTTAGCCTCCCTTGGCCAATTCGTTGGGGCAATGGGATGCTATCCAGCACAATCCTAAAGTGTATTTTTGTTTCTATTTTTAGTAGCTTGAACTACGAACTCAGCTAAAGTAAAAAACGACTCCTTGCACAGGCCCAGATCATTCAATTTGATTGCGACGGGATTTATAATTGTTAATTTTTTTAGTTTTTAAACACCCTTGGGTTAATTTTTATTTCACTCAATTTTCCTTTAGGAAGAATAGGAAAGCGTACGGGTTTTCCAGGGTAAACACCTTTCTGAACTTCTGAATCCTTTACAACAGTCACTCCATTGACGAGCACATATGGTATTCCGGTTGAGGGTAATGCTCCTTCTCCCGCTTTATACGTGGAGTTATCTCTTACGGTCTTTGGATCGAAAACAACAATATCAGCATCTGCGCCTACCTGAACCCGGCCTTTAAATCGGAATTGAGGAATTGCGCCTAATTCTTCAAAGAACTTCGCGTGGAGGTAGCTCATTTTTGAAATAGCTTCCATGAGCGGCATGATCTTATCTTCTCTCACCATGCGCAATACTTTAGCTCTCGGTCCTGCGCTTCTTGGATGGCAGGACTTGCCTTCATAAGGAGAGTCCCAGGAATAGTAGTTGCTTTTTTCATCTTGAATAGGCATACCGTCTGAAACCACAACAACATCAGGCATAGCCAACCACTTGGCAACAGCTTCTTTCGGGTTGTTATAGATAATGATGGCACGACCGGGATCATTTTTTCGTACGTCATCATAGGTCGCCTTGTCCCAACGCTTGCCATCTGATGCATTCGTTAAATCAGAATAAGTTATACCCAGGGATTTCATATTGCTTTCTTCAATGATGTCTGTAGATGCGATGGTGGAACCTGCAGCGTAAGGATAGACTTCTCCCCAGGTTTTTACTCCCATTTTTCGCGCCTGATTGATCATTGGGATGGTATACTCCCAATCTTGAATACTATTAAGATGCGCTCCCATAAACGCACCATCCAATAACATGGCGTTACACAACATTTCTTGAATACCGAGGACACCTTCTGTTGGCGGACGAATACCCGCAAAACGCGTGTGTGCGTTTGACAATCTACCATATTTTGCTGCTAGTTCCTGGTACTTGAATAACTCATAGCTCGAAACACCCTTTGTCATGTATCCTACAGGAATCCCGACGCCAAGAGCGCCATCTCTTAAGGCGCCATCTACTATGGTTAGAATTTCTTTTAGCTCTTCTGGCGTAGAAAGCTTATTTGACCAGCCCACGGGTCTATTTTCTTTTGCTGCCTTTGCACCAGCCGCATTAACAATGCCTGAGAATAATCCTCCTGCATCATTTCCAAGAGCGGCAATTTCCGGACCGTCCAAAACCGATACCCTTGCAAACATTGCGCATACAACGGCTCCATAATTATTTTGTGTTTTCCCTTCAGCCGCTTCATACCATGCACCTACATCTCTAATGCCCGCCTCAAAGTCCATCATGGTCGTCAGCCCATCACGAAGCGCCACTTTCCTGCTGAAAGCATCTGTTGCATGCTGATGGCCATCAATGAAACCCGGAGATACCACATGCCCTTTGGCATCAATGGTTTCATTGCCTTGGATCTCATCCTTGGTGATAACGGTGATCTTATCGTCCTTGACGCCGACATTGCGGACAGCATCAAAATTGGTTTCCGGATCCATGACACGGCCGTTGAGGATAACCACGTCGTATGTCTCTGCTGCGACTGAATCAGCCATCACTATTATAGACAAGATGACCATTAGAATCGCTAAACCAGTTTGTATTGTTCCCTGTATTTTGTTCATACTGTCACCTCCCAATTAAAAGGAGTTTTTATAAATTATTCCATCCTTGACGATGAGCTTAAGGTTATTCTCATAGTCTTCTACAATGGAGACGTCCTCGAGCGGGTTCTTGCTATAAATCAACATGTCGGCCATAGCTCCTTCTTCGATCACACCCACTTTGCCGTATGGATTGCGCTTGCCGCTTAGACCGACAATTTTACCGCCGTTGCCAGTGGCCTGAATCATGATTTCGGCGGACGTAAACCACTGTTTTCTCAGTCCCAGGTCTTTGAGTTGATCCTTTCTGCCTTCATAAGAAAAGAGGAGATCAGTTCCCCAGCCAATCGTAAGACCGTATTTCTTCGCCGCTTTCATCGCTTTATCGGTTCCCTCAAACGCCTCTTCTAGTTTCGCCTTACGAATGGGATCGGTGTAAAGCGGTTTGAGCTGGGCCAGTACCTGGACCGAAGGAATAAATACCGCATCTTTCTCCGCCATCAGCTTGGCGGCCTCCTCATTCAGCAAAGAACCGTGCTCAATGCTAATTACCCCGGCTTTTACCGCCCGAATGACTCCTTCCGGCGAATGACTGTGGGCCATCACATACGTTCCATAGTCACGCGCAGCTCCCACCGCTGCTTCGATCTCTTCAGTAGTGTATTCAATCACGTAAAGCGGATCGGTGTACGAAGAGACCCCTCCGGCCACGTAAAGTTTGATCTGGGATGCGCCAAGAAACAGGTGCTGACGGGTTGCAGCAATCATCTGGTCTTTACCATTGGCCAGCATTACGAAACCGCGGGTTTCTCCCGGACCGAGCGGGCCGCCCCACTCCTTTGGCAGATTATTTGGATTCTGAGATCTAAAGTCACCGTGTCCAGAGTACTGAGAGAGACCTGCACCAGACGGATAGAGGCGGGGCCCGTTAATGACGCCCTCGTCTATGGCACGTTTCAAAGCAAATGTATTGCCCGTGGCATCACGGCCGGTGGTCACTCCGCGGAGCAACATCTCTGCCATCTCTTTACCGGAGAAAAGTTGTATATAGGCAGGATCACCGTAGAAAAAGTCCTTTTCGTCGACCCCAACAGTGGCATGCATATGGGCGTCAATGAGTCCCGGCGTCAGATAGCCTCCATTGCCATCGATAACCGTTGCTTCTGGATCGCTCAACCCCGCACCCATCAGCTTAATAGTGTTACCTTCGATGAGAAGATTCTTTCCTGTGATCCACTTCTCAGACGTGCCGTTAAAGATATTCACGTTCTTGATTAAGATCTTTGACGGGGCTTTACCTTCAGCAGGATTCGCCGCAAATGCTGAAGACGACAAGCCAATAATCAACGCTCCGATAAAAAGAATTTTTACGATATCTATTTTTTTCATTTCATTTTTCCTCTCTTTTTGCAGGGAGCGGATGAGCCTCTCATCCGCCCCTCACTTCATTTATCTCTATTTCACCAGCTCCACATCCGGCATCTTCCAGGACTTGTCCCAAAATTCCTCAGTGCCGCCGTAGAAGCGCATAACGGGAAACGGCTTTTTCCCGGATGTCGGGATCCAGTTGTTCTCCAGACCTTCGGGAGCTTTTGATCCAAATTTTAAGATCCCCTGACCCACTCCATCTCACCCGGCCACCGGTAATGACGATGTCGTATGGTTCGTTTGGGTTTGTCACTTTAACCCTCATTTTTCTGTTTGTTGTCCACCATCCCGGTAATGCCCATCAGCGCCTGGTCATGCCCCTCGTGGTGCTCCGGCC
>CAZXWJ010000015.1:0-35021 GCA_964644375.1 uncultured Desulfobacteraceae bacterium | reverse complement strand
GGAGATGGGATCTGAGGAGATCCAAAGAAAGGGTGGCCCCAATGCTCAAAAGGGCCAGTGGTAAAGCCATGGCGCTGATAATCTTCAGAATGCGATCAATCATTTCGGGAAGGGGAATTCCCAAGACCGAAAACAGGATGCCGAGAAGGGCTGAAATGATGACGGGGTTGCCCATAATTTTTTTGAGGAAAAACGGAAGCCCATGTTCGCCTTTTATGCCCCGATTAGCCATCTGGAGCCCGAGCACGGCAAGGAGGTTTTGAAGAAGCATGAGAAATCCCGCCAGGATACCGGCGCGGCTTAAACCGTCCTTTCCCAGGAAATAGTAGGCAACAGCCAGCCCGATGTACCCCAGGTTCCCATGGATTGAGCTCTGCAAAAACGTGCCGAACCGAAAAGGCGGCAGGGACCAGAGGCTGGCCGTACCCAGGGCGATGAAAAATACGAGAACCACGGGGGCCAGGGTTCCTGCAAGGAGTTGAGCGTTAAAAAAAGTTCCAAAGGGAGCCTGCGCCAATTCCCTGAAAATCATCGCAGGGATGGCAAGATAATAGACCAACTGGTTCAGGGGTTTGATCATCAGAGAAGGCAGATATTCTTTGTGGCGAAGATACCCTCCGAGTAAAATGACCGCAAATATGGGAATGATGGTATTCAGGACATTGAGCATGGCGTTCTTTTCCATTGGAATTTCATTTAAGAATCTATCTCACTCATTCCCTTGAAATGTCAAGGTTTTTTGCAACCACTCAGTTAGATAGACGGTAGGCATTTAGGCCGTGAGGTACCGCAGGGAGGGAATACGCGAGATCACATATCGAGCAACCAGGGAATTCCCCAAAGAAGAAATGTATTGGGGAAGCCGAGAAGGTTTTGGGCGCCCAGCTTCGATCAATGCGCGGACAGCGAAGAAACTAATAGCCTTTAGCCTACAGCCTAAACGACCTGAACAGTTACGGTTTTTCAAAAAATACCACCGCCCTTCCCCGTCACCCCGAAAGATGGAAACTCCCCCAAAACGTCAAATTCATGACACTACAGGGTTAGTTTCTGGACAAAAACTCTGAAATATTCTTTAATGCACCGCATGAGACCGCTGATGGGAAGCCTGAATAAATTTAATCATAAGAAATAGGGGCACAGAATACTCGGCATTGACTTAACTTCAAAGGGATTATAGTTAGAGCTCATCCGGAAATGATCATTCCCGGACTCGGGCTATCAGCGATCAGCTTTCAGTCCCGCCATGGCGGGACAAAAACCTTTAAGAAACAAGTCATTAAGCTGATCGTCCCGCTGAAGCGGGAATGGCTGACCGCTCCATCCTGAAATCTCTGATTTCTGGATGGACACTAGTTACAAGTGACTAGAATTTCGAGAGTCTAAAGTTGCGGTGTCGCTACGCGACCTTCATCAGGAAAACGATCCTAACAACAAAATAAACATTGAATCGAGAAAGGATCACGAAACGTGAACTATTGCAGTAATTGCGGCGCCCCTGTTACCCTACGTATTCCGCAGGGTGATGACCGCCCCCGGTATGTGTGCGATACCTGCCACATGACCCACTATGAAAACCCCAAAGTGGTGGTGGGCTGCATCCCTGAATGGAAAGACCGGATTCTCTTGTGCCGCCGCGCCATCGAACCGAGGCATGGATTTTGGACGTTGCCTGCAGGTTTTCTGGAAACCGGAGAACGCCTCTCTGAAGGCGCTCAAAGGGAGACCCTGGAAGAGGCCCGGGCCCGGGTGGAAATCCTCGAACCCTTCACCCTCTTCGACCTGATTCATGTCGGCCAGATCTACCTGATCTTCCGGGCTCGCCTTCTTGACGAAGATTTTGGACCGGGGAAAGAGAGCCTCGAGGTGGGTCTCTTTTCAGAAGAAGAAATCCCCTGGGGTGAAATGGCCTTCACATCTATCAGGGAAAGCCTGAAACTCTATTTTCGAGACAGGGCAGCAGGGAATTTTTCTTTACATACCGGGCGGATACTTCCTGACACGCGCCATCCGGCCGATCGGTTTCAAGAGATACTCAGAGAGACGGCGTAGCCCAATGGAAACATTAGTCACCACACGGCCAAATAGGTACCATGAACATTCCCATTGTGTTATATGGCGACTATCTTGCATTCTATTGCTGATAATACGGAATAATGCTCGCAACTGAAATCTGAATAATATGCGGAACAATCGAAGCCGGAAGGGATCGTTCAGGCCGTTCATAAACGACACACGTTCCTTTCATAAACCGACTTAAAAAACAACCATCAACCAATTCATATGCACGTTGAAGATGGAAAACCTGAGTAGACTCTTTAAAAGATATTGGTTGCTTTTCTTTTTCGTCATTCTTTTCTTTTTCATGGCTGTTTTCAAAATTTCGCCAAGAGATCTTTTGACTGCGTTATCATCTCTGACGATTTCGGAAATCGCTGTCCTCATTGTGATTTACTTCCTCATTTCATTCACTCTCATTCTTCAGCGAAAGTATCTCCTGGCGGTTCTAACCTTCCGAACAACATTTAAGAATCTCTTTCTTATCCATTTTTCCAGCATGGCCGCCCACTATTCCACGCCGGCCAAAATTGGATTTCCTCTATCCGTTTACCTTTTAAAAAAATTTGAAGACATCCCATTATCCATTGGAACATCTGTCATCATACTTGAACTAACGGTGAGTACCGGCGTTTGTGGATTGCTGGCGCTTATTGGCGCATTCCAGTTCTTTTCCCACCAAGTCCATACTCTGGTCGTCTCTCTATCCGCATGCATCTTGATATTTCTAATCACTTTTTTTCTTGTAAGATGGTATTTTTTGAAATTTGGAGTTCAAAACCGTATAAGCGAATTCATTCACAATATTTATGAAGCGTTAGCCAAAATCTCTTTTACGCAAATATTACTTTATTTGTCCATGACTCTTCTCATACAAATTCTTTCCGGCCTGACACTTGCCTTGCTCGTTGGATTTCTGCAGGCAAAGATCTCTGTATGGCAAGCCATCGTCGTTAATTCAACGGCCTTTTTTATCGGTGCCGTTTCAATGGTGCCGATGGGGCTGGGTGTCAGGGAGGCTTCGCTATTCTTCTATCTCAGAAATCTGGGCGTCGCGGACGGCATCATTATTCCGATTGCGGCGATACAAAGGATGTTATCGACCGGACTTAGCTTCCTGTTGGGAATGATTTTCGCGGCGATATTGGGCATTGAGGCCGTCCATAAGGACCAATACCGATCGGAACCTGAAAAACCTGGAACTTCTGAAAATCATCCAAAAAAATGATGGGCGAAATTCGGCTTCTGCAGTGCCTACAAGCCGGTTTTAAAATCCGAGTATTGGGGAAAGGGGTTAGTCTCCAAGGTTGGGTCAAATTTTTCTCTTCGGCCTCTTTGGGAATGAGGCACTAGACGATTCTTGCAGGGCAACCCATCGCCTTACACCCGGCGGGGATATCGGAAAGGACAAGACTATGGGCACCTATGATTGATTCCTCCCCTATGCTGACCCCCTTAGCAACAACTGCGTAGGGGCCCAGATAACAACGGTCACCTATACGCACAGGGGCATGTTCATAAGGTGCGTCTCCTCCTTTTACGGCCCATTGAACTGTATCGTGGCTGTAAATCTGCACACCCGAAGAAATGGAGCAATAGGAACCGATATCTAGGCCTCCCGTTCCGTCCAGAACGGTAAATGGGCCGATCCATGTATGAGCACCCACTCTCACATCGCCAAAGACATAGCTATTGTGATAGATGCTGGTACCTGCTCCAAAGCCCAAACTGCTTGCACGCTCCCATCTGTCGAAAAGGAGTTCCTCCAGAGGAAGATCTCTATGCCACTCCTCATTCATACGCTTTCTCAAGGTCTCATAGACGATTCTAAGCTTCTCCAGAAAGTCTCTCTCACAAATATCAAGGTCTATTTTTTTGTCTTCCAAACCTTTTGTTTCTCCAATCGAACTATTACGTTGGGGCATCCAATAATTCATAAAACCCTCAGGCCTCTGTCCAAGTCGCTGGACTGTTGCTATCTAAGAATATTTTGCACCACCATTCGAAGCATAGAAAAGACCACAATAAAAGTCTGTTATTTTTTTTACCTGCGATATGTTGATCAAGAATGCGGGACACGTATCTTGTATTGATAAAATCACGATAAGACGCCCTGGGATTGAGTAATATCTTTCTGACATAATCAAGTGCCTCTCCCCGG
Source organism: uncultured Desulfobacteraceae bacterium (assembly GCA_964644375.1). Classification (GTDB taxonomy): domain Bacteria; phylum Desulfobacterota; class DSM-4660; order Desulfatiglandales; family HGW-15; genus CAYNYM01. The sequence continues at coordinate 30,802 of CAZXWJ010000015.1, read as the reverse complement.
TACCAAGACTCATCCGGTGCAGAGAACCCCTGTTTGGCCCTGTTGGTGATCCCATTAGGAAGAAGGTTGGCCATGGCAGCGCGCAGCACATTTTTGCCCTCATCGAATTCCCGGTAACGCCTGAGTTTCCGCGTCTCATTTTCATCGAGTCGATTTATTTTCTCAAGATTTGCCAGCTTGTGGCCTATGGGAACGGATTGGGCAAAATCTACCAGATCATTGTCAAGAAAGGGCACCCGTTCTTCCAACCCGTGGGCCATGGCCAGCTTATCCTCTAAAATAAGCAGCCCCGCGAGGAAAGTTTTGATCTCAAAATACAGAGAATTTGCTATGTGTTCCTCGGGACTATCATATTTAAGCCTCTCATTGAATGTGAAGACCCGGCTGAATGTGCGGAAGGTATCACGGTCTTTTACTTGCTTCCATATATCTTCCTGAAAAAGAAGGCTTTTGTCGTTATCCGATACCAGTCGTTGCCAGAATCCATAATATTGCCGAAGATAATCGTCCCTGCCGATGGCATCGAAGACACGATAATATCGCCACGGGTACCCGGCATAAAGCTCGTCACCACCGGCCCCTGAGAGGCACACCTTTACGAATTTGGATGCCAGCCGTGCCACATAAAAATTCGGATAGCTCATGCCGAGCCGCAAATCTTCAAGATGCCAGATCAAATTCGGCAGAGCCCAAGAGATGTCCGATGCGTTGACCACCTGCTGGTAGTGCTCGGTTTTGAATTGACAGGAAATGAATTCCGCCTCCCGACGTTCATCAAAATTGGCCTCGACGCCCGTGACGGACGAGAGGTCGAACCCGCAGGTGAAGGTGGAAAGACGGGGGATGTGGCCTGCGGCCACGGCGACAATGGAACCGGAATCCATTCCCCCGGAAAGATAACTGCCCACCGGGACATCGCTTATCAACTGTCTGGTAACGGCCTGGCGAAAAAGTCTGAGGGTCTCCTCAGTGGTTTCCTCTATGCTTAAACTTTCGTTTCGATTTGTGAAATCAAAGTCCCACCAAGTCTTTCGTTTGAGTTCCGGATCCCTCTCGGATATCCATCTGAAGGAGGCGGCCTGGAGAAGATTGATGCCTTTAAAAAGCGTATGGTAGCGGAATAAGTTCTGAAAAGTGAAATACTCGTTCAACGCATCGGGGTTTACCTGAACGGAGACCAGAGGATGGGTCAGGATGGCCTTTATTTCGGAGGCAAAAATCAGAGTATGGCCCACTTTTGTCCAATAGAGGGGCTTGATGCCGTAACGGTCTCTCACCATATACAGCATCCGTTTGTGGCCATCCCAAAGCCCGAAGGCAAACATGCCGTTCAGCCTTTTGATGACATCCATGCCCCATGCCTGATACCCCTTCAGGAGGACTTCGGTATCCGTCCGTGATCGAAAATGGTATCCGAGGGCTTCCAGTTCCGCTCTGAGTTCAAGATGATTATAAATTTCGCCATTGTACACCAGGACAAAACGCCCGTCCTCGCTTGCCATGGGCTGATGGCCGGCTGGTGTGAGGTCCAAAACAGAAAGGCGCCTGTGTCCCAACGCGATGTTCACATCAATATAATGACCTTCATCATCGGGTCCTCGATGGGCCAGTGTGTCTGTCATGGATTTCACGAAGCGATGAGGAATGGGCTCGCCGTCTAAATTGAAAATACCGCAGATTCCGCACATCTTCTATCCTTCCAAATGGTGTATAACGGCATTCACGACTTCCTCCTGATCTCTCTCACTCATGCTGTGATAGAGTGGAAGAGTCAGGCAATGCCCGTATACATAGTCACTGCCATCCATGTCTCCTCGCAGGTCACATAGGCTTGTATCACTGAAGGCCTTCTCCTTATGGAGGCTGTATGTGCCAATCTGAACCTCAATACCGACACGACGAAGATCTGCTATGATGGCATCACGTTTTTCCACAAAAACACAAAAGGATTGATAAGAATGCGTGCTGCCCTTCGTTGTTCCGGGTATTCTTATCCCCTCTACTCCGGTCAATAAACGTATATAGTTCTCTGCCAATTCTCTTCTTCTTGATAAGAGTTCATTGACGCACTGCATTTGCCCCAAACCGATTGCCCCAAGCACATCGCTCAGTTTGAAGTTGCTGCCGATCATCGCGAACGCATTGCCGGGCACTGGATTAGAAGGCCGTAAGCCGAACTTCTTATAGGAATTCAACCAGGAGGCCCAGTTGTCATTGTTCGTCGTGATCAGGCCGCCTTCCCCGGTTGTGATAAATTTTCTAGGGTGGAGGCTGAATACAGTGATATCGGCCTGAGAACCCACTCTTTTTCCCAGGTATTCGGCACCCAGAGCCCCTGCGGCATCCTCGACGATGTAAATGCCGTGTCTTTCTTTGATGGCCCCAAGTCTGTTGTATTCGAGAGGATTCCCAAACAAAGATACAGGGATAACGGCCTTTGTCCGTGGTCCTATGGCCGATTCGAGAGCGTCATAGTCGATGAGCATGGTCTCGGGGTTTACATCAACAAGGACTATTTTGGCGCCTACGATCGCAACGACGTCTGCCGTGGCTGGATAGGTGTAGTCCGGAACAATGACTTCGTCGCCGGGGCCTATATTAAGGCAACGCAGTGCCATTTCTAATCCCACCGTACATGAGCACACGGCTATTGCATGCCTACAATCAATGTAATCCCGGCAGACAGATTCGAACTCTCCGGTAACCGGTCCTTCCGTGAGGTGCCCGCTATCCAATACCTCAAGGACCTTTTTCTTTGTATACTCGTCAATAAACGGTTTAATAAGAGGAATCCGCATTTCCGTACCTGCTTTCAGTTCCTTTCGGCGCCAAGGATCTCGGTTCCTTGGTTTGAGATTTTTGATACACCTTGCCCAGATATCCCTCCGGCAAATAGTACATTTTCCAATGATCACAAAATTGACAAAGGGGTTCTGAGTCCAACTCACCCCTTCCATGCATGTCTCTCAACGCATTGTAACGCTTCCCATTCCAAATTGAAGCAATACCTCCGTCCTTTACATTGCCGATCCGATGGCTTTCATTGCGAGTCCAGTCATGGTTGCATACTGCGACCTCACCGTCCCAATAGATAACCATATCCGTAAAAACTTTAAAGCAGGGCAGACGATGATCAAATCCGGGTAGTGGATCTGCAATGCTTCCCGGATGGCCATCTTGCGAATGTTCGACATAAATGCGAACCCTATCGACCTTTGGCCTCCAGAATTCCACAAAAGCCTCCAGCCCGGATCGATGAAGCGGCGTGTCGACACATGAAATCTGGACCTCAGGGAGATTCTGCCCCCTTGCCTCTTTTTTTTCCATGAAATTCAGGACATTTTTCAAGACCTGCTGATAATTGCTTCCGCGTCTCGTCTGATTGTATATGTCGGGATCCAGGGTATCCATGGAAAAGGAGATAAAGTCAAGCTCCAGGTCAAGAATAGCTTCGGCAGCATCATTGTCCATGCGGGTCCCATTGGTGGTAAATTGAATAGGGCCGATACCCCTGTTCTTGGCATAGGTTAAAATCTCGACCCAGTCCGGGTGAAGCAAGGTTTCCCCTCGAAAAAAAGGGACGAGCGCTGCCGGCAAATTTTGAGACATTTCATCTATAAGCTCTTTTGCAAGTGAGGTTTCCAGAAAGCCCTGATTTTTTTCCATAAGCCGTCGAGGACAGAAAGTGCAATTGAGATTACAGCGATTGGTTAATTCCAACGTGATCCTACGAGGGAATTCACCGGCTTCAGGAGGGTGCACATGGACCCTTTTCGTTTCATGTTCTGTTTGCATAACCTACATTCCTATGTTCAGATTTCTAAATGCCTGGAGATAAAGCCTACCTGCCGATTGACCGTCCATTATATATTTACTCATTCCCTTCTTGGCCTCTTCACCAATTTCTTTCGATTTCTTACGGTTACAAATGGCCCAAAACAATTTTTCACCAAGATCCTCTTTATTCCCGGGCTTGATCATGATCGCATTCACACCATGGTGCCAGGGCGTATCAGCATTGTCCTCTCCCAGAATGAGAATCTGAGGCTTGGCGCAGATCGTAAATTCCTGACTGACCGCATTGAAGGCAATGCCCCCAACCCCCAGATGGCAAAAATTAATATAATCCAGCACATTGGTTTTGGGTCCAAGCAAAGTCACATCGTTACCAAGGTCATAAAAGTCGATAAGCCTCAGCATCTCTTCGGTGATTCTGGAATCACCATCTCCAATGTAGAAAACCTGAAAATTCAGGTTCTTTTCTCTCAACACCTTGGAGGAATGAATCAAATCCAGGAGAGGCAGTTTGTTATCCTTGAGTTTTATTTTATCAAAACGACCCACATACAGAATCACAAAAGGATCCGATTTCCGAAATAAGTATTTTTTCATGTCCTCAGGCATGGAACGGGAGGCATCGTCATAAACAACGAGAGGCAATGAAACAAAATTCGCAGAAAACTTTTTTTTGTAGGCATTATTCCAAACCTGCGGTCCGAAGCAATCTATTGCCCCATCAACTTGATAATGAATAAAGCGATTTAGCCAATCAGGGAGTAGCCGAAGGTCACTCCCTCTTGCAGTCAAAACTATCCTCTTTCCGAGAAGCCATTTGGCAGGGAGTGCCAGCAGTGCACTGGCTGTCCACTGGGCATGTATGATATCTGCCCATAGGGCATGCTTCAAAATACTGACGATAAAGATTAGGAAGAACAGGGGCAATTGGACTAATCCCGTGATCCTTCTTTGATTGTACATGGGAGTCCCAGGCCGCTTCAAGACCTGGCGTGATCCTGGAAAGAAATACTGAAACCGATAAACGGTGACACGATCATGAATTTTTTCTTTTTTTTTAGCACCGGCATAATGCGGTGTTATCACTCTCACATTTGCCCCGTTATCCGCATATGAGAGAGCTTCGGCAAGGACAAATTTTCCATCGTAAACCCCATCCATTAGGGAGGGAAAGCTAAAAGTTGTGATAAGTATATTCATCATTCACGATTCTTTCCAACGACTAAGATAACTCCTGTGCCCTGAATATTGCATTTTATGGGCCACCCCTTTTATTGGAAACGACTCTCAATGTGTATTAGATGCTTTCATCAAGAGTAGATTTTGCCTGACGCATGATCGAGTCAAATATAAAAAAATGTATTTTTTTAAAACAGTTCATATCCGAAAAATCAGGAAGGATAATATCGCGGATTTGACTTGCCGGAGCGTCGAGCATAGAACGAATCTGTCACATTTCGTCAAATTATTGACTGATCAACATCCAATAATGGTAAATAGTCGTTACGATCCATTCCGGTAGCACCTTCTCCCGTTGGATTGGAATATGGTCACCTCAGGTCTTTATTGTATTCCATGTCAAACCACATTCCGAAAAAAAGGGTCTGGAGTCCGGTGACGAGTGAAAAAACTAAGGCCATTGCATTTATATCCGGAATATCACCTCTGCTCGCCCAAATATATAAAAGCCTTAAGGCCAGGGGAAGACTCACTCCAAGCAAAACAAATGACAGGGCATAGAAAAAAACAAGGGGGTGGAAGTCCTTGATGACATATTTAGATATCAATCTTTTCCAAAACCCTTTGAAAAGAATCCAGGATATTTTCGGAATAACGCTCTTCAGACGAATTCCTGATTTCTCACCAATATGATAAACCGGCTTAATATGCACGTCCCTTACACGGAAATGAGCCTGATTTAGTTTAATGAGCAGGTCATTGGGCATCCCGTACCTTGTGTATATTTTATCAAGGTCAATTTTTTTGAGCGCCATGAGCGAAATGGCCGTATAACCGCTTTGCGAATCTGCAATATGCCAATAACCTGACGCCATTTTCGTCAAGAGAGAAAGCGTGGAATTTCCCAGGTATCGATAATGGGGGATCATATGCCAAGCCTCCCCATAAAAAAGCCGGTTTCCCTTCGAATACTCTGCACTGCCGTCAGCGACCGGTTCGATAATACGAATCAAGTCATCAGGATCCATCTGTGCATCGCCGGCCATGACAGCCGTCACATCCGCGCCCAAATCGCGAGCCTTCTTGTATCCGGTGACAATTGCGCCGCCCACGCCCTGATTGACTTTGTGTCTGAGCAAAACAACTCTTTTTTTGCTCTCGGTAAAATCAATGACGACCTCCGATGTTTTGTCATTGCTTGCATCATCCACCACAATGACGGCGTCCACAAAGTCAGGCATAGTGCCCAGCGTCCTGCCGATAAGTTTTTCTTCATTATAAGCGGGCACAACCACGGCTATCGATTTTCCTTGATACATAACCCAACCTCAGAAGATTCAATTTTTATTGATTTGCTTTCATAACATGGGTTATTCAAAACACATGCCAGTCTCCTGATGATTTCTCAAAATTGGGGGAGAGGGCGGTCCTTTCCTGCCTTATCTTTCGCAGCCGCGATGCTCTTTATACTATATAAATGGTATCCCTTGTTTGAGAAAACGTCCCGGAGATAATCGGAAAAAAAACTCCCCACCAGTTCTTGATCTTTATTGGGGAAATTCTGTATGAGCCATTTAGAGAATAAAGGTTCGTTGATCAGTAGATGGGTAATTCCCTTTTTCACAAATTCTAAACATATCTTTTCTGCACTGTCGGAAATCTTGACGGTTTCCTGAAATGCGCTTCGAGAACCTTGCATATCGAAGATATAATCCCTTTCGCAATAATATCCCCTGTTTCCCATAAAAATAAACAAAATCCCAGAATCATATGGGAGGTTTTTATTAATATATTTAAACAATGAATATTCCGGTCGGTATCTTTCAATATATTCATCTCTTGTTACTTTTCCTGAGATATATTCAATGGGCTTTACCGTTTCATATTGCTCAAGAATATAGTTTATTCCGGAAACGAAATAGCCAAAAACGATTAAAACAATAAATAAAATAGTTAAATCATATAAAACTACATTATTAAAGTTTTTTATAGCAATAAATATATTTTTTATTCCATAAATAGATAGAATCAATAATGGAGGAATAATCGGCGCAATATACCTAATTCGTAAAGACGAAATGAAAATGGCAACAAAAAGATACAAAACTGAAAACGCCATAAGAATTATTTTCTCATTTCGAACAGGCATAACCTTTTTTTTCGATCCAACGAATGCGAATATCGTAAAGATAAGCAAGAAAGAGGTCAATTTTCCATCAAAATATTGTGGATTGTTATCCTGCCCCTGAAAAAAAATCCTGACCGGCAGAAGGGCTATCTCCCACCACGGCTCATGATACAACAAAGACCGATAGGCAAAAACGCCAACGGTTTGAGAAGAGGCTCCAGGCGCATTAAACCAATGATCATAAAGAGGATATATGGGATTTTGTGTCCACAGATAATTTCTTATCATCCAGGGCGAAAAAATGAGTAACGCCACAAAGACGAAGATCAACCCATAAGCGCAGCTTTTCAAAAAACAGGACTTGTCTGCGGGTCCATATCTTGCATAAAAAAGCGGCACAAAGAGTCCTTGCAATAAAAACGTTATCAATCCATTGTATTTTGTTCCCATTGCCAATCCGCAACATATTGCAGAGATTATCAACAGCTTGATAGGGAAACCATCATGGATCCATCTCATGAACAGTAGGAGGGATGCAGTGGAAAAAAAAACAAGCCCCAAATCCACATAAACGGTAGTGGAAAGTTTTACAATGATGGGAAGGCTAAGGAAAAGCACTACGCCCAAAATTGCGTAGGCTGGGCCGATCCTTCGCTTGATATAGGTATAAATCAACCAGGCTGTGAGGAGGCCAAAGCTGAGATGGATAAACTTGGGCACGATATCATTTCCGAGCCACAGAGGAACCATATACAGAAGTTCCAGATTCATAGGATAGTAGGAAAAGATCATGGAGGGAATTTCATAAATCCCGCCGTTTCTTAGGTACAGTTTGGGGACAGCAAGATGATGAATGAGTGCATCCCTGCTAACGGGAGGGACCCAGGCCAGGATGAGGATAGCCCCAACCAGTAGTGCCAATAGACTCAACAGCAGGATCGGCAAATGTGACCCGGCCCCAACCCCTTCAAGGACACTGGTTCGAATTTTACAATTCTTTTTTGATCTAGTATGATCGCTCATCATCATTCATGGAGAAAAAGATGGGAATTTTGACACTTAAACCGGAAGTCGATTTATCGCATTGCCGAAAAAAAATTTTCGCAACCCTGGCGATTCTCGTCCTCTTGCTGGCCGTCTATGCCAATACCTTTCACGCATCATGGCACTTCGACGATGAAACAAATATTCTGGAAAACAAGAGAATTCACCTCACTGAATTGAATTGGAAAAACATCAAAAACACCTTTTTTGCAAGCCTCGGAGGAACCGGAGAGATATATCGACCGGTCGCATGTTTCACACTTGCCATCAACCACTACTTGGGTAAAAACCGGGTACTCGGATACCATGTTTTCAATTTGGCCGTTCACTTTATCGCGTCAATATTCCTGTTCCTCTTTATCTATCAGACCCTCAATTTGCCCTTGTTAAAAGCAAGATACGGGCCGAACGCATATTTTATCGCACTTCTTGCCACAATTTTTTGGGCGGTTAACCCGATCCAGACACAAGCAATAACATACATTGTACAGCGAATGGCAAGCATGGCAGGGATGTTTTACATCATGGCCATGCATTTCTACCTCAAAGCAAGGACTGCCGAAAAGAATCCATCCAAAGCAGGTTTTTATTTCATATGTATTATTTGCGGATTTCTGGCAATCGGTTCAAAAGAAAATGCCGCGATGTTTCCAATCAGCATCCTCATCTTCGATCTATTTCTCATTCAAGGGATTACAAAAAAAAACATAAAGAAAAATTCTGTCATCCTGCTAGCAATGATCCTCATTCCTTTAATCGCCGCACTGACCCTGAAAGGTCCCTCCGTATTCGATCTCAAACACCTCATATCGAGCTTCAGTCACAGGTCATTCACTTTGGTTGAGAGATTGTTGACCGAACCGCGTGTTATTCTATTCTATATTTCCCTTCTATTCTATCCCATGTCGTACAGATTATGCATCGCTCACAATATTTCTCCGTCTCACAGCCTGATCGATCCACCGACTACCCTGCTGGCGATCTTGTTTATCCTCACCGTCCTTGCCATTGCTGCAATAAAGGCAAAAAAATGGCCGCTTGTTTCCTATTGTATTCTTTTCTTTTTTCTCAACCACTTCATCGAGGCGTCCGTATTTCCACTGGAGCTTGTTTTTGAGCATCGCAATTATATCCCCTCCATGCTTATTTTTGTCCCGGTGGCCATCCTGGTCGTCAAATTGATGGAAACTCAACAGAAAAAAACGATTCATGTTGCCATTACCCTTTTCATTACGTTGATTCTCATCGGGTTCGGACACAGCACTTATGTCCGGAATGCCACATGGAAAACAGAAGAAAGCCTGTGGTTGGATGCCGTTGACAAATACCCCGATTCAGCAAGAGCCCATCATAATTTGGGACGATATTATGCCAACACAAACCAGAAAGAAAAAGCGATAACTGAATACAAATTGGCACTGAATCTGACAAGTGGCACACACGGTGAAACGCATCACCTTACACATTACAATATGGGACTGGTGTACCATAGGATGAAGAGAGAAACGGATGCGGAAAGCCATCTTCTCAAGGCAATCAAGATTTTTCCCCGTTACGCGGATGCATACAATAATCTTTCCATCGTCGTTGCCAAGCAAGGCCGGTACGAAGAGGCCTATGATCATCTTATAACGTCGCTAACTTACGACAGTAACAGCCCCGTAGCTCATAATAATCTGGGGTATATACTTATCAAGGAAAACCGCATTGAAGAGGCCATTATTGAATTTCAAAAAGCCCTTGAAATGGATAAGGCCTATAAAATGGCCTTACATAACTTGGGGGTCGCCTATAAGCACAAAGGGGACTTAACCGCAGCTGCACGCTGTTTCAGATCGGTTGTGACCAAGGATCCGAGGGCATTGTTTACTCGACTCCACCTCGCCGAGACTTACGCCCTGATGGGGAAAAAAGAGGCAGCCTACAGCACAGTAACCCGCGCCTTTGAGCTCTTTTCGTCCTCAGTCCTTTATAAAGAATTGAAGGCCTTTCACCAGAAAGATCCTTTTGAGGAATTGCCCGCCAAACAAATAATCCTGCCTATACTGAAAAAGGTCTTCATGGAGAAAGCGGAATCCTTGGAACAGATGGGGAATGAGTTACTGGAGGCAATGGAGTAATGAATCAGGGTTCAGAGGGCCCGGCTTTGGTTTATTCCCAGAAGGGGTAATGACGGGAAACGAGACATGTAATGTCAAAGTACAAATCTCAAAGGTCAAATGAATGCTAAAGCCCAAAAAACCAAATGATAGATGCAGTAAAGCTATTCGATCAAAATGCGAGGCCCATGGTGTTCCTTTCTAAGATGGATCTCCCGCCTTTGCGGGAGATGATCAGGCTTTTAACAACGAAACAAAAGCTGTTGGTTGACGGTAATTTGAGAAAGAAATCCTTCAAGAGAAAATTCAGGGAGTGCAATGTTGAGCCAGACAGCCAGCAAATCCAATCAAAGGTATAATACACACCCTGCACGTTACGGTTTAAGAAAGTCTACGTTCGCTTCCAAAGCTTTTTGGATTGTTCGGAAAAACTATTCCGGGATGGTTACAGATGGTCTATTCGCCTCCCGGGTCCCCTGATAAAATATGTCATATCACCGTTATCATGCCATGAAACCATATTGTAGGTGCTGACATATGCTGAATTAATCTTCAAATGGACCCCTTTGGAAGTAATGGCACCGTACGTTACGGAAAGTCGACCAACCGAGTCGCAATAGGCTAAGTGGTCGGCATAATAGGCCTCCTGTGCGGTCGACAGATTGCGCAAATCAGCGTTGGCCGCGGCGTTGTATGACCTTGTTCTGTATGCGGTAAACTGTGGGATGGCAATCGCTGCCAGAATGCCGATAATTCCGATGACGATCATCAATTCGATCAGAGTGAAACCCTTTTCGTTTTTTCCAAGCAATGCAGCAGACATTTTATATCTCCCGGAATCCTCCCTATCAACTTATCAAAGCTTGATCGGGCCGATGGAAATGGGTTATTGTGCCGCCCGCTATCTGTGCTCTGCACACACCCAAAAAAGAAAACCTTCAACTGGGGCACCGTTATATCACAGGGCAAAAAACACTAAATAAACAAAATCTGTCTTTTGGATTAGAAAAAGGCAGGCGTTTGAATGACACCTGCCTTTTTCGGTTCTTCACATCATGCCTTACAGAGCTTCAACCGCATCGCCGGGTCCCCGGACGGCATAGGTCCTGTCGCCACTGCTATGGACCGATTGCATGTTGTAGAAAGTCGCAGAGGATGAGTTAATGGTCAGAGTCACGCCCTTTGATGTAATCGCACCATAGTCATCACAGAGCTGGGTCAAATTAGCTTGAACGGCATATATTTGCTTGTCAACATAATACGCCTCCTGCGCCGTGGCTAGATTTCTCAGATCCGCATTGGCTGCAGCGTTGTAGGACCTTGTCCTGTAGGCGGAAAACTGCGGAATGGCGATGGCCGCCAGGATACCGATAATCGCGATAACAATCATCAATTCAATCAGTGTAAAACCTTCTTCGTGCCCTTTGTGAAATTTTGCAAACATGTTCTTCCTCCTCGATTCTTTAGATGTTAATACTGATCATGATCAATCATTAGCAAAAAAAACTCGATACTCCCCTTTCACCTCCTTTTCATTTATTGATATCTATCACTTAAATTTTTAATTTTCTAATATTTATAAGATCGGCAACCCGTCATTGTTTCTTTACATTAATTCAATTACTATGCCAAAAAAAATTATCCAAATGCCATTCCTAATTATCCATTTATAATCAAAAGGTTAGCCTGGCAATTATTCCTAATAAAACCCAACAATCGAACCGACTCCGTTTTAACATTTTACAATTTTTGTCTTTTCCTGCCGTATTTTGTCAAGAATCCCCTCAGCAGTTCTTTTGGATAGCACTCAGCTATCAGCAATCAGTTGTCAGAAAAAACATAATGGAGCAAGGCATTGAGCTGGGATCTGAAGTTTAAATGTTGAATGCTAATACGTGTCCGTTCCATCCAGAAATCATGGTTTTCTGGATGTCCATTAGAGATTCATAGGCCACAGCAGAGGCGCCCCGCTTGGGAGGCGGGGCGTCGGTTGTCGTCAAACTCCGAGATCGGGGCATCTTGCTTGGGATGAGGCCAACCCTGGGCCTCGCCGAGTAATAAAAAAGCCGGATACAAAGGACAAAACCGGCTTTGATTAAACCCCATAGGAGTGCGTCCCACATCGCAGGCCAACAGGACAACCGATCTTTGAATATCCTAATGCCCGGAACGTTGTAGACTCAGCTTATCCATTCTGTATCTGAAAGATCTCATACTCAGTCCCAAAAGATCTGCGGCCTTTTGTTTTGAGCCGTGTGCCAGATCCAGCGCCTTGATCATGTATTCCTTTTCGATCTCCGCCAGGATCTGGTCGAGGTCTATTCCTTCGGAGGTCATGTCTCCTCTTCGCCTGTCCCGACGGTTTTCCTCCATCTGAAAATTGGATAGGGTCAGGCTTTCCGGCAGGACAATGTTGGAAGTTTCAAGGGCAACGCTTCGTTCGATAATGTTTTCCAGTTCTCTCACATTGCCGGGAAATGAATACTGTTTTAGGATATCCATGGCGTATGCGGATATCTTTTTGACATCCTTGCCAAGATCTTCAGAGTATTTCTCCAGAAAAAATTGAGACAACAACGGAAGGTCATCTCCCCTTTCTCTTAGGGGCGGAATTGAAATCTGTATGACGTTGAGTCGAAAAAACAGATCCTCACGAAATCTCTTATTGATCACCTCGGCCTCGAGATCCTTGTTCGTTGCCGAAATAAAACGTACGTCGACGCTTTTTTCTTCAGTTCCACCCACGGATGTAAAGGTCCGTTCCTGGATGACCCTTAACAGTTTGACCTGGATTGTGGGAGATAATTCGCCCACCTCATCAAGAAAAACCGTTCCTCCGTCCGCCGCCTCAAAGAGCCCTTCCTTATTGGTCACCGCGCCCGTAAAAGCGCCCTTTTTATGACCGAAGAGTTCGCTTTCTATCAGGTTTTCAGGTATGCCTGCACAGTTGATCACGACAAAAGGTTTGGCTTTTCTCTCACTCTGCCGGTGAATTGCCCCCGCCACCAATTCCTTTCCAGTTCCGCTTTCTCCTGAAATAAAAATGTTGCTCTTGGTCCGGGCCACCCTTTCGATAAGATCATAGACACGAAGCATCTTGGGGCTTTCACCAATCAGACACCCAAAATGAAATTGCCCCTTTCTAACCGATTCCTTATCCTCACTTCCGCCGGATCGTTTTGCAAGCAGAGCCTCTCGTACGATCTTTTTGAATTCCCCGACCTTGAAAGGCTTGGGAATATAGTCGTAGGCGCCTTCTCTCATGGCCTCTACGGCCGTCTCCGCAGTGGCAAAAGCAGAAATCAGCACAACCATGGTCTCAGGGCAGGTCTCCTTCGCCTTTTTCAGGACCTCGATGCCGTCGATATCTTGCATTCTGATGTCGGTAATGACGAGATCGAATTCTTTATTGCCAAGGATCTCACAGGCCAATTCCCCGCTCTCCGCCAGGGAAACGTCATATCCCTCCCTTGTCAGCAGGATATCCAGGAACTCCCTCATACTCATTTCATCATCAACGACCAGAATATTCTTTTTGCCGATACCAGACAATTCGACCCCCGCATATGGTGATAGCATTCCTCCCCTTCATCGCCTTCCCGATAAAGGGCGAATTTCCGCTCTTAGATTGAATCTCCGCTTTTTTTAAAACATATTCACATTCGGTATCAATGATCGAAAGATCAGCCACTCCACCTTCTTCCACCACACCGGCATCAAGGCCGAGAATCCCGGCAGGATTGCGAGAAAGTTTTCCAATGGCCTTGGGCAGCGTCAAAATTCCGTCTCTTACTAAAGCCAATGTCAAGGGAACGGCTGTTTCAAGACCTATAATACCAAAAGCCGCCTTTTCAAACTCCAATTCTTTTTCAAGTGCGCTATGCGGGGCATGATCTGTTGCGATCACATCAATGACATCCTCTGAGAGACCATCCCTGATGGCTTGGACATCCTCGGGTCTTCTTAAGGGTGGATTCATTTTTGCATTTGTATCGTATCCCTCAACCGACCTATGATCCAGAGTGAAATAGTGAGGCGCCGTCTCCGCCGTCACAGGTATGCCCTTTTCTTTTGCCCTCCTTATCAGTTCAACCGATCCGCAGGTGCTCACATGAGCGATGTGCACGGGACAACCGGTTAGTTTTGATAGAAGAATTTCTCTTTGCACGAAAATCTCTTCGCTTGCAGCCGGGATGCCTCGAAGTCCGATTTTTGTTGATATTGCGCCCTCATGCATGACGCCCCCTGCCGACAAATCCAAATCTTCACAATGAGAAATCACAATGAGTGAATGATATTTTGCGTATTCTAGGGCCCGCCGCATAAGCTCGCTGTTTTTCACGGGGAACCCGTCATCCGAAACCCCGACGGCTCCAGCCTTTCGAAGGTCACCAAAATCCGTTAATGTCTCCCCCATTTGCCCTTTGCTTATAGCCGCGATCGGATACACACGGATAATATCGGCCTTACGGGCCTGGCCTAAAATAAATTCGGTTACGGCCCTGACATCATTTACAGGATCGGTATTGGGCATACAGGCGACACCGGTAAATCCTCCGGCCGCACCGGCCATGGCCCCTGTAGCCACAGTTTCTTTGTATTCATACCCCGGCTCCCTCAAGTGTACGTGCATATCGACCAATCCGGGAACAACGATCTTTCCCGATGCGTCGATGACCTCTATCCCGACCTCATTCTTGAGCTCACCGGGTTGCAATATTCTTTCGATTCTTTTTCCTTCGATGAGGATATCCCGTCTTACACTTTCCTCCCTCACCGGATCCACCAAAATCCCATCTTTAATCAACATCGTCACTTTTGGACCCTCCCAATAGAAGATAAAGCAGGGCCATTCGAACGGCCACCCCGTTGGATACCTGATCAAGGATAACGGAGCCCTGACCATCTGCCACTTCCGAGGTTATCTCAACACCCCGATTCATCGGTCCGGGATGCATGACCATGACATCCTCCTTTGCATTTTTTAACATCTCATTGTTAAGACCGAAAAAAGTAGCATATTCTCTAAGGCTTGGAAACAACCTTTTATCCTGCCTTTCTAGTTGGATGCGAATCACCATGATAACGTCTTTATCACAGACGGCTTCCGCCGGATCATGAATGACATTGACTCCCAATGATTCCATTTCCACAGGTATCAGTGTGGGTGGCCCGCAAACAGTCACCTCAGCACCCATCTTCGTTAGACAGATGATATTTGATCGTGCAACTCGACTGTGCGCGATATCACCAAGGATAGCCACTTTTAATTGATCTATGCTCCCCTTTTTTTCTCTGATTGTAAATACATCAAGCAAGGCTTGTGTAGGATGTTCATTAATGCCGTCACCGGCATTGATGACGCCCGCCTTGACGATATCTGCGACCAAATGGGGAGCCCCACTGCAGGAATGCCTCAATATGATAATATCAGGAGTCATGGCCTCAAGGTTTCTGGCTGTGTCAATGAGACTTTCTCCTTTTACTATGCTGCTAGTGTTCACAGAAAGGTTAATGCAATCTGCGCTTAGCCTCTTTGCCGCAATATCAAATGATATTCTCGTTCTCGTACTTGGTTCCTGAAAAAAAATGACGACGCTTTTCCCTCTCAAAGCGGGAACTTTTTTAATGTCCCGGTCGGAGATTTCTTTCATGGACACGGCCGTATCCAAAACAAATTCCACATCTTGTACTGTAAGTTGGCCGATCCCCAATATATCCTTATGCTCAAACGTTGCCACTTGAGTCTCCAGATAAAAAAAATCTCCTTGCCGAAACACCGGCAAGGAGATCATTGTCACCAATCTGGGACACACAGCCTGTCATAATCTTACACGTCTTTGTTATGCACTATAAAATTCAATATAATCGAATACTTATTGCCACCAAACCCTAGCATGGGCCGAAACAACTCTATTCGACTTTACTCTCTTTTTCGGTCTTGTCTGTTCCTTCTTTTACCGCCTTATCGGCTTTTTTTACCGTTTGGCTTTTTGATTCAGCCGCAACAGAACCCTTCTCTTTCTTTTTACGCTTCTTTTTACCAGACTCGGATTGCAATAACTGCACCACAGATATCGATGCCGCGTCACCTTTTCTAACACCCTTTTTAATAATCCTTAGGTACCCGCCTTGCCTTTCCATGTAACGATCTTTTAGTTCGCCAAAAAGCTTGTGCGTTGTCCCCTTGTCTTTCATAAATCCAAGTGCCTGCCGCCTGGCATGAAGGTCACCTCTTTTGGCCAATGTTATCAACTTCTCAGCTATAGGCCGAATCTCTTTAGCCTTGGCATCAGTAGTCACAACCTGCTCATATTTAAAAAGTGATGTGACCATGTTCCTGAACATCGCCCTTCTATGACTCGTAGTTCGACCAAGTTTTCTGCCGGCTTTTCGATGTCTCATTGTTCCAAATCCCCTTCCGCTAACTCATCACTCTCATCGACCTCCTTGCCGACAGGAGGGAAATTATCGAGATTAATTCCAAGAGAAAGCCCCATTCCTTCGAGAATGCCCTTTATTTCGTTAAGAGATTTCCTTCCGAAATTTTTTGTCTTAAGCATTTCAGCTTCGCTCTTCTGCACCAATTCACCGATCAGTGTTATATTTGCATTTTTCAAACAATTTGCTGACCGCACGGATAATTCGAGTTCAGAAACCGGCCGGAAAAGATTCTTATTGAGTTTTTCTTCTTCCTGTTCCTCTTCCTCAATGACCGGTTCGTCTTCTTCCTCAAAATTTATGAATGGTGCCATCTGCTCTTTCAATATTTTTGCACCATAGGCCACCGCATCTTCAGGCGCAACGCTTGCATCCGTCCATACCTCCAGAGTCAGCTTATCATAATCGGTAATTTGTCCAACTCTGGCATTTGTAACAACATAATTAACTTTTTTTATGGGCGAAAAAACAGCATCTATAGGTATGACTCCTATGGCCTTATCACCACCGTCTATGGATTCTGCCGTCATATATCCTTTTCCCATCTTGACGACCATTTCCATGTTCAGCTTACCCTCTTTATTCACCGTAGCGATAGTCTTCTCCGGGCTTAAAATCTCCACTATCCCGTCGGTTTCAATTTCCGATGCTTTGACTACCCCCTCGCTCTCCCTACGCAGATGTATCACGGCTTCCTCTGCATCAACGAGACGCAAATTCACCTCTTTTAGATTCAAAATAATATCGGTTACATCCTCGAGCACACCGTTCACAGTCGAAAATTCATGAACGACATTGTCGAATTTCACAGAGACAATAGCTGCTCCCTGCAAGGAAGAAAGCAAAATACGGCGCAATGAATTTCCAATTGTAAGCCCAAAGCCCCTCTCAAGGGGTTCACATACAAATTTTCCATAGGAATCTGTATGGGTTTCCTCTTCAACTACAATGGTCTTTGGTTTGATTAACTCCCGCCAGTTCTTCGCTTTTAGCTCGGCCAACAAAATCCCTCCAATCAAATGATTCATTGGGCAAAATAGCAGGCCCCCACTATTTCAGGGGGCATCCCGTCCGTACATTTTACTTTGACGGCAACCCTTATCACGCTACTAACGGGATTCCTGAAACATAAAATGGTTTTCTCATCAAACACCTATTTAGAGTACAGCTCAACAATAAGCTGCTCTTGTATCGGCATTGTGAGATCTTCACGATTAGGTAAACCTTTGAGCGTACCGCGAAATTTATCTTTTTCTATTTCCGTCCAATCGGGAATACCCCTTCTGACAACAGTCTCCATAGCTTCAGATATTGCAGTGATTTTTCGACAACTTTCCTTGATCTGGATGACATCACCAACTTTCACCTGATAAGATGGAATATCTACTTTTCTATTGTTGACCAAATATGCGCCATGCCTGATGAGCTGCCTCGCCTGATTCCTCGAGGTAGAAAATCCCATCCTGTACGCAATATTATCAAGTCGGCATTCAAGCAAAATTAGCAGATTTGACCCCGTTATTCCTTTTTGTTTCTCAGCACGATAATAATACCGTCTGAACTGTTTCTCAAGGACGCCATAAATCCGCTTGACCTTTTGCTTTTCTCTCAATTGCAATTGATAATCAGAAAATTTTCCACCGCGTCTCTGACCGTGCTGCCCCGGAGCGTACGCTCTTCGTTCAAAAGCGCATTTATCTCCATAACAGCGATCACCCTTGAGAAACAATTTCATATTTTCTCGACGGCACAATCTACATGAAGCACCAGTGTATCTGGCCAAAACAGGCCCTCCTCCAACATAAATACGTTTTTAAAATCAAAATTCCTAAAGATCGACAACATCTGTCGACTCGTTATCTTCAATCATTAAATTTTGGTTGAGTGCTTACTTCACCCTGCAGACAGCCCTCAAAATTAAACCCTGCGTCTCTTTGGAGGCCTGCAACCATTATGGGGTATGGGTGTTACGTCTCGAATTATTGTGACGGTAAAGTTATCATTTTGCAACGCCCGGATGGCAGCTTCTCTTCCAACCCCTGGGCCCTTCACCCTCACCTCTGCGGTCCTCATGCCGTGATCCATGGCCTGTTTCAGGGCGTCTTGCGCGGCTAACTGCGCGGCGAACGGGGTACTTTTCCTTGAACCCTTGAAACCCTGCCTTCCTGAACTCGAGGTTGCTATCACATTTCCACCGGGATCTGTAATGGTGATAAGGGTGTTATTAAAAGTGGATTGGATATGAATAATTCCACTTGGAATATTCTTCCTCTCCTTCTTGGCTTTACTTCCTTTTCTTGCTTTCTTTACCATGAGCTATCCTCGGGGAATTATTTCTTTCTCTTGCCCATTACGGCTCTGCGCGGACCCTTTCTTGTCCTTGCATTCGTGCTAGTCCTCTGTCCTCTAACAGGCAGTCCTTTCCTGTGGCGCAAACCGCGATAGGCCCCCAAGTCCATCAACCTCTTGATATTCATGGAGACTTCACGTCTTAAATCACCTTCCACCCTGTATTTCTCGTCAATAATCTTACGGATACCCGTTATCTGCCCTTCCGTAAGATCATCCGATTTAGAATCCCAATCCACACCCGCTTCGCTAAGTATATTCTGTGAACTGGTACGGCCTATTCCGAAAATATAGGTCAAGGCGATCTCGATTCTCTTTCCTCTCGGTAAATCAACACCTGCTATTCTTGCCAATCTAGACTCCCTTTCTTGAATCGGCGCTTATCCAACCATTCCGTCTATCAATCTATTTATAACGGAATCTCTATCCCTGCCTTTGTTTATGACGAGGATTCTCACAAATCACTCGAATGATACCTTTTCGCTTGATTATCTTACATTTATTGCAAATTTTTTTGACGGATGCTCTGACTTTCATAATCTAGTTACCCTGATTCCAAAAAGAGTTATTTTTCTCAGTAAGTGATCCTGCCCCTACCCAAAGCATATGGAGACAATTCGTTCTACACTTTATCTCCAAATAAAATTCTCATAAAATCAATGTGCATTTTCCCAGAAACATGTGCCAGCACCCTGTGACCGTTTTTAAGCGCTGTTCTAAGCATCGCATTAGGTAATGTTTTAATAACGGCCTCTACCACCAAGAGGGTTTCCTCTTTTTCCATGAACACCTTTTTCTTCCATCTAAAAAATATCACTTGGAAATAAGGCCGGATTTTATCTTGCCTTACCCAGTCCTTTTTTCATGAAGCCATCATAATGTCTTGTCAACATGTGGGATTCAATTTGATTGGATGTATCCATGGCCACCCCGACCACAATCAACAACGCTGTACCACCGAAATAAAAAGGGACATTGAGCTTGTAGATCAATATTTGTGGCAAGATACACACAGCCGATACATATATAGCACCGCTGAATGTTATCCTCGTCAGGACGCGATCTATATATTCCGCTGTATTTTTACCGGGTCGTATTCCAGGAACGAATCCGCCATATTTTTTCATATTATCTGCAACGTCAACAGGATTAAAGTGAACCGCCGTATAAAAGTAACAGAAAAAAATGATAAACATCACGTAGATTAAAATATAAACAATGTGGCCCGGCGACAAAAAATTCACAATCATCTGCAACCAGGGAATTTCTTTTACATTCAAAAAGTTAGCAATAGTTGCAGGAAACATGATAATCGATGAAGCAAAAATTGGAGGAATGACACCGGCGGTGTTCACTTTTAACGGTAAATGCGTACTCTGACCCCCATACATCTTTCTTCCAACAACTCTTTTGGCATACTGTACGGGTATTCGCCTCTGACCCCTTTCAACAAACACGATAAACCCGATCACAGCAATCATCATGGCGACAATCAGCGCCATGAAGAAGGGGGTTATTTCTCCGGTATTCATAAGCCTAAAAGAATTGACCACCGCGAGAGGGAAACGCGCAACGATTCCTGAAAAAATTATCAAAGAAATTCCGTTTCCGATACCGCGTTCGGTGATTTGTTCCCCAAGCCACATTAAAAATGCGGTGCCAGCGGTTAGCGTAATAACCGTAAGTATTCGAAATCCCCATCCCCCCACAGGAACGACCATGACGCCCCCGGGGCTGCTCATCTGCTCAAGCCCAATTGCGATGCCGAAGCCTTGTATGACGCTCAATACAACCGTGCCATACCGCGTATACTGTGTGATTTTTTTTCTTCCCTGCTCGCCTTCCTTTTTGAGCTTTTCCAGATATGGTATAACAACAGTCAACAATTCCAATATAATAGATGCACTGATATAGGGCATAATGCCAAGTGCCATCACAGACATCTGACTCAGGGCACCACCGGAAAACATGTCAAAAAGGCCAAAAAGCGTTCCTTGCCGTTCGCTGAAAAATGCCGCCAGTGCCGCTCCATCAATTCCCGGAGTGGGAATATGACATCCTAGTCGATAAACCGCAAGCATGGCAAACGTAAAAAGAATTCGTTTCTTCAATTCGGGAATTTTACCAATGTTTTGGATTCCACTGATCATTTTCTTTTTCCGCTCAATCTAGGCCTTCCCAACCGGAATGCCTCATCTCAGTATTACGAAAACTTCTGCATTCTTGCAACTCATCGCCATAGAAAGTTCTTCAAGGAACCAGTTCGACTTTGCCCCCGGCCGCCTCGATTTTCATTTTCGCTGTTTTGCTTGACTTGTTTACTTTGACAATCAAGGGAGAAGATATTTCACCGTTCCCCAGCAGTTTAATCCCATCTCTAGCGTTCTTTACGAGTCCGATTTTTTTCAATGCCTCTATATCAAGGATCGTATCAGCCGCAAACCCGCTGAGATCACTAATATTGACCAATGCATATTCTTTTTTAAAAATATTAGAGAAACCCCGCTTTGGAAGTCTCCTCTGCAGAGGCATCTGCCCACCTTCGAAACCTCTTGCAACGCCGCCGCCCGAACGTGATTTTTGTCCCTTATGGCCACGACACGACGTCTTTCCATGCCCGGATCCGGGCCCTCTTCCAACTCTTTTCCTATTTTTCCTCGCACCGGCCGACGGTGAAAGATCGTGAATTCCAATCATGCTCTCTTACCTTGCAGACGATTTTTCTACTCGAACCATGAAGACGACTTTTGCAATCATCCCTCTTATGGCTGGAGTATTGTTAAGGGATACCGTTTTATGCATTCTTGTCAAACCGAGTCCCCTCAAAGTTTGCCGTATTTTCTTATTCTTTCCAATACCGCTCTTTAAAAGCGTTACTTTTATTGTATCATTCATAGTTCACACTCATAATTAGAGAATGGCCAAATTACTGTCCAAATTCTTCAACACTTTTTCCCCTTGCTCTCGCGATCTCATCGGGATGCCGCAAATCGTCAAGGCCTTTCAGGGTAGCCTTTACCAGATTATGTGAATTGTGAGATCCAAGGCATTTTGTCAGGATATTCTGTACACCGACTGCTTCCAGTACGGCTCTTACAGCTCCCCCTGCGATCACCCCCGTTCCTGGACCGGCCGGTTTCAACAATACCTTGCCAGCTCCCCATCTACCGATAATCTCATGAGGAATAGTCCCGTTTACCACAGGTACGGCCTTCATATCTTTTCGAGCCTTTTCAACGCCTTTTCTGATCGCTTCAGGGACCTCTTTTGCTTTCCCCAAGCCCCCGCCTACGGAACCTTTACCATCACCAACAACCACAATTGCGCTAAAGCTGAACCGACGGCCACCTTTTACCACTTTAGCAACCCGGTTGATATGCACAACTTTTTCAATAATCTGATTTTCGTCCTCTTCCTTGTACAATGGGCTTCTCCCTCGCCTGACTCTGAGGCAATCAAATCCTCTGAGAAACTGGTGTTATCTAAAATTCAAGGCCATTGTCTCTGGCCGCTTGCGCGAGTATTTTTACACGACCATGATATAAAAACCCGTTTCTATCGAAGACAACACTTTTTATCCCTTTATCGATAGCCTTTTTGGCAATGTATTCCCCAACAATTGCGGCTCCTTCCTTATTACCGCCTTTTCCTTTAATCACTGCACGGATTTCTTTTGAAAGGGATGATACATCAATAAGGGTTTTTGACACCTCATCATCAATAATTTGAGCATAAATGTTCTTCGCGCTTCTAAATATGCACAATCTCGGCCTTTCAGTATTTCCTTTGACCTTTTTTCTAACCCTTTGCTGTCTTCTTTTTCTTGCTTGTTGTCTGCTTATGGTTCCCATGTACAAACCCTTATATCTATGAATGACATCCAATGATATGGGTATCGATGCAAAATGTTATTTTGCTCCGGTCTTCCCGGCTTTTCGCTTGATGACCTCGTCCGAATATTTTATACCTTTTCCCTTGTATGGCTCAGGAGGTCTAAAACTCCGAATTTTTGCTGCGGTCATTCCAAGCTTCTCTTTATCGATCCCTTTAAGCTTAATTTTTGTCCGGTCAATTTCAGCATCTATTCCCTTGGGTAGATCAAATTTTATAGGGTGAGAATGCCCAACATGCAGTATAGCCGTTCTTCCAGACAATTCAGCACGGTATCCAACACCGACAATATCCAATATTCTCTCGAATCCACTGCTGACTCCGGTGACCATATTGGCTATCAATGCCCTGTACAGACCATGTATAGCCCCTGCCTCCTTACTTCCCTCCTCAACCAAAACAACGACCTCTTCATTTTCTAACCGAAAATTAATTCTGGAATCGATCGTTCGTGTAAGTTCCCCCAACGGCCCTTTCACAGAGAGAAGGTCTCCTTTTTGATCTATCTTTACATCCTTTGGAATTGGAATAGGCTTTTTGCCTATGCGCGACATTTATTTCCTCCGACTCTCGACTTCTCATGAATCCTGCCAATCAACCCGAGTCTATACACTAGACTACTACCATACGGAGCATAAAATTTCGCCCCCGACTCCCAGCTTTTTGGCTTGACGGTCAGTCATAACGCCTTTAGAGGTGGAAAGTATGTTGATGCCATAGCCGTTTAGAACTGGCGGGATTTTGTCACTTTTGGCATAGACACGGCAACTTGGCTTGCTAATTCTTTTCAGCCCGATAATCACACCCTCACCTTTATCATCATACCTCAAGAAAACCCTCATAATCCCTTGTTTTCCATCGGCCATGACTTTAAAATTATTGATAAACCCTTCGGACTTGAGAATTCTCGCAATGTTTATCTTTTCCCCGGAACACGGGATATCCACCTTCTCGAAAGATACCATGATGGCATTACGAATTCTTGTTAGCATATCGGCGATGGGGTCGCTCATACTCATATGCATTGCTCCTTAAAACCAGTATTCAATAAAGTTTTTACCAGCTTGACTTAATGACACCTGGGATTTCGCCTTTAAGAGCCATATTCCGAAAACAAATCCTACAGAGGCCAAATTTCCTCAAATAGGCTCTGGGCCTCCCGCAAATGGGGCATCGATTGTACTGGCGTGTCGCGAATTTCTGTTTTCTTTTTGCCTTAGCAATGAGAGACTTTTTTGCCAAGATTACCTCCCTATCAATGTCTGAAGGGCATCCCCAAAGATTTCAAAAGAAAATGTCCTTCATCGTCGCTTCTTCCGCTTGTGACGATGCTAATATTAAGTCCTTGAATTTTATCAATCTTATCATAGTCAATTTCAGGAAAGATAATCTGCTCTTTCACCCCGACCGTACAATTCCCTCTACCGTCAAATATCTTGTCAGATATCCCTCTGAAATCTCTCACCCTCGGCAATGCCACATTAAACAATTTGTCAAGAAAATCATACATCCGGTTTCGCCGCAACGTTACGGTACACCCAATAGGCATTCCCTCTCGAAGTTTAAAACCGGCTATTGATTTTTTGGCTTTTGTAATGACGGCTTTCTGACCTGCAATTTGAGTCAACTCCTCAACGCTCTTGTCCAGGACCTTAATATTATAAATTGCTTCGCCGAGGCCCATATTCAGTACGACCTTCTTTATCCGCGGCACCGCCATGATACTCCGGTAGCCAAATTCTGTATTCATGGCAGGAACAACTTCGTTTTCGTATTTCTCCTTTAATCTCGACAACAGCGCCTCCTCATGATCGAGCTCATATTTTTTACCTTCGCCCCAATTTTCAAATCTGATGCACCACTTGAAACGCTGAAAACGTGGGTTTAGGAATCAATAAGCTCACCACATTTTTTACAAATTCTAACCTTTGAACCATCTTCAAGGATTCTTTTTCCGACTCTTGTTGGTTCTGCACACCTATTACATATGAGCATCAAATTAGAAATATGGATCGGAGCCTCTTTTTCTATGATTCCACCCTGTGCGTTATTGCCACCTGGTCGGGTATGTCTCTTTACCATATTGACTTTTTCGATGACAACACGGTCTTTTTCTGTGTCGACTTTCAGAATGGCACCGATCTTACCCCGCTCCTTACCACTCAAGACGATCACTTTGTCATTCTTTTTTACCAAAGGATCTTTTTTCCGCACGTTTTTTGCTCCTATACTCAAATTCCGGGTGAAATAAACTAAAGCACCTCAGGGGCCAAGGAAATTATTTTCATGAAATTTTTAGCCCTTAGTTCCCTAGCAACCGGACCGAATATTCTTGTTCCTATGGGTTCATTTTGCTGATTGATAAGTACAGCGGAATTGTCGTCAAATTTTATATATGATCCGTCTGCCCTTGCAATTTCTTTGGCAGTCCTGACGATGACGGCCTTCATGACATCACCCTTCTTCACTTTCGAGTTGGGCATGGCTTCTTTTACAGTTACAACAATAATGTCCCCAACACGGGCGTATCTTCTCTTGGAACCCCCAAGAACCTTAATGCACAAAAGTATTTTTGCCCCAGAATTGTCAGCGGCTTTCAATTTTGTTTCTGCCTGTATCATTTTTTATGCTCCGGTGACTCATGGACCTTCTGATTACATTTATCTATTCGCAGCCTCAAGGATCTCCATGACGTCCCATCTTTTTCTTTTGCTCATCGGCCTTGTTTCGACAAGTCTGACCTTGTCTCCGATCTGGCACTTGTTTTGGGGATCATGGGCCATATATTTCTTCTGATCTTTAACATATTTTTTGTAAACGCTATGCTTTTTTAACCGACTGACCTGTACCACAGCAGTCTTATCCATATGGTTACTGACAACAAAACCTATCAGTTTTTTTCTCACGCCCCGAACTTTCATTCTGCCCTCTTTTCCTTTTGCCAACCAGAGATTTCAGCTTCCCTTAAAATCGTCTTCACACGCGCAAGGTTTCGTCGCGTCTTCATCAATATTGCGGTATTCCCCAATTGGCCGCTCGCCTTCTGAAACCTAAGGTTAAACAGCTCCTGGCTGAATTCCTTTACTTTACCCTTAAGTTCTTCCACACTTAAATCACGAAACTCTTTAGCCTTCACCGTTATACTCTCCTGCTTACAAATCTCGTTGAGAACGGAAGCTTGTGACCGGCAAGTCGAAAGGCTTCTTCAGCAACACTCTTCTCGACGCCTTCCATTTCGTATAATATTCTTCCAGGCTTTACGATAGCCACCCAACTCTCTGGCGCGCCTTTCCCTTTTCCCATTCTGGTTTCTGCCGGTTTTTTAGTTATCGGCTTATCAGGAAAGACTCTGATCCAGATTTTTCCCCCACGTCTTACATGCCTCGTAATAGCAATACGTGCGGCCTCAATCTGTTGTGCACTCATTTTTCCACATTCGAGAGCCTGAAGTCCGTATTCTCCGAATTCAAGAGTTCCGCCCTTATTAATGGCATTCCCCTTCATCCTGCCTGTTTGCTTTTTCCTATATTTTACCTTCTTTGGGCTTAGCATAACGAATTCTAACCTTTTCTATCTGGTAAAATCTCTCCTTTGAAAATCGACACTTTTACACCGACTACGCCATAAGTCGTAAAAGCCTGTGCAAACCCATAATCAATGTCTGCTCTGATTGTATGAAAGGGGACTCTCCCTTTCCTATACCACTCCCTACGCGCCATCTCAGCGCCACCCAGTCGTCCACTACACCCGATTTTAATTCCCAGTGCACCAAAACGAAGAGCCGAACTTACACTCTTCTTCATTGCGCGCCTAAAAGATACACG
This sequence comes from uncultured Desulfobacteraceae bacterium, assembly GCA_964644375.1. GTDB lineage: Bacteria > Desulfobacterota > DSM-4660 > Desulfatiglandales > HGW-15 > CAYNYM01. The sequence goes on along the minus strand of CAZXWJ010000015.1, from coordinate 4,052 downwards.
CCGCACTAACTGCAACGCAATATTTTCTGCAACCAACTGTGCATCAACTTCGGGCTTTCGCACTTCCTGTATATCTATTATAACTTCTCTCTGGATTCTTTTTTCAAGCGCCCTTTTTACATTTTCAATTTCAACGCCCTTCTTTCCAATAACAAGTCCGGGCCTTCCTGTGTGTATCTTGATTCTAACCTTATTGGCCGCTCTCTCAATCTCGACTTTTGCGACACCAGCCTGAAATAATCTCTTTTTCAAAAACTTGCGAATATTAAAATCTTCGAAGACAAAATTGCTATAGTCTTTTCCGGCAAACCACCTTGAATCCCAATTCCTGTGAATGCCCAATCGAAAACCGATTGGATTTACCTTCTGTCCCAAATCTTACCTCCCTGTGGCCTGTTTGCCTTGGTGAGCCGAAATATGGATAAAGCAACACATATTTTTGTTATCTTTAGGCTTCATCCAATATAACCGTAAGGTGACTTGTCCTTTTTCTTATACGCGATGCCCGCCCCATTGCCCGAGGTCTAAATCTCTTTAAAGTCGGTCCTTCGTCGGCAAATATACGTTTGATATAAAGGGTGTCGACATCCACATTCGTATTTCCCTCAGCGTTGGCTACGGCCGAGTGAATAAGTTTTTTTAAAAGATAGGCCCCTTTTTGTGGCGAAAACGTAAGCAGGTTAAAGGCTTCCTCCACCTTTTTCCCCCGTAGCTCATCCATGATCAGTCTGACCTTACGAGGCGATACTCTAACATATTTTGCTACCGCCCTTGTCTCCATTACTTCCTCGCCCCTTTCAATCTTGATTTCTTGTCTCCAGCATGACTGTAAAAGGTTCTGGTGGGAGCAAATTCGCCCAGTTTATGTCCAACCATATCCTCGGTAACAAAAACCGGCAGAAACTTTTTCCCGTTATGGACAGCAAAAGTCGAACCGATAAATTCAGGAAGTATAGTTGACCTCCTTGACCAGGTCTTTATTATCTTTCGACTCCCGGTCTCTTCGGCCGTCCTCACCTTATTCAAAAGATGTTCATCAACGAAAGGTCCCTTTTTAATTGATCGAGGCAACGCATTTACTCCTGTTAATAATGTTTATTACCGCAATATGCTTTCAAAAAGATCCCAAATGAATTTATGATCTTTTCTTCACGATGAGCTTATCGCTCGCCTTTTTCACCCGCGTTTTATACCCCTTGGTCGGCACACCCCATGGTGTTACAGGATGTCTTCCCCCAGACGATTTTCCTTCACCGCCTCCATGAGGATGATCAACCGGATTCATCGCCACGCCTCTTACATGGGGTCTCCGCCCTCTCCATCTCTTCCTGCCAGCCTTACCATCGCTCTGTTTCTCATGTTCTAAATTCCCGACCTGCCCGATAGTGGCTTTACATTTGAGAGATACCATACGTACCTCCCCGGATGGAAGTTTAATGAAGGCGTACTTCCCCTCTTTAGCCATAAGTTGCACATGACTTCCGGCGCCCCTGGCTAGTTGCCCACCATGACCGGGGTGCAGCTCAACGTTATGTATCGCAGTTCCCAGGGGGATATTCTTCAGCAACGCGACGTTACCGGTGCGAATTTCAACGTCTTCTCCCGATATTATTTTTTCTCCGACCTTAAGCCCAAGAGGGGCGATGATATATCTCTTCTCTCCGTCCAGATAGTGGAGAAGTGCAATATTGGCCGAACGATTAGGATCATATTCAATGCTTGCCACCAGCGCCGGTATCCCGTCCTTGTTTCTCTTAAAATCGATCATCCGGTATAAGCGCTTGTGTCCGCCACCTCGGTGCCTTCCCGTAACCCGACCAAGGTTGTTTCGACCCCCAGATCTATTCAGCGGCATTATCAAGCTCTTTTCCGGCTTGTTGCGAGTGATTTCATCGTAAGTGGAACATGTTTGAAATCTTCTTCCCGGCGAAGTTGGCTTGTAACTCTTAATAGCCATTATTTTCTCCCTTTGCCTCTTGCTCTACACACTGGATTCAACTTTTCAATCAGGAATTACATTCCTTCAAAAAATTCGATATTTTCACCCGGCGCCAGGGTAACGACGGCCTTTTTCCAATCAGGCCGTTTCCCCATGTGCTTGCCAACTCGCCGCTTCTTCCCCTCTATATTCATGGTCCTCACGTCAACTACCTTCGCCTTAAGAAGAGTTTCTACGGCATTCCGGATTTCAATCTTATTGGCCTTCTTGTGCACCTCAAAAGTCACCTGATTATTCAGATCTTTTTTAATGCTCGCTTTTTCGGTAATATGAGGCTTTTTGATTACTTTGTACACGTCCATCAGAAAACCAATGCCTCCTCTATTCTGCTGATCGCCGATTGCTCCAGAATCAGATGATCAAAGGTCAATATATCATAAACATTGAGCCCCTCATGGCGCATCACCTTTACCCAAGGAACATTTCTGGATGATTTCTCGAGATTTTCGTTTTTCTCATCAGTTACTATGAGTGCTTTTTTCACGTCAAAGGTGTTCATAACGTCAACAAATCTCTTCGTTTTTATTTCCGCCAATCGAAAATCTTCGAGAACAACTAATTTATCATTAGAAAATTTATCCGTCAACGCCATACACAGTGCTGTTTTGCGAACTTTTTTAGAAACCTTTTTCGCGTATTTCCGCGGTTTAGGCCCAAGTGCGACCCCTCCGCCCCGTCTCGTCGGTGAAGCCGCGGTACCGGCCCTGGCCCTTCCGCTTCCTTTCTGTCGGAAGAGTTTCTTGCTGGATCCTTTCACCTCCGAGCGTGTCTTTGTAGAAGCGTTTCCCAACCTGCGCCTTGTCAGTTGGGAGACGACAACCTCGTGGAGGACGTGTTTCTTGATTAGAGCTTGAAATACATCATCCCTCAGGTCTATTTGGGAAGTCTTTTCCTTCTGAAGATTATAAACATCAATAACGGCCATTTTATCCGTCCCAATACTAAAACATTCAATTGAACTTAAGCCATTCGCTGAGGAATCGAACACACCCTTCTTGCCGTTACACCGCGCTGATTTCAACGACGGAATTCGGACTTCCGGGAACAGATCCCTTTATGGCGATGACATCCATGTCAAGTCTGACATCCAGAATTTTGAGATTTTTTATGGTTGTTTTTTGAAACCCCATCCGACCGGGCAGTTTTCTCCCCTTGGCTACCTTGCCCGGGTATGCACTCATGCCTATCGAACCGGGAACTCTATGTGAACGACACCCATGGGTTTTTTTCCCACCTGAAAATCCCCATCGCTTGATGACACCGGCAAAACCGCGCCCTTTGCTTTTACTGGTCACCTTCACAAGATCCCCTATAGCAAAGCTGTCCACCTTTATTTCCTGGCCGATTTCGAATTGTTCCGTGTCGTCGACCCTCATCTCCCTAACATATTTAAAACATTTGTCCCCCGCGGCTTTGAAATGCCCGCGCATAGGTTTATTGACGCGATTTTCTTTCTGAATATCAAAGCCTACCTGAAGGGCCTCATACCCGTCTTTAGCTTTTGTCTTCTTCTGGATAACTACGCAGGGCCGGGCTTCAACAATAGTCACAGGGAAACTTTTTCCCTCATCCAGAAAATAGCGTGTCATACCCAGTTTTTTTCCAAAAATCTTTTTAGCCATAGAACTCTAGCTCCATACGTTCTACAATTTTATCTCGACATCGACACCGGCAGCTAGGTCAAGCTTCATAAGGGCATCAACAGTCTGCTGTGTAGGTTCTAAAATATCCAGAAGCCGCTTGTGGGTCCGAATCTCAAATTGTTCTCTAGACTTTTTATCGACGTGCGGGGATCTCAGCACACAGTATTTGTTAATAACGGTAGGGAGGGGAATCGGACCCGCTATCTTTGCACCAGTCTCTCTCGCCGTCTCGACGATTTCCATGGCCGACTGGTCCAGCAGCTTATGGTCATAAGCCTTCAAACGAATTCGAATCTTCTGATTGGTAATCAATTTATTCATTCCTTTTCCCCTCCTTTTCAGCGAAACCTTTCCCTACTCTATGATTTCACTGATCACGCCGGCGCCGACTGTCCGTCCACCCTCTCGAA
>CAZXWJ010000014.1:0-35277 GCA_964644375.1 uncultured Desulfobacteraceae bacterium | reverse complement strand
TCAGGTCCCGATGCATTCCGGCGAGGAACCGGACCCGATTTCTTTTGTTGACGATATGTAGTGCGGAAACCCAAAGCGGACTCTCAAGCAGGCGCATCCCTGAATGGTGGAAGGTCGGCATTCCCCCTGGGCGACAGGGTAGAGCTACCGGAAAAGGCCGTTCCCAGAGGCCAGGCACTGTTGCCGTAGGCTACCATCAAATGGTTCTTTTTTCAAGGATTGAACGCCTTCCTGAAACGCGGACAGCCTGGCCAGGGGGCGTCAACCTCCGACGGGAAGGTCATCCCGCCACGCGAGAGGCAGGTAAGGTCTTTATGGCAGATCAGGTGCCCGTCCAGAGAGGCGGGAGAAGGGCAAATGAAGGATGTGGGTTATTTCTTGAACCGCCTTCGAATCCGTTCTTTTTCCTGAGGCGAGAGCGTATCCCATTGGTTGAGTTGTTTTTTGAGCCTTTTCTGTTCTTTGGGTGAGAGCTGCTGCCATTGCTCAAAGCGGCGCTGGTATAGGTTTCGGTCCTTTTTGGGCATGCGGTTCCACTTCTCGTATCTCTGGCGCAGTCTCTGCTTTTCCTGCGGAGACAACCCCTGCCATTCCCTGTAGCGATCCTGCATGTCATGTTGCTTGCCGTGCTTCCCCCGGTTGTTGGAAGCATAGCGTTTCGTCATATCCGCCGGATATTCCGGGATGCCGTTTTGATGTTGGGGAATGGAATAGGACGGACGATCCTGATATCCCCGGGCATGGGCGGAAAAACCCGGCATAACGGGTGAAAGGAGTAGAAGAGCGATCCATAGCCCTTTCACATAAACGCCCGGTCTATGCATAATTTTCTTTCTTTTCATCCCGAATTTTTCCTTGTGTGTTTGGATCCATTTTCAGATGTCGTGAATTCCCGTTGTTTTGCTCAACGACCTGGACCAGCTTTCCAAGGGACTCCATCTCCTTCAGCAGATCCAGATGTCTGATCAACTCCAGGTCTTCCGATTCGATCGGTTCCCCAATTTCCGGTTGTGATGCCGTTCGAATCCCGATGGAGGTCCTGATGGTCTCCCTGTCGACCACGGTGACGGCGAGGACCAAGGCGCAAAGCGCAACCGCCGCAGGAACAAGCCTGGCGGGGCTGACATGCAGCATCTTCCGCCACCATGCCTCCTCCCGGGCGTCCACGAGCCTCCTTCGAACGGCTCGAACACCCTCCGCGACCTGTTGATGAGAAAGATTTGGGGGTCCCGCTGCGCGTTTCAGATCCCCTGCCAACCGTTGCACCCGCAGGCGTTCCCGCCGGCAGGCCTCGCAGGTCTTCAGGTGTCCCTCCCAGGCCGAACGCGCCTCCGGTCCCAATTCTCCGTATACATCCAGCATCAGGGTTTCCATATGTTCGGCACACGGTTTCATGAGATTCCCTCCTCTTACGGATTAGCCCTTGTCCGACAAGACCTGACGGACATGTCGGGTCGCCCGGAAGAGATGGGACTTCACCGTCCCTTCCGCGGCCCTCATCACTTTTGCAATTTCTCCGATAGTCATATCCTCAAACACCTTGAGTTCAAAAGCCATTCGCTGTTTGTCCGATAAGGCATCGAGGGCCTGCAGCACCTGGTTCTTGAGTTGCTTTCCACGAAGACTTGAAAGGGGATTGGCTGAAGCCTTCGGATCAGGCCGCTCTTCCAGGGGCCGCCCCACATCCTGGTCGACCTTTCGCCTCGGTCGCCACAGGGAGAAAAGCCCTTTGCGTCGCCGCGTGCGTCTTCGACCGTCGAGGCAGGTATTGATCACGATACGGTAGAGCCAGGTGTAAAAAGAAGAGTCTTCTCTGAATTTCTTGAGGTTGCGAAAGGCCTTGAAAAATGCATCCTGAACGAGATCCCCGGCCTCTTCGGCATCCCCTGCACACATTCGAAAGGCAATTCCGTAAGCCTTCTCGTAGTACTTCCGAAGCAACCGATCCGTGGCCCATGGGTCATCGTTTTGGGCTCGTCTCACCAGTTCACTGTCATCCGGTTCACGCACCGAGGACTCGGAGTCCTCTTTCTCGGTCCCCTGCCCCGGTGCATATTCTTCCGCAAGACTTATTCCCTTTTGGAATACCATCACGGCCTTTCCGACCAACCCTCATCAGCGTTGTCGTGGAAGTCTAGAATTAACTCCTCCGGGCACGAAGGCCCGGAGGAGTTGCAGTATACCATCGATACAGGCCGCATGGGAAGAGGGTTACCATCGCCCACCGGTTGAGAGAGAGAATCCCCACCCGGGTGTTATCCATATTCCTGAAACGCCATATCCACCGGATCGCAGGCGCCCGTTGTAACAGGCCCTATGCTGCGTCGAGGGTCGATAGCGGACTCTCTGGTTGTGTTTTTCCCGATAAATATGCCTGCTCGCTTTCTCCTGCATGCGATGCAGGCGCCGTCTTTCGCCGGGGCTCAACCGGCCGTCCGCCATTGATTGGCGTCTGAACCTTTGAATGCGCTTCTGTTCCTGATTGAGCCGAGAATGCTCTCTGTGGGTAATTTCACCCTTTTGGACGCCTCCGGCGATTCTCTCCATCTGTTTGCCCTGTCGCTGATAAGGACGATCACCGGCCGAAGCGGGATTGGTGAATGCAAAAACCAGCACGATTACCATGATTCCAGTTATGATGCTCGCTTTCATCGTTTTTTCTCCTTTCCAATCATTTCTTGCCCATTTTAGACGAGGGCGAACCAAAAAGGTTTACACCGATCAGACATTTCTGCCTCGTTAGCCTTTGACGCCGTCAGGCTCGGAGTCGTTGAGAAAAGGGGTTTAAAGACTAAAAAAGCCGTTTCCAAATGGGAACCGGAGATGCAATACCTCAAAACCTTAAAGCAAAATAGCGTCTTATTGACCTAAACAGGACAAAAGTTGACCTCGAATCTATTTTTGGAATTAAATGAAAAAATATAACGTTAAAGATGCTATTTTTTTACAGAGATTGCATTTCGAAAGATTCCATTGACAAATTTCGATGTCATACTTAGACTGCGTTAGTTTCATTAAAAAATTATGATGTTCTATCATAATAAATATAATCACTTTGGTTTGCTTCCAGTGTTTTAGGTCATTGGATATTTCTCTATAGTTTGATGTAGCTGAAAATATCTTCGAAAAATACCTTGCCTTCACTAACCTTGTGCATGCCTGTAGGAGGGCACTCAAATGCAAGCTGTCTCGTGGATCGAATCAGATCGGCGCCGTACCTCACTCTTACAAGAAACAACGATCTGTTGAAGGAAAGAGATTCGGGAGGTCGAGATAACTCCAAAATTTACCGATGTGTTGGAAACACCCATGGAGACTGTCATGGATAGAAGAATTCTTATTGTCGATGATGAACCGGACATCTTGTATACCCTCGAAGCAATCCTGAAAAAATATTTTTCGGTGGTGACCACTTCAAGCGGAAAGGATGCACTCGGAATCCTTAAAAAATCACCTTTCGACGTGGTCATCACGGACATGAAAATGCCCGGGTTGAACGGTCTGGAGGTCTTGAAACAGGCCAAAAAAATCGATCCCGATATCGAGGTCATCATCTTGACCGGTTATGCCACCCTCGAGAATGCCGTGGAGACCCTGAAGGATGACCGGGCCTTTGACTACCTTCGAAAGCCCCTTGAGAGCACCGATAAATTGCTTCACACCATTAGGATGGCCTTGGAGAAAAGAGACTTGCGGCTGGAAAACAGGACCCTTCTTGAAAACCTGGAGAGGCGGGTTCGGGAAAAAACAAAGGACCTCTCAAGGGCCAATAAGACGCTTCGAAGGGAGGTTTCCGAACGCAGAATCGCTGAACAGGAAACCCTGGAAAGCAGGAAAAGTTTCAAAGAATTATGTGAAATGCTGCCCGAGATCGTCTATGAAATGGACACCACCGGGAATCTCACCTTTGTGAATCGGTGTGCGGTCAAGGCATTCGGGTATAAAAAAGAGAATTTTGAAAAAGGCTTGAATGTCTTCGATATGTTTATCCCTGAAGACAGGGAGAGGGCCGTTGAGAATGTGCACCGAATCCTCCAGGGATCGAAATCTCGGGGAAAGGAGTATACTGTCATCAAAAAGGACGGAAGCACTATCCCCGTCATCATTCGACCGTCCGTCATCATGCGTGATGGTCACCCCGTGGGATTGAGGGGGCTCATCATCGACATCACGGAACGCAAGCGGATGGTAGAGGAACTGGAGGCGCACCGGCATCATCTCGAAAAATTAGTGGAAGAGCGAAACGCTTCCCTCAATGGAACCATTCAGAACCTCAAGCATGAAATAAAAGAACGGATCAAGACGGAAAAGGCCCTGAGGAACAGTGAGGCTTGGCTTTCAGGGATTCTAAGCGCCATGAATGACCACATTACCGTGGTAGACGAACAGCACAACATTGTTTGGGTCAATGAAGCCAATAAAAGATTATTCGGGCCCGGCCTGATAGGAAAAAAGTGCTATGAGGCATATCATCATAGGGACAGACCTTGTGACCTATGTATCGTTGAAATGACTTTTTCCGATTGTGGGAAACACGAACACAACAATGCAATTCTCAGTTCAGGAAGTGAAAAGAAGGTGTTCAAATGCTCCTCCGGCGTGGCTGCCTGGCATTCGAATTTTCGACCTAATCTGGTTGTCGAAGTAGGTCACGACATTACCGAAATGAAACGGACAGAGGAGAACCTCCGCAATACGAAAGAACAACTCTCCTTGCTCCTGGAATCTCTGCCCCTTGTCCCCTATGTCTGCGAGGCTGGAGGAGATTACCGGATCAGCTATATCAGCGCCGCGGTTGAAGAAGTCAGCGGTTTCACCCCAAATCGATTCCTGAAGGAGGCGTCTTTTTGGGTTGATCGGGTTCACCCCGACGACCGGAGTTCTTTTTTGGAAGAGCGTGCCCAGTTGCTGGTGGGCGGAAAGATTGCTTCGGAATATCGTATTCTTTGCGCAGACGGATCATACAAATGGCTCAGTGACAGACGCCGTGTGGCACGACTCCCTGACGGCGCCATAAGCCATATTGCAGGGACCTGGCAGGACATAAGCGAAGACAAGAGATTGCGGCAGGAATCGGAATTTCGGCTTCAACAGGTCATCCAGGCCGACAAACTCGCCTCGCTGGGCGAGGTGATCGCCGGCGTTGCCCATGAGATCAACAACCCGAACAGTTTTATCACCTACAATGTGCCCCTCCTGGAAGAAACGTGGCAGATGTTTCAACCGATTCTTCGTGATTACGCCGTCGCCCATCCGGAATGGGTCAAAAGCACAATGACCATGGATGAATTGTGCGATGATATGGGGGAAATCATCCACAGCATAAAGGCGGGATCGGACAGGATCAATAAGGTGGTGGAAAATTTGAAGGATTTTGCGCGCATGGACCAGAACGGCCAAACGAAACCGGTCAGGATCAATGAGGTCATCGAAAAGGCCCTGACCATTGTGGGCGCCCAGCTCAGGAAATCCATCACGACTATCGAGGTCGTTCTCTCGGAGAACCTGCCTGATATCCAGGGGCATTTTCAAAAACTTGAACAGGTGATCGTAAATATTCTGGTGAACGCGGCACATGCCATTCCCCAAAAGGATAAGGGGAGGCTTTCAATCAGGTCGCGATTTCTTCAACGCATAAACGCTATTCTGGTGGAGATTGAGGACAATGGTGTGGGCATGGAACCGGAGGTGGTGAACCATATTTTCGATCCATTTTTCACCACGCGACGGGATGATGGCGGGACCGGGCTCGGGCTTTCCGTCTCCTACGGACTGGTCAGGGACCACCATGGAAGTATAGGGGTTCTTTCCCGCCCGGGACAGGGAAGCCGATTTACGATTTTTTTCCCTGTTGAGCCCGATGGCAAGCCACGCCTTCAGCCCACTATTCTCTGCGTCGACGATGATGTGGCATTCCTCGACGAACTCAAGAACTATTTTGTTGAGGTTAAAGATACAAGGCTTGAGACAATCAATAATCCCGAAGAAGTCATAGCCTATTTGGAAGAGCACCCGGAGGTGGACATCGTCCTTTCCGACATTATGATGCCGGGCATCAACGGTTGGGAACTCCTGAAAAAGGTCAAATCAAGGTTTCCATTGCTCAAGATGATTCTCTGCTCGGGCAGCCCGCAGGCCCTTCGGCAAAGGCCCGAGCTCTCGGCCTTGACCGATCACCTCTTGCAGAAACCCTTTAGACTGAAAGCTCTGGTTGAAATCATCCTGAAGGAGGGCAGGCAGAAGCTATGAAAATACTCATCGTCGATGATGAACCGGTGACCGTGAGCGCAGTTAAACGTCTCCTCCGGCGGCGGGGTTACAGGGATACGGTGACCTGTCAAACCGGTCATGAAGCTATTAAAAAAATCAAGGAGGCCGATTTTGACCTCGTCCTCCTTGATTATCTGATGCCGGAAATTGACGGACTCAAGGTGCTTACCGAAACAAAGCCCTACAGGCCCTCCACGGAATTCCTCATGTTAACGGCGGTGGATGACGTGCCAACCGCCGTTCAGGCCATTCGACTGGGGGCCTACGATTATCTGGTAAAACCGGTGGATACGGAACGCCTCCTTTTATCCATAGAGCATGCCTATGAAAGAAAAGGTTTAAAGACAGGCCTGCAAAGCCCGGGGCGGGGCGGGAAAAAGACCGCCCTTTCGGATGCCTTCTCCGATATCATCACCCAGTGCCCTCAAATGAAGGCATTGCTTTCTTACGCGCAGGTTATGGCCAAAAGCGGAAATCCCATTCTGATCACGGGTGAATCCGGCACAGGGAAGGAACTTCTGGCCCGAGGTATCCATAGGGCAGGAACCTCGCCTGAGGGCTCCTTCGTGGCGGTCAATGTCTCCTCCTTTCCGGAATCCCTTTTTGAGAGTCAGTTCTTCGGCCATGTGAAAGGGGCCTTCACCGGGGCGGAAAGGGACTTTCCCGGCCTTTTTGAGCAGGCGGACGGGGGCACCCTGTTTCTTGATGAGATCGGGGAACTCCCTTTGAACCTCCAGGTTAAACTTCTGCGAGTGCTGGAGGAAAAAAGCGTTGTTCGTCTCGGTGAAACAAGGCCGATTGGGGTCGATGTCAGGATCGTTTCAGCCACCAACACGGATCTGAACAAGGCCTGCCAAGAGGGGGCATTCAGGCTAGACCTTTTGTATCGTTTGAAATCGGCCCACGTTCACCTCCCTCCGCTTCTTGAAAGAAGTGGAGACGTTCCCCTGCTTGCCGCTCATTTCCTTGAAAAGGCATGCTTCCGCCGGTGTAAGCAGATAGAGGGTTTCAGCCCCGAGGCACTGGACTGGTTGGGGTCTCTGAAATTCCCCGGCAATATCCGCGAACTGGCCCAGCTGGTGGAAAACGCGGTACTGGTTGCCGATTCTCGCCTGATTTTACCCCGGCATCTAGGTGAAGCGGCACCGTCTGTCTCCCCCCTTTCCCGCACATTGTGCACCTTGAAGGAAAACGATGCCGCTCACATTGTCTACGTCCTCACCCAGACCGGGGGGGACCGCAAAGATGCGGCCAAGATTCTGGGTGTCTCTGTGAGGCAGGTCCAGCGGAGGGTGGCACAGATGCGAGAATTTCCGAGATGGAGAGAGATGCTCGACAGCCTGTGAATGGAAATTTCAAATTACGGAATTCAAAACAACGGATGTCATGAGAAGCTATTCCGAGGACGCCACATAACAGCAATTCGCATGTTTGAATAGGCACTGACGTATTCGTCGTTTTTATGCGACAAAAACGCCGCTCTGCCCATATCCTCATTTATCATACATCCCTGCCCGTCATTTACCCCAAAACCTTCCGGAATTCTCGATTTAGGGCGACATTCTGGTCGTTCTGCTTTCAAAACATCTCTTCTGCTTTATTCCCAAAATATCCTTAGATTACGAAATGATAGGCCAACCCAAAGCCCTTAAAAAAACGTGGTCCGAACTTTGCTGTTGAAAGAAAGAGAAAAGGAGACAAAAAAAAGGAATGGCCAAATTTATCAGGAAAATTCTGGTCGTGGATGATGAGCCGGAATTCGCCAAAATATTGAAGCTTCATTTGAAAAGAGAAGGCTTTTTCCTTGATTCAGCATCAGATGGTGTAAAGGCCCAACAAAAAATTGAAAAATCATTCTCGATAGGAGCCCCCTTTGATCTCGTGATCACGGATGTAGTGATGCCCAATATGGGCGGCATCGGACTCCTGCGTTGGATCAAGAGGGCTCGCCCGAAAATTTCAGTGCTTATCGTCTCCGGATTTGGTTATGACGACGTGGTCATTGAAAATATACGACCCGGACTGGATGGCTATTGCCAAAAACCTCTGACCCCACAAAAAATGATGGCATTGATCGAACGTTTAGATAGGGGGCGAGAGGTCAATGTCACTGAGTAGGGAATGGATCTATGGAATAAAAAAGGAGGTGAAACAAATTCGTAGAATTGACTGAAAAGGCAGATTAATCGGTAAAGACTACCGCCGAGAGGGAGGATAAATATCTGACTTTTTCTCTGGATAACGAGGAGTTTGGCATCGGTATCCTCCAGATCAAGAAAATCTTCGGATGAGGTCCGGGATGAAGCCGATGAACCACACGGAACGAACCAGCATTATCGTAGTGGAGGTCGCACGCCGGTCAACGAGTTTGACAACGGGCACAATGGTAGATTCGATCTCTGAGGTCCTGAATATCAGGGAAGAAAAGATCGAGCATACCCCCGCATTCGGCGCAAAACTGGATACGGACTTATATCCTTGGCATGGCCAAGATGGAAGGAGGCGTAAAGATCCTCCTCGATATCGGTCGGGTCTTGGTGCTTAAAAAATTGCGACGCTGGACAAAGAATTGCCGGTCGAAACTTAACGAGTCCCAAACATAAAATAAAACCATAAAAATTAGGGGCACGGGAGGAAAAAATGCTTAAAGACATGAAACTCAGTACCAAGATCATGGCTATGGCGATCGGGTGTGTTGTCATCCCAACCATCGTTACTCTGGCCTTCACTCAAGTGAAGGGACGAACCATGAAAAACATGGTGAGTGCAGAAATTTATAATATGAGCGATTCCGAACTGGCTCACATCGCCGAGGGCGTCCATGAAGCCATTGATCAGGCCGTCAGTTCGGCAATTCGGCTGAACTGCGTCTCCATCGCCCAAAATGGGAAAGAAGGTGTGCGCTTTTTTTATGATCAATTTGCGGCGGGAACCCTCAACGAAGAAGAGGCGAAAAGTAAAGCGGCCAGCTTTCTGCTTTCGCAGAAAATTGGAGAATCCGGTTACATCTATGTCCTGTCAAAAAAGGGGAACATCCTGGTGCACCCCAAAAAAGCATTGGTGGGGGTCAATTTAACAAAGCACGGTTTTATCAGGGATCAGTTGGCCATGGGTTCATCGGGATTCCTCGAATATATGTGGAAAAATCCCGGGGAAAAAATTGAGCAAGCCAAGTGCCTGGCGCAGGAACTTTTTGAGCCATGGGGGTGGATTATTTCCGCATCGGGATACAAGCAAGAGTTTGCCATGCTTGCGAAAGCAGAAATTGAGTCCTCTATCCGAAAAATGATCATGGGAAAGAAAATCGGCCAAACCGGATACGTATACGTTCTTCAAGGCAGAGGTGAAGAAAAAGGGCATTATCGTGTCTCCTATGAAGGAAAGCGGGACGGGGAGGACATATGGAATGCAAAAGACAGCGATGGAAATCTTTTCATCCAATCGATCGTCCAAAAGGGCACGGCACTGAATCCGGGCGAACTTGCTACGGAGAGATACCCATGGCAAAACAAGGGGGAAAAAGAAGCGAGAACAAAAGTTGCAAAGATTACCTATTATGCCCCCTGGGATTGGGTCATCGGCGCCGGCGCCTATGAGGATGAAATAGGGGTCGCAGCAGTGAGGTTGACAGATGGATTCAAATCCATGATGTTTTTCATCTCCTTGGTGTGCCTGGCCCTTGTGATCGTAGGAGGAGGATTGGGGTTTTTTCTCACACGAAGTATCACCAAACCCATGGCCAGAGCAATCGCAGCATTAAATGACGGATCGGATCAGGTTGCCACCGCTTCAGGGCAGGTGTCGTCTTCCAGCTTGGAACTTGCGGAAGGTTCGTCCGAGCAGGCGGCATCGCTGGAAGAGGCCTCCTCTTCCCTGGAAGAGATGGCTTCCATGGCCAAACAAAGTGCGGACAACGCTTCCCAAGCCGATAGCCTGATGAAGGACGCCAAAAATACGGTTGGAAAGGCAACCAATTCCATGGCCGAGTTGACGACCTCTATGGAGGAGATCGGCAAGGCAAGCGAAGAGACTTCCAAAATAATAAAAAGGATCGATGAGATTGCCTTTCAAACCAATCTCCTGGCCTTAAACGCAGCCGTTGAGGCAGCCCGGGCCGGTGAGGCGGGATCTGGCTTTGCAGTCGTGGCCGATGAGGTCAGAAACCTGGCCATGAAAGCTGCCGATGCAGCTAGAGATACTGCAGGCCTCATCGAAGGAACGATCAAGAAAATCAACGACGGATCAACGCTTGTAGGGCGGACCGGTGAAGCGTTTTCCGAGGTGGCAACCGGCACAGCAAAGGTCGGAGAACTTATTGGTGAAATCGCCGCCGCTTCACAGGAACAGGCACAAGGGATCAATCAGATCAACCAGGCTGTCTCTGATATGGATAAAGTCACCCAGCAGGTTGCGGCAAATGCCGAGGAGTCCGCTTCGGCCTCTGAAGAAATGAGTGCTCAGTCTCAACAGATGAAGGGGTTGGTCAAAGACCTGACGGGCCTTATCGAAGGAAAAAAAGGAGAAGTAGATGAAATGTTGGGAAAAACCAATTCTTAGAAGAACAGCCTTAATATGCGTGGTGGTATTATGGGCTCTCACGGAAGTAGGGGGGGCGGTTGGAGCGGATCTTGCCGAGATCAAAGAAAGGGGTGTTTTGCGGCACCTCGGCGTCCCCTATGCCAACTTTGTGACGGGCACCGGTGAAGGGCTGGATGTGGAAATGGTCATGGCATTCGCCGAATACCTGGGGGTGAGGTACGAGTATGTTCATACGACATGGCAAGACGTGATACCGGACGTGACCGGAAAGCTCGTCAGGGTTCGGGGGGCGGATTTCAAATGGTTGGGAGATACAACTGTTAAGGGAGACATTGCGGCCAACGGCCTGACCATTCTTTTCTGAAGACAGAAAGCCGTACTTTTTTCCGCGCCGACCTTTCCTACACAGGTCTGGCTCGTATCGAGGGCGGATTCCTTAATGAAGCCGGTCAGGCCCACGGACGATACTAAAAAGGATATCGCCGCAGTGAAAAAGATGCTTTCGGGGCGTAGGATACTGGGAAAAACAAACACCTGCCTTGATCCCTCCCTTTATGACCTGAAGAGAACAGGGGCCAAAATCAGACTGTTCCGTGGAAAACTCAATGAGTTGGCGCCCGCAATCATTAACGATGAAGCCGAGGCAACCATTCTGGATGTGCCCGACGCCTTGATTGCCCTTGAAAAGTGGCCTGGAAAGATCAAGGTGATCGGCCCCGTGTCTCCCCAGCAAAAGATGGGCTGTGCCTTTGCAAAGAGCTCGCCATACCTGCACAAGGCCTTTGACGAATTTTTCGAAAAATTCAAAAAAGACGGCAGACACGCCCGGCTTGTAAAAAAATACTATCCTGCTGCCTTCAGGTTTTACGGCGAGTTCTTCAGGACGGTTGATCAACTTTCCGGCAAAAGGGACTAAAGACATAAAAATGAAGTTTTTTTCTATTCAGCCCCTCGGAAAAGCATGGAATATCAGCGCCATTGCAGTAGGCGCCATTCTAGCCTCAGTTATAGCATTTCTGCTAATCGTCAATTACAAATCTCAGATAAGCCTTCAAAAAAATGCCCTTGAACAATTAATGCAAGACACGGAAAAACGTTCCAAAGCGTTCAGTTACTTCTACAGCGAACGAAAAAATGATCTCAGGAATCTGGCTCGATCCAAAGTGATATCCACCTACTTTGAAAACAAGGCCCTCGAAATGACCATGAAATATGGGCTACGGGCCAGTCTGATCGCCATGGCTGACCAATTTCATAAACTCATTAGGGAGAGGGAGATCGGGGACAAACGGATCTATTCGCGGATGGCCTTTGTGAACAGCTCCGGTGAAGTGCTTGTTGATACGGCTGAGGCAGACGTGGTTCCCTCCAGAAAAGAGAATCCGGAACGGTTGTCCTCTCCAGAAAAAGGGGTACCCCTCCTCCTAATGGAGGACGGCGCCATTATCATATTGACCGCATATTTCTTCAAAGGGAAATATGCGGGATACATCATGGGTTGGGTCATCCCGGAAAGCGCCTACAATCAACTCATCGAGATAGACCCGGCTAAAAACCGATTTCTTTGTATTTTTTCCGGTGACCGTCTCCTTTGGTGTCCTGTTGAGATGGATGCAAGGTTTCGATCTCCGGCCCTCAAAGAACTTCGAAAAATGCAAAGCGACGCACCAACAAGGTTCCTTCTTAGGCACACAGTGGGGAAAAGGTGGACATAGTCGCCAGCCGGGTGCCGGTTGAGGGGACCCCATTGTCTGTTGTAAATGCGGTGCGTACTGAGACCGTCTTGGGCGGCGCTGCTCCGTGGCATCTGCCCACCGTATTCGGGGCATTCACCTTGGCGGTGCTGTTCATCAGCATCATGTTCTTGCGGACCCATTTGCGCACAATGGTTCTAAAGGCCCGCTTCGATGAGGCGTCGAAGGGAAAGCAAGAGGTGGAAAAAAAGAACCGGAGACTCAAGGAGGAGATCTATCAGCGTCAAAAGGCCGAAAAGGCCCTGAGACAATCGTACAAGGAGCTCAGGGCCACCCAGGCGCAATTGATCCAGTCAGGAAAACTGGCATCTATCGGTGAGATGGCGGCGGGCGTCGCTCACGAGTTGAACCAGCCCTTGATGGTGATACGTTCCACCGGGCAGTATCTTCTGCGAAAAATGGAGTCAACAGTCCGGAAGCCCGAAAAGGCTGTGCCTTTGCTTGAACGAATAAACAGAGGCACCGGGAAAATGAAAAAAATCATCGACCACTTGAGGACCTTCTCACGTCAATCTCAAGCCGAATTCGTTCCCTTGGATGTCAACAGGATCATCGAAAATTGTTTTTTCATGATGGGAGAGCAGTTACGTCTTCGAAGGATCGAGATCATAAAAACGCTAAAACAAAATCTTCCGAAAGTATTAGGAGACGCCAATCAATTGGAACAGGTGCTGTTAAACCTGATTGCCAACGCTCGGGATGTCATTATTTCAGATGGAAACGGCAGGCCGGTAAAAAACGCTTCTCCTGCAGCGGAAAAGAGAGAGGAGCATTCGAACTATCCGGGGAGGATTGAGATAGTCACCAGAGTCGCCCATAAGGAATCTCATGGATCGGGTCCAGAAAAAAACGATGATGAAAACCTTAAGGCCGTAAGGAGCGAGAGATTTGTTGAAATCCTGGTGATAGATACCGGCAGCGGTATCCCTTCTGAAAATTTGGGCAGGATTTTCGACCCTTTTTTCACCACTAAGGAGGTGGGGAAAGGGACAGGGTTGGGTCTGTCTATCAGTTTCGGAATCATGGAAATGCACAACGGCGAAATCAAGGTAGCCGAAAACGGACCCGGCGGGTCAACCTTCATCGTGAGATTGCCCTGCATTCAAGAGGTGCCGCAAAACACCAATAACGAAGGAGCGCCTGCAGTACAAGAACGCCAGGGATGGAATGCAAACTGTGAAATGGATCGAACGAATGGATGAAGATTTCAAAAAACTTGATTGAGTAAAGTATGCCCCGGAGAACCAATGTTTACAGGTTGAGAAGAGAGGGTGCCATGGGAAAAAGGATTTTAGTTGTTGATGATGAGCCGGACATTTTGCAGACCCTGGATACCATTCTGACGGCGGAAGGTTTTCAGGTGGCGAGTTCCTTGGACGGAGAAGAAGCCGTGGAACGCCTGACCTCATTCAGGCCCGATCTGCTGATTACAGATATGAAGATGCCCGGAATGAGCGGCCTGGAAGTCATTAAGGAAGCAAAAAAGATTGATAAAGACCTTCAGGCGATTGTTCTGACCGGGTTCGGAACCCTTGATAATGCTATTCAGGCATTGGGGAAAAATGGGGCCTCTCATTATCTCAGAAAACCTCTGGATGATATCGAGGAACTTACTCTTGCGGTCGATGAAGCCATAGAAAAACGCAGATTGCAGCTTGAGATTAAAAGGAAAACCGATGAACTCGAAAGAACGAATATTATCTTAGGGGCTGAAATCGAAGAGCGCAAAGGCATTGAAAAAGCTTTGAGGGCCAAAAAAGACCAAAATCGGGAAATTCTCGACGCGTCCATCGACAGGATCTGGCTTGTTGACAGAAATATGATTATCCTCTGGGCAAACAAGAAAATGGCTGAAGACTCACATATGAACCGTGATGCCCTGATCGGCACGCCCTGTTACAGAGGACTCCTTCATCAAAATAACCCCTGCCCGAATTGTGTGGCAAGGCGGTCATTTGATTCGGGGGAGATTGAACATGCCATCCAACGTTTACCTTTTCCCGGGGAAACGAATGAAGCGCTCTTCCGGGAAATTTATGCCGTTCCGATGAAAGACCGTTCCGGGCAACTGGATCATATATTTATTTCGGCGAGGGACATAACGAAACAGATGAAAGCGGAAAATGAGAAGAAGAGATTGGACCAGCTCCTTTTTCGGTCTCAGAAGATGCAAGCTATCGGGACTTTGGCTGGAGGTATTGCTCATGATTTCAATAATATTTTAATGGGAATCCAGGGAAATGCTTCGCTTGCGCTGTTTGATATCAATCCGGGAGACCCGCACTATGAATGTATAAAAAATATAGAGGAACAGGTTAAAAGTGGCGCTGAACTCACGAAACAAATCTTAGGTTTTGCAAGGAAAGGGCGATATGTTGTTGAACCTACCGATTTAAATATTTTGATTGAAAGAGTCCTCGTCATGTTTTACCGTTCAAAAAAGGAAATCGATGTTTTCAAAGAATTTCAAGCCGATATATGGTTTTGTGAAGTAGACCGGAGCCAGATTGAACAGGTCATTCTAAACTTGTTCGTCAATGCCTGGCAATCCATACCGGGAGGAGGCAAGATATATGTCCGAACAGAAAATGTGACGGTTGAAGAGGGTATTGCCGGAGCGTTTGGTGTTAAGGCGGGCAGATTTGCAAAAATTTCGGTGACTGATACCGGCATGGGAATGGATGAGGAAACAAAGCAACGAATTTTTGAACCTTTCTTTACCACCAAAGGCATGGGAAGGGGCACCGGTCTTGGTCTGGCATCAGCCTATGGGATTATCCAGAACCATGAGGGCTTCATTGAAGTTCAAAGCGAACGAGGTCACGGAAGCACTTTTGATACCTACCTGCCGGCCTGCAATCAAGAAATTACAGTCAAAACGAATCAATGCTGACGTAAGGGTCCTCCTTTCCAGTGGTTACAGCATTAATGGTGAGGCTACGAATATACTAAAGCGAGACTGTTTGGGTTTTCCTCAAAAACCGTTCCGGATAACGGTTCTCTCTCGGAAAAGCTAAGAGATTCTCGATAGACGTTGAACAGCCCTGCAGGTTATGGTCGGGTTGTCCACTTTGACAGATTTAAAGGACTTCGGCTCCAACCAGGCCATGGTCCTTTTTTTCGGGGGGCATGGAAATATCGCCCCTCTTTTTGTTTAAAATGCTTGGCCTGGATTGTCGATCTTTTGGGAGGCCTTAGCGTTTTAATTTTAAGTATATACTTTGCAATACTTAACAGTAGGACAATAATATGCTAAAATAATTAAAATCATTCATTGAAGGAATGGATGGGATCGTTTCAGAGGAGCATCGCCCCTTCGTACGCCGAGATCGCATGCTGTCAAAGGGGCCTTGAGTGGCGCAGGCTCCAGGCCGTCTTAGAACGCGTGATTTGTCTAATAAGGACCGGGGACCCATACCTGATGGAAGAAAAAAAGATAAAGAGGAACGAACAAAAATACTTCAAGATCTTTGAGAATATCCAGGATGTCTACTATGAAGTGACTCTAGACGGTATTATTCTGGAGATCAGCCCCTCCATAAAGGAAATTTCAGGCTTCAGGAGAGAAGAACTCATCGGGAAATCGCTCTATGGGATCTATGCCGACCCGATAACGAGACGGGATTTATTGGAAAAGCTTCAAAGGGAGGGGAAAGTTACCGACCATGAAATTCTTTTGGAGGATAAAGACGGTACGCAAAGATGGGGCTCTATATCGGCAAAATGGGAAGAAAATGCGCCAGGGGTTCCCCCAACTATTGTGGGTTCATTGCGGGATATCTCCGATCGAAAAAGGATCGAACTGGCGCTTCGCGAGAAGGAAACCCAGATGCGTGCCATACTCGATGCCTCCATTGACAGGATTCGTTATGTCGACAAGGACCTGAAAATCATCTGGGGCAATAAAACAATGGCCGCAGCCCTTGATATGTCCCCCGAAGATTTAGTAGGCCACTTCTGTTATGAACTTTTGATAGAAAGAGACAGTCCCTGTGTCGGGTGCCCTTGCGTAAAGGCCAGGGAAACGGGCCGACTTGAAAGGACGGTGATGCAATACCCAAAAATTAACCGGTTTGAAAAGGAGAGCCACTGGGATACCTACTCCGCTCCTCTCAAAAATGACCAAGGTGATGTTGAAGGCTTTATCCAGATCGGCAGGGATATCACTGAGACAAGACTGGCCCTGGCTACCCTGCGGGAAAGTGAGGAGACCCTGAGGGCCACCCTCGCCGCCTCTCCGGTAGGGATTGGACTGGTGCAAGGGCGTACCCTGGGTTGGGCCAACAAGGCCATGTACAAAATGGTATGTCATGAAGAGAACTCCCTTTTGGGGAAGAATGCCCGAGTGCTCTATCCGGATGACGAGGAATACGACCGCGCCGGTAAGGCCTTGTACAGCGGAATCAAGGAGGCAGGAGGCGCAAGCATAGAGGCCCGGTGGGTTACCGGGGTTGGCCGGGTCATTCACGTTTATCTTCAGGAGAGTTCGCTCGATCCGTCTGATCCTTCAAAAGGTATCATCGTGACGGCCATGGACATCACGGACCGCAAGCGCGCCGAAGGACACATTCATGCGCTCAGTCAAGAGCTTATGAAGGCGCAGGAAAATGAACGTCACCGAATTTCCCGGTATTTACACGACCGCATAGGCCAGGACCTTTCCACCGTCAAAGTGGCCTGTGATTCTTTTTTTGAAAATCACTCAAAGGTTCCTCTTGACATTATGTCGAAGGTTTCCGAATTTTCAGAAATGCTTCAAAACGCCATTACGGTTGTCCGGGATATGGCCTATGATTTACGCCCCGCCATTCTGGACGAGATGGGACTTCTCCAGGTAATCCAAAAGTACTGTGAAGAGTTTTCGAAAAAAAACGGCATTGATATTGATTTTTATTCTGCCGGCATGAAAGAACTGAGACTTGCTCCGGACATAGAGATTAACCTTTACCGTCTGCTTCAAGAGGCACTGAACAACGTCAAGCGTCACGCGGATGCGGACAATGTGATCGTCAGATTGATCTCATCCTTCCCCAGCATCATCCTTCGAATTCAAGATAATGGGACGGGTTTTGATATAAAGAGCCGCTTGATTGAGACCCAAAAAGAAAAACGAATGGGACTCCGAACCATGGAAGAGAGGGCGAGTTTACTTGGGGGCACAATGGCCATTCAATCCAGTCCGATGAAGGGAACAAAAATCATTATAAAAGTCCCTTACGAGGCAAAAGTGAATGAATCAAAAAAAACGAATACTGATCATCGATGACCACACCCTTTTCAGAGAGGGCTTGAGGGCTATCATAGAAACAGATCCCGGATTTGAAGTGATCGGAGAGGCTGGGAGTGGTCGTGAAGCACTCCGGATCGCCAGAAAATCAAAGCCTGATCTGGTTTTGGTGGATATATCTCTGCCTGACTGCAGCGGCATTCGATTGACGAGTGAAATAAGGAATCTCTTGCCTGAGACCCGTGTGATGATTGTCAGCATGCATTCCAAAATCGACTATATCGTTAAGGCCTTTCAGTCCGGTGCCACCGGCTATGTCATCAAGGAATCCGCTTCCGGAACACTCCTCGGAGGACTCAGGTCCGTCTCAAAAGGCGAATATTTCATGGACAGTTCAGTCTCCCATAAAACCATCGAAAAGCTCATGGAATTCCCTGGAAAAGAGTCAAAAATAGCGGATGCCGCCTACGAGACGCTGACCGCGAGAGAACAGGAGGTCATGCTTGTCTTGTCAGAAGGCCTTTCCATCAAAGAAATCTCTGAAAGACTTTTCATTAGTCCCAAAACGGTTGAGAACCATCGCACCAGCATTATGAAAAAACTTGGAATTCGAAGCCCCGTTGAATTGGTTCGGTACGCAGCAAGGATCGGATTGATTGATTTGGGTCTCTAGACTTCATGCCCACCTTACTCGCCGGTTATTCTCCTGACCACCTAGGACATAGTCCCACCCCATAGGATTTTCCCTCATAAAGATATTCCGTTACCATTCAAGAATGAGCTCTCTGCCTATAGACAGAACAAAGAAAAAACGTGATGATGATAAAATATTCAATGATCATTCAGAGACACATATTGCCTTAGGAGAAAGCCATGGTTAGAGAAAATCCATCAGGGCCGTTTAGGATTCAGGGGGAAAGCAGTAAAACAACCAGTCCTTCAATGCACAATCCGAAATGGAACAGAAAAAAGGATTACTTGGATATCCCCGCCCTTGTACGGAGCATTCAAAGGGCTGAGGGAGAACCCGACTGTTTTCGCAGGCCCAAAGGGTATTGTGACCGATTGGACTGTCAATGGCGGCGATACTGTCTGGAAGGTGCTGCACTCTCCGATGGAGACGAGGAACAATCATGAAATAGCTTTATTTACAAGCCCTGTTCCGAAAGGCCGTCAAAACGAATCACGCAGGAGGGAAGATGGCGAACATATTGATTGTGGATGATCAGCCACATCAGTGATGCCGAATCGGCCCATTGGTATCTTATGCGTTCAAAACCGGACCTGGTCCTTCTGGATTTGTATCTCAATGGATTTGAGGGATGGGATGTGTTGCATGAGATCAAGCGCCAGTACCCTTATCTTCCTGTTCTAATTGTAACTGCTTATGATAACTATGCACAAGATCCCCGCCTATCGCAGGCGGACGGATACATTGTTAAGGATTTTGATGCCATTGGAAGAATCAAAAAAAAGATGGAGGATCTCCTGAACTGAAGGTCAGAGAGGCATGAAACCGGGAGACGATTTACAGGGACGAGGAGATCGAGGAGGGCAGTTTGAATTTCAACGCGATAAGGAAGATGGCCAAGGGGATGGATATAAACACCTATCGGTTAAAAAAACCGGACATCATCCGCGCCATTCAGAAGGCGGAAAACAATATTGAATGCTTTGGCACACAAAGGGTGGACGATTGTAATGAAGTGACCTGCCTGTGGAGACATGATTGCATTTTATCAAACAATCATTCGCAGTCTCACCGCGAATAGCCTCTCCCCTGATTCCTCAGGCTGCAGTTGAATCCAAATTCACACAAAGGGATGATTAGACAAAAAAGCTCAGTTTCCTTGATTTTATTATTTCACAGGAGAGGCTGATGGAAAAAATACTCATTGTCGACGATGAGGCATCAATCAGGATGCTTTATGCCGATGAGCTCATCGATGAGGGATACGAAGTGAGCACAATCGGCGAAGGCTCACGGGTTATGGCGCTGATCGAGAAAGAAGACCCCGACCTGATCATACTGGACATTAGATTGGGCGAACATGACGGGCTTGATATACTCCAGGATATTCGCAACACCTACCATGACAAGCCGGTCATATTGTGCTCAGCCTACCCCGCTTTTAAAAACGATTTAAAATCGATTGCCGCCGACTATTATGTGGTCAAGAGTTCAAACCTGGAAGAACTGAAAATCAAAGTCAGAAGGGCCTTGGAGGGAATTATAAGGCTGTCGTCGCCATCGCCCTATAGCGTTAACCCCATCAACCGAATGGGAATTTTTTAGCAGAACATTTTAAAAGAATTTTCAACGAGTATACTCGTCTTTTGTTTGCAAACCGGGAGGAGAGGAGTTTTTTTATGGCATCCAATTTTAGAATCGCCATGCACCATAACGGCAGTACCCTGCACTTTAAGTTGATGGGTGATTTTGACGGCACTTCAGCATATCAACTGCTCGAAGGGTTGAAAAAAACTTACAATGGTATAAACCGGGTGATCGTTCATGCCGATTCGCTGAAAATGATTCACCCCTTTGGGCGGGATGTCTTTCAGAGCCGGTTCTACGAGCTCAATGGTCATTCGATCCGCATCTTTTTTACCGGGGAAAAAGCAAAACAGATTGCCCCTGAAAAGGCCTTGCGCTTGTAAACTGCAGAATTTGTACTTGTTGATTAAAAATTTATCAGGTTTTTTTGAAACTCCGCGGTTTGATTCTTTCACTTACCCGAAGACCGTTATCATGATGATCGCGGCATAGGGATCCGGAAATCTTTTATGCGAAGGGAGGTTTGGACTTTGACGAAAGGGACTGTAAGTTGGTTTAATGAGGCCAAAGGATTCGGATTCATTGAACGAGAGAGCGGCAGGGACATTTTCGTTCATTATACCTCAATTGTCACCTTGGGATTCAAGACCCTTGCCAATGGGGATAAAGTGAGATTTGATTTGGAGGAAACTGAAAGAGGACCTGTGGCCAGAAATGTTATCACATGTTGATTCTGCTTTGCCTACAACTGAGAGGTGACCCAGTGGTAGTCACCGGTATCGTAATCAATAAATTTTGTCCCCCGAGGGGGTAAGGCCTGCCTTACAACCGGAATGAGAGGATATTGGAATATTGGGGTGGTGAAAAACAAAGCGATACTTCGGCAAAATGTTTTTTATGCACCGGGTTCATGGCTCAAAAAAAGCTTAGGCTACGCAATCCTTTATTCCAATACCTCAACATTCCCGATCAATCTGTAACGGCAGAACCAACTGTTTACGGCCAGGCCTCAAGGACCGGATCTTCCATGTCAAGAGATAAAAAAGAGCGCTCCGGTATCACCTCCTTTTGCACGCTTTCCGAAAATGGCCGGTTCCGGACATGCTCCCCGTCTTTTCGACCTCAATCACCGGCAGCCTCACGGGATTTTTTCGACCGGCGGTTGTATTTTTCCGCGATCTGCTTTTTTAATTTCCTGGACCCATCCACTATTCTTCACATATAGTTTCATTTCCAGCAGCAAGGAATAAGAAAAGGAAGGCATTCACCGGCTCAGGCCAATGGTATCGAAATCGCATTTGAGACATTTGGTGACCCCGCCGATCCCCCACTCCTCCTTATCAACGGGCTGGGCGGGCAAATGATCAACTGGCACGAAGATTTCTGTGCCCAGTTCACAACCCTGGGCTTTTGGGTCATTCGTTTTGATAATCGCGATGTGGGTCTTTCCTCGATGTTCGACCGTACCGGCACTCCGGATATCAAGGAGATCACCAGGGCGCAGCAACAGGGTAACGCCATTGAGACCCCTTACTCGTTATGGGACATGGCGGCCGATGCCCTGGGTCTGCTCGATTTTCCCGGTATCACATCCGCACATATCCTCACGGGTATAATTCGATCTCAGGCAAGATCTAAGATTTTATTGTGACCCGTCAAACGGCATAGTATAATAACAAGAAATCGAAATGAGGTATTCCGATTTCGAATTTTCACATTTCCCAGGACGCCTGACCGGCGAGATTCGGGGGAGAGGAAAGCCCGCGTTAAGGGGTGGTTTATGCCGATTAAATCTATGAGACCTGCACAAGGAGGACCCCAATGTTTGAAATTATCAAAAAAAGTCTACTGGCAAGCTTAGGGGCCGCAGTCGTGACCAAGGAAAAGGTTGAGGCCGCCACCAAAATATGGGTCGATGAGGGCAAAATATCCACCGAAGAAGCGGAGAGGTTGGCTCAGGATCTGGTGGAAAACGGTCAGAAGCAGTGGGAAGAAATCCAGTCAAAGGTCTCGGAAACCGTTAGGAAGACCCTGGAAAACCTGGATATAGCCACGCGAAAGGACATTGATAATCTCACCAACAGGATCGAAAAACTCGAGAAGAAGATCTCGGTCCCTGAGTGAAAGAAAAATATATCTATTTCTGTGTGAACCGCCTTTCGCAGCGAAGCGTAGATCCCGCTACAGGGACCCCGTGAAATGCACAGCCTCTTCATTGGGGTGTCTTGATGGTGATAAGGCTTAGTTGATTAGCGTCAGCTATTTTTTCAATTCGAGTTCCCCTTCTTTCACCCCAACTTAACCAGGGGGCCGCGACCTTGGATATAAAAACCATAACCCACCTCGGACGCTTCAAGGACATTATCCTCACACTTTTCAAGTACGGTCTGGATGATGTGGTGGAGCGTCTCGACTTGCCTGGAAAGATGATCTTCGACCGGATCAGCAGGGTGGACCGCGATATGAGCACCCGGGAGAGGATCCGCCACGTCCTTGAAGAGCTCGGCCCCACCTTTATCAAGTTCGGGCAGCTGATGAGCCTGCGGCCCGACCTTGTTCCCTATCCGCTCATCCTGGAGTTACGAAAACTACAGGATGAGGTCGCGCCCGTCCCCTTTCATGAGATCCGCACCATGATCGAAAAAAACCTCCGACTACCGATCGAGAAGGTCTTTACCACTTTTGACGAAGAGCCCCTTGCCGCGGCCTCCCTCGCCCAGGTCCACCGCGCCGTGCTTCGGGAGGGGAACGTTCCGGTAGCCGTCAAGGTCCGTCGTCCCAAGATACGGCGGATCATCGAAATGGACTTCTACATCATGGACGTCATTGCCAGGCAACTGGTCAAGAGGGTGGAAGAGAACCAGGTTTACAATTTTCCCAACCTCGTACACGAAATCAAGACGGCGCTTCGCCGGGAACTGGATTTTACCCGTGAGGCCCGCAACATGAAGATATTCAAGGGCAATTTCGCAAGTACCGCCGAAGTGTGCATGCCGGAGATTTTTAAAGACTACTGTACGGAGCAGATGCTCACCATGGAACTGATCTCCGGGATCAAGCTGAAGGACCTCGACCTGACGGCCCTATCAGACCGTGAAAATTTGGCCAAGCGCCTCCTCCGGTTTACGACCAAACAAATCATCGAAGACGGTTTTTTTCACGCAGACCCTCACCCCGGCAATATTCTCATCATCGAGAACAAGGAAATCTGTCTGTTGGACTGGGGCATGGTGGGACGCCTGACCCGGCAGAGCCGTTACGACCTCATCGATCTCATGAAGGCGGTCTTTGACAAAGATACCGAAAGTGTCCTTTGGAGCCTTCTCCAGTTCGCCATCAGGCGCGGCCGCATCAACCAGCAGAAAATCCAGGGGGAAATCGAGGACATCCTGGACGCCTTTCACAGTCTTCCCCTTGGGGAGGTAAATATCGGTCACCTGATGCTCGATATCTCGGCCCTTCTTCGAGAAAATCATCTTCAGGTCCCGGCAGACCCGGCCATCATGATCAAGGCCATCGTCACGGCGGAAGGCACGGCCCGCCAGCTCTGTCCGGAACTCAATGTCATGCAGGAATTGGAACCCTATATCAAAGGACTCGCAAGGGAGCGCTGGCGCCCCGATACCATCTGGGACAGTCTTCGCCGCAATTTTCACCGTTTTCTCATCCTTCAAAAAAACCTGCCCGCAAGGTTGGACAACATCATCGACGTGATAGACCGGGGTGAACTCAACATTCGTTTTCAACACGAAAACCTCGGGGGATTGCGCAGAAGCCTGGAGAGCGGCACGAACCGCCTGACCTTCGGGATTATCATCGCGGCCCTCATCATCGGGTCCTCCATGATTATCACCACCGGTGTCCGTCCCTACCTCTTTGGATTTCCGGCACTCGGCATCATCGGCTACCTGGTCTCAGGCGTTCTGGGGCTCTGGCTGGTCATCACCATCATTCGCAAGCGAAAATACTGAAAGGCATAACATTTTACCAGGATGAAGGATTCCCGATCATGTTCACCTGAGTCTTTTTAACTCCAGTTGTCAAATCCATGCTGCTGACTTGATTTCGGCCTTTCCCTTTGGCCCTGTAAAGGGATCTGTCCGCCCCTTCAATCAGGGCACCCGGGTTGCCGTCTCTTGCAGGTATGGTGACCGCCACACCGAGGCTGACGGTCACATGATCGGCCACAGAAGATTGGAGGTGTGGAATTTTCAGAACCTCAACGGCCCGCCTCATGTTCTCTGCCACCTGGTGAGCCCCTTCCAGGTCTGTTCCGGGCAGCAGGCAAACGAACTCCTCACCACCATACCGAGCAACAAAATCCGTGGGCCTTTTGACGTTTTGGCTGAGGGTCCGGGCCACCTTTTTAAGGCAGTCGTCACCAGCGCCGTGTCCATAAGTATCATTGAACGCCTTAAAAAAATCGATATCGATGATCACCACGGACAGCATGGCCGGTTCGCGCACGGACCGACGCCATTCCCGGGTCAAAAACTCATCGAACCGGCGGCGGTTGGGGATCCCGGTCAACCCGTCAAGTGCTGAAAGGTCTTCAAGCAGGTCTCTATGCCGCTTCAACTCCATGTGGGTTTTCACCCTTGCTTTCGTAATGGGCAAGCTAAAGGGTTTCGTAATGTAATCCACGGCACCCAGCTCGAGTCCCCTGGTCTCATCGGCCTCTTCACTCTTTCCTGTGATAAAAATAACCGGGATATTCCGGGTGCGCGTCGAGGCCTTTAACCTTCGACACACTTCATAACCATCCATGTCGGGCATGATGATATCGAGGAGTATCAGGTCCGGAGGGCTGGAGGACATGGCGATCTCCAGTCCCTTGGGCCCCGAGGTTGCCACGCGAACCTTGTAGCCCCCTTTCAAGGCTTCTCCCAGGACCTTGATGTTGGCAGGGGCATCGTCAACGATCAAAACGGTCTGTATTTTGGATTTATCATTCACGGGTCACCCCTTTAACGCGGATACCCAGTTTTTCTGCTATTTCGCCCAGGGAGGACTTGGCCCTATCAAAATCCAGGGCATTGATTTGTTGTCGCATTTTCACCACGGCATCCTGATGGATGCCCCCTTCCAAATTCTCTTGTAACGTCACAAAACGATCTTCCGCCTCGAGGTCATTGTCATCGAGGAGCCCGTAGAGATCCAGGACAATAGCTTCGATCCCGGCGATCTCGACGGGAAGTGCGGATTCCGGACAGGCGGGACTCCGGGATACGGGCGATCTTGTCGATACTTCCAGACCGCTTATGCTATGGCATATCTTCTGCAATCCGGACCGCAAACGATCCAGAACAGGACCGATTCCCTCTTCTTCCTCGTTCCGGATCGCCTCTTCCAGTTTTTGGGCGACCTCTCGAAGATCCGTTGCCGAAAGATTGCCCGCAACACCCTTGACGGTGTGTGCGAGTCTTCGGGCCGTTTCCACATCCCCTCTGCCAAGAGCGTCTTGAATATCATCGGCCGCACCTTCATAGTCCCGCCCAAACTCCTTCAGGAGATGCAGAAAAATTTGACGATTGCCCCCCAACCTCCTGATCCCGGCCTCCACATCGATGCCCGGAATTCGATCCGGGCAGGAGGCCGTCGTTTCCGATCTTTCAACGGCCGGCTCTTCCGACACCCCCCTGTTTCCATTTCCCATTATCCAGCGGCCAAGGGTCTCAAAAAGCTCACCGGTATCGATGGGTTTTTTGACATAATCGTTCATGCCCTCTGCCAGGCACCTTTCCCGATCCCCCTTCATGGCATGGGCCGTCATGGCGATAATCGGCAAGTCCCTGAAGCGGGGTTTGCCGCGTATTTTCCGGGTGGCCTCGTAGCCGTCCATTTCGGGCATTTGAATATCCATGAGCACGGCATCAAACCGGGACCGTCCAAGGGCCTCTACCGCCTCTTTTCCGTTGTCGGCCACAGTGACAGCCACATCCGCCATCTTCAGGATTTCAGTGGCCACCTGCTGGTTGATGGCATTGTCTTCGACAAGAAGAACCCGGGCGCCTCGAATTTTTCGGATTGCCTCCTGCTCCTCTTTCTGAGGTTCGTATGTCATGGTCATCTTTAGGGGCTTTTGCCCGAAGACCTCCATGATCGTGTCGAAAAGGAGGGACTGCTTTACGGGTTTCATAAGAAAGGCGTTCACCCCCGCCTTGTGGGCCTGTTGCATGATCTCTTCCCGTCCGAAACCCGTCATGATGATAATCGGCAGGTCGGAAAGATTGAGATCATCCCGAATCTTGCGTGTGGTTTCAATGCCGTCCATGCCCGGCATTCTCCAGTCCAAAAGCACCAGATCATAGGGAGCCTTCCCCTTGTCCTCGCGCAGGGTTTTAAGGGCCGCCTTCCCAGTTTCCACCGCCTCCGGATCAAAACCGTAGGACGCCAGAAGTTCCGACAGGATCTCCCGGGAAACAGCATTGTCATCCGCCACCAGTATCCTTTTCCCCTTCAAGCCCCCGGGGACGAGGAGCTTGCTCCCCTCGACCTCCGCCTGAAGGGGAAAATCCAAAACAAAAGAAAACAGGCTCCCGCGACCCGATTCGCTATCGACCCGGATTTCGCTTCCCATCATGGCGAGGAGCCTTTTACAGATACTCAGCCCCAGACCGGTTCCTCCGTATTTGCGGCTTGTGGAGGTGTCCGCCTGGATAAAGGAGTCAAAGAGCCTGGGGATTTGATCCCGCGGAATACCGATCCCCGTATCTGAAACGGAAAAAGAAATCTTCGCCCTTCGATCCCCCTTCTCGACCAAATCGGCCTTGAGGACGACCTCGCCCCTGTCCGTAAATTTAATCGCATTGTTGGTGAGATTAATCAGGACCTGTCTCAATCGCAGGGGATCGCCCATCAGATTACAGGGAACATCGCCGGTCACGGTGACGATCAGTTCGATTCCCTTCTCCTCGGCCTTGTGGGAAAACAGATCCGGGATGGCATCCATGACATCGACCAAGTCGAAGGCCGCATGTTCCAAGTCCAGTTTCCCTGCCTCAACCTTTGAAAAATCCAGGATATCATTGATGGTCCCAAGGAGTGAATAACTCGATTTCCTGATCTTCTCCAGGTAATCCCTCTGCCTGTCCGTCAAATCCGTTTTAAGAGACAGATCCGCGAACCCGATAATAGCATTCATAGGGGTTCGAATCTCATGGCTCATATTTGCGAGGAACTCGCTCTTGGAGCGGGCTGCGGCCTCGGCCTCGGTCTTTGCCCTTTCCAGATCTTTCTGGGCCCGCCTGTTGAGGATGATCTGGGATATCAGGCTGGAAAAAATTTCGAGAGGCCTCACGGTCTCGTCTGTCGGCTTTTTGCCGGATTTGGACTCATCCACCGAAAGCACACCGATGAGGTGACCCTCGGGATCATTCATCCTCACAAAGAGCATATCCTCGGGATGCCAGGCATCATCGGCCTCCGGTTCGATGCCGGAACCGAATATGGCGGCTTCCTTCTTGATCACATGTTTTAGGGTATGGGGAAGATAGCAGGAAAACTGTCCAAGCGAGATGCCTGCCTCAAATATCTTTTCGAACTCACTCTTGGGCATTTCTACCCTGCGGACCTTTTCGACCAGATCTTCAGGGAGACCACCGTGGCCGATAATATCCCGGTGGAACGGGGTCTTATTGAAATAGGAAACAATCAACCTGCGGAAGTCCGAGTGTTCGATGATGGCACGGCTGATCCTTTTTACGACTTCCTTTTCGTCTTTCATTGCGATCATCGAGGCCGATGCAAGACTGAACTCCTCGGTCTGGCCTGAGAGTTCCTTGATCTGCTCTTCGCTTCTTCGAAGGGCCTCCTCCGCCATTTTGCGCTCAATGGCGATGCCCACCTGGTCTGAGACCGAGACGAGAATCTCCACATCCCTTTCGCTGTAGAGATCCGGATCAGAGTAACTCTGCACGACCATGGCCCCGATGACCTCATTTTTCACCCGCAGGGGAACGCCCAGCCAAATCGCCGCAAGGGTCCCGATCGGTTTTTTGTTCGACTGCCGGATCCGGTCCATGAGGGCTTCTCTCCTGATCAGAATCGGCTTTTCGTTCCTGACCACTTCACTGGTCATAGAAAGGGATTGGCTGACATCCTTGAGATCAAGAAGATCATTATCCACTTCATCCACATGGTAAGGGAAGGTGATCGAGTCTCTCTTCCTGTCATAGAGCGCGATATAAAAATTGGTCACATCGATGATTCGGCTCAGGGACGAATGAATGGACCGGTACAGGTCGTCCGGATTGAAGGTGGTGTTGAGGGCATTGGAAATGGTGAACAGGGTCCGGTTGATCTCTTCGGCATAGGTCCGATCCTTCAGTTCTTTTCGCGCCGCCTCATAGAGGCGGGCATTATTCACGGCCGTTGCAATTTGATCGGCCAGGGTCCCCATAAGCATCACGTCGGTCCCGTCAAAGGCGTTCATCTGATCGCCCTGAAGATCGAGGACGCCGATGACCGCCTTTCCACTCTTGATGGGGACCGCCAATTCTGAGAGGGTCTCCTGCCCGGCCATTCGACGCAATCTTGTTTCCATCGCCACTTCGCCGCTGAGTTGCGATTCCCCTGTCAAGGCCGCAGCCCCGATCATACCCTCTCCAATGGGAACGCGGATATTGTCGGGGAGATTGTCGGTAATCCTCCCCGCGGTCGACTGCAAAACGAGTTCCCGGGTTCCCTCGTCCACCAGCAACAGCAGGACACCGTAGTAGTGAAAAATCTCATACACCGCCGTAACGATCTGGCTCAGCAGTTCGTTCAGTTCCAGCTCACTGCTGATTTGCTGCCCCACCTCATAGACGAGGGAGGCCTGTTTTGCCGCCCGTTTGGCCTGATTCTCAACCCTCTTTCGTTCACTGATGTCGCGGTAAATGCCGTAAATGGCCAATTGATTCTCATCAATCCTGACCGGTGTTCCGAGTATAGACACGTCGATCAGGGTGCCGTCCTTTCGCCTGCGAAGGGTTTCAAAGGTGACCCTCCGCCCGTCCTCTTTGAGCTGTCTGGTGATGGCCTCGGCCTCATCAATGCGATCCGGTGGCGCAAGGAGCCTGTCGAGATGCCGGCCGAACGCCTCCTCGGGACTGTAGCCGAAGGTCTTTGTGAATTCACTGTTTATACGGGTGATCCGGCCGTTGTTCTCCGTCACGACAATGGCCTCCGGCGCGCTCTCGATGAGCTGCTCCAGGTAGGCCTTCTCAACCCGCAGGGCATCTTCGGCCTGTTTGTATCTTATAGCGCCGGTGATGGTATTCGAGACGATGGACAAAAGGTTGAGGTCCTCTTCCGAATAGGCATCCGTGTCCGTATAGCTCTGAACGGAGACAACCCCGATCACCTCGCCCCCGATCGTTTTCAGGGGCACGCCCATCCAGGAAGCGGACCGCTTGCCCATCCTTTGGATCATTTTTTCCCGATCAAGGCTCTTTCGACAGGCGAGGAGGGGTTTCTGAGTCTCCTTCACATAGAGGGTGAATCCTTTGTTCAGCTTGATCGGAACGGAAGGATCGTTCATTTCCTCTGCGGGATGCTCATCGATATAGTAGGGAAAAGAAAAAAGGTTCTCTTGATGATCGCAAACAAGGGCAACGCAGAAATTCTCGGCGTCCATGAGTCTTCCCACCTGATCATGGATCATGGACAGCAGATCGTCCAGGGTTTCGGCCTGCCCGGCCGCCTCCGCAATGTTGTAAAAAACCCTCTGGATCTCTCCAGCCCTCTCCCGCTCAGAGATTCCGTACTGGAGTTCCCTGTTGACCTTCTGAAACTGTTCGATTTGCAGGTTGGCATCCTCCCGCGCAGCCTCCAAGGCCCTTTGTAGCGTTTGTTCTCTTTCACGGGTGTTCTGAAGATCCTTTTCCAGTTTCCGAATTTGCTTCTCGAGATATTGACGGTTTATTTTTTCTCCCACTGAGGACCTCAATCAACGCAAGGCAAAATAGAGATGTCTCAATTTTAGCCTGTTCGCAAAAATTCATTTCTCCTCCCCCGATGGGCGGAAGTGGCGAATCCCGGCGCATCGAAAATTCCGCCCGCGGCTAAGGACCCGGCTTTCCGGAACCACTGATGCGTAAAAAAATTATTATTCAATGCAAATTTCATTCCTTTCGCAGCCCCAGGCTGCCCATCCCCCGCTTTTCTTTTCTCTATCGAAAAGATACAATATATTCTATAGTTTGAAGGCCTCGCCCCGATTTATTCAGCCCCTTCCCCTGTCCTTTCTTCAGGCTGGATTCCCGGGATTAAAGCGGAAATGTCCCCTCAAAGAGTCAGATTCTTGACCTCCTTTGACTTTTGGCCTATTCTTCGCAGAACAATTCTGATCCACCATCAAGGCATCATCTTTGCCCGCCACCCTTCCACAAGGAGCGTTTCATGTATTGCCCCATGTGCGGATCCAGAAACAATGAGACCGATAAGTTTTGCGGCCGGTGCGGTCACAGCCTGCACGTTGAGGCCGTCCCTGTCTTTGAACCTCTTCCCCTTGAAGCCCCGCCCCCGCCTCTCGAGGCGTTTACCTTTTCAACGCCCGAAAGCATGAACTTTGAATATGCGGGATTCTGGCGGCGGTTCATGGCCTTTTTGTTCGATTGCCTGGTTCTCCTTGGGTTCACAACCGCATTATCCCTTTTCTTCAGGGAAATCAGGCCCTTCGTTTTCATCCCCGATACCTTTGTTTTTTTCTCAAGTCAAAATGCCGGGAGTCCAACCGGTTTTATGATGAGCCTTATCCCGGCCTGGCTCTACTATGCGATTCAGGAGAGCACAAAGATGCAGGCCACCCTGGGGAAAATGATCGCAGGTATCCAAATCGCCGATCTCAAGGGGACCAGGATCTCTTTCTCCAGAGCGACTCTCCGGCATTTCGGCAAAATTTTGTCCGCACTTATATTCTTTATCGGATTCCTGATGATCGGTTTCACCCGAAAAAAACAAGGACTTCACGATAAGATAGCCGGTTGTCTCGTCATTAAAAGGAAATAAACTCTTTCAGATCTGAGCGCAGAATATTTTCAAGTTCCGCCATATTCTCCATTCGCGTTTCTGCAAACAAAAATCCGAAAACCGGATATTGCGTGTAGTCGATCTTACGCAACTCCAGTGGGTTCTCAAACCGTGATAGGACCTGCCCGTAGTCGAAGGCCTTGATACTTTCCGCAGGCACGTCCCCGGGCTTGTCGAGCACCACGATGCTGTAAGTCTCATCCCCCTTTCCGCTCAGGAGTTGAGTCCAGTCCGGTTCCTTTTGACGGAAGTAGTATTCGTAGGGATTGATGCCATAGGCGTGGTAAGCCACATCCGTGGTGCACCATCCGGCAAATCGCATGGGATTCACCTCGATGGGTATCATGTTTCCGTTCCCGTCAATTCGAACTTCCGCATGAACGGGAAAATTTTTCAGGGAAACCAGTCGGCCGATTCTGGTCAAAAGTGCTTGCAATTCTTCACGATATCTCTCGATCACGGCCCTGGACGTGATATAAACTCGATCTCGAACATCCTCACCGGAGGCAAACAGATGGTGCAGAATATTCAGAATGACCGGTTTCCCCTCGTGACTAAAATAGGCATCGACGGCAAATTCCTCGCCTTCAATGCACTCTTCAATAATAAATTTCGTCGTATCCAGCACCTCTGAAGGATAAAGCGATTGAACGGCCTTCATTTCATCATAAATGGCCGACAATACGCGCCTCCAATCACCTGCCGTTGAAACCTTATGGACCCCCATGCTGAAAAAACCAACCGAAGGTTTGATGATAAAAGGCATCTTGATTAATCCGACATCGAGCGTATCCAATTTCCGAATTTCAACCTCACGGTACGCGAAGTGGGGATACATTTGTTTTAATAGATTTCTGAAGGCAAATTTATCTTTGAACTGGGCGATTTGCCTCGGCAAAGCCATAAAACCAAGATGTTTGACGATCCAATTGATTGAGTTTTCCGAATTGGTATAGAGCAACCCATTCACACCCCGTTTCAATTCCCGAAGGGCAGTGTCCTGTGAAATTACGCTCACCCCGCTCCCCAGGTCGAACTGTTCGGCTTCCGGCGTCCGGATGACGGGAATGCGCTGGTCCTCTAGCGTTTTTTTCATAAAATCAGATATATAGGGTTTATCTACAAGGATCATAGTTTGACTTTTCCTTTATTGTTCTGGTTAAAAACGATGAAACGCCTTTGAATCAAGCCCCTACCAGATCGCAGGGACCGTGTCAACGGTACCGAGCGACCATAAATCCACCGCCAAATTTGCATATGGCGTCTTGATGGTGGATCCGGGATAAGCCCTCTTACACTTGGCCGGCCTTCAGAAATCCATTTCAGGCCCTGATTTCGGCAACAGCTCAAGTGATCATGGAAGCAGCCATGGGTATAGACATGGTAATGGTCGCAGTGGTGGAACGGTGGGGAAAGGCGGTAGGAAGTAATCTGTTGAGCTTCCTGTTATTCTAAAGATCATTTAAAAGGCAGGATCCGGCTGATCCTGCCTTTTGTTTTCCGGAAAAAACCCGGGGCTATTCCAATACCTCCAGAACGGCGCGTTTTCTATTCTTGGTGGATGCCCCGAGGAGGATCGTTCTGATAGCTTCGGCCGTGCGCCCGTGCTTGCCGATCACTTTTCCGATATCCTCCTTGGACACCCTTAACTCAATGACAGAAATGCTGTGCCCTTTTATCTCATTGACTTCAACCTTTTCAGGTTCATCCACGAGTGCCTTTACAATATTCTCTATCAACTCTTTCATTCCGTTTCACCTCCAAATTTGGTTTAAAACCGTCACATACGTCCGATTTTATGATGTCAGTATCAGTAGATCATTCATATCATATTGAAAAAATACGGGATATCCCGTTCAGAAGCCTTTCCCTCACGGCAGCGATGGAAACGCTCCCAGTTTTTGGAAACAGTCATACGTGGTTTGGTTATCCAGGCCCGGGCATAGTGGAGTGTGGAGGACGATCAGAGGACTGCCCCAAGGTGGTCAAAAAGGTTTTTCCTGTCCTCATTATCTCGGAAAACCCTTCTGCGCCCTATCCCCATGACAACCATGAGGCAAAGCGCTCCCGGGACATTCAATACGGGCTTGGTATGATAGAATTTTATGGTATCAAAAGCTAAAACATTTGTAAATTTTATAATATAACACCCTCCAGTTAACCGGTTGCCGAGGAGATACCGCTACCTGAACCGATTGTCCCATCCCCTTATTCGATCGACGACGGCGGGCCTGATATCTCCTGTTCCGGGCCCGGGTCGCCCTGCTGCGAAGGCAAAAACATGGCCGGATTTAAAGGGGCTGTCGACCACAAAATGCTGAGGGTCCAAAGCGGCTAAATCCACTGACCGATTCGCATATCATTTTTTGACAGCGGATCAGGGAGGCCGCCTGAGACTTGACCCTAGAGGGATAATCCCGTAGAAAAGAAACGGTTGACCCGAATTTTTCCGGAGCCTGGTTTACCGATCCCAGGACCCCGCCTCAGCGAAAAAAACGCATCGAACAAACAGGTTCGGGAATTTACCGCTTGGACAAGCAAAATGTCAAGGAGGATAATGAATACCATGATCAAGACGATGAGATCTTCCGGGCGGGTAATCCCCCTGCTCTTCCTGGTTTTACTGTGCACCGTTCCCGTTCCGTCCACCCTCGCCGCCGATGGAGGGGGTTTGGGGATGAGGGCGAAAACAACGGATCACAGGGTCGAGGGATTGCTGAATCGAGCAAAAACACTTGAGGTCCGGGGCGAATGGGCCACGGCACTGGACATGTACAGCAGGGCTGTTGCCGGGGCACGGGTGGTGCTTCAAAACCGCATTCAGCAACTTGGGGAAAATCATCTCGATGTGGCGGCCTCCCTGGATAGGATTGCAGAGCTTTATCTGGCGCGGCAGGACCTGCTGGAAAAAATGGATCGGGACACGGACAGGAAGACAAATGAACTGTGCGATTTTGTACTGGTGTACGAAAGGGCCGAATGGATTCGAACCAAGGCCTATGCCTCACCGTTTCACCCGGAGATCGCAAGAACACTCGATATGGCGGCTCGACTCTGGAGGCGCTGTCACCCATCCATGGCTGACAAGTTCTATAAGGCGGCCATCAGGTGCAGGGAAAAACTCTTTGGGCCGAAACACCCTGAAGTGGCCGATGCCTGCGACCGGTATGCCTATTATCTCCAGTGGTCCATGATGAAATTCAAAGACGCTCGTACCCTCTATGAACGCGCCCTGAAAATTCGAGAAAACGCCTTTGGAAAGACCCGTCTCCAAACACTCAAGAACCTCCCGGACCTGGCCTGGACGGCCTACTATTCGGGAGACAAGGCCTATGCAAAATCGGTCATTCAACGGACCGTGAGCACCATTCAGGGAGGCATGAACCCGGATCACTCCGGTATCGCGACCACCCTTCGCACAATGGGCCTCCTGCTGGATGAAATGGACGATCCCGGCGGGGCAAGTATCCTGCTGCAGAGAGCGGCAGATATCATGAAAAAGGTCTACGGATACCGACACCCGGAGGTGGCCGAAACCCTGACGGATCTCGGCCTGGTCTACCGGAACCGGAATGAACCGGATCGTGCCCTCAGATATTACGAGGAGGCCCTGGGCATTCTGGAAAGCGTTTACGGCCCCGAGCACCCGGCACTCGAGGAGGTGATGATCGGGCTGGTTGCAGTCCTTGAGGAAATGGGGGAAAAAGAGCGGGCGCAAGAACTGAACAAACGCCACAAAAAAATCCTGATCGGGAAAGAGATGTGAACGCATTCTGCGAATTGGAAAAGGCCTAAGAGCACCTCAAGGTGCAACTTGGGGACCGGTCGAATCGACCGAAATGCCCTGTTCGGTCCATGACTTCCCCGCCATTGCCTGCACATCTCCCCGGATCATAACCCTTCGATGAAACACAGGGAATTCGAACTTGTTTCCCGCCCGGCCCTGTGCTAAAGTCCTTTCAAAGTTTTTACCCGGACGCCATTTCACTTTTTTTCCCGTCCCCATATCCCCGAAGGCTATCCCTGATACCCGTTATTCTTTCTCGATAAACAGGTAAAACCCAAGGGGAAATATATGGCGACCTTGATAAAACGATTGACTTGCGGAGGCATCACACAGTTATGACCACGGATAAAGTTGTCACACGTTTCCCGCCCAGTCCGACGGGCTATC
Organism: uncultured Desulfobacteraceae bacterium; assembly: GCA_964644375.1. Taxonomy (GTDB): domain Bacteria; phylum Desulfobacterota; class DSM-4660; order Desulfatiglandales; family HGW-15; genus CAYNYM01. Next base: position 22 of record CAZXWJ010000014.1, on the reverse strand, counting down.
TCCATATCGGCGGCGCGAGGAC